>DAOUCM010000094.1:0-91110 GCA_034431895.1 Anaerolineales bacterium
CTGCATGTAACTCGCGTTTGCTTTGTCGACTCATCATATGCTCCTCCGACAGTCCTGGTATACTGTCGGAAAGTAACATCTTTTTTGAGGCAACGATACTTCACAAAGTTACCTTTTTTATGAGGCAATGCGAGTGACGAAGAAATTCGACTGTCTTCATTATAATTCAGAGTCATCCTTTTATGTTTCGTTATATCCTCTTCCATAAACCTTATGGCGTTCTCAGCCAATTTACCGATCGGCAAGGCGGTCGCCCTACCCTCAAGGAGTATATCCCTGTGCCGGGAGTATATGCTGCTGGGCGTCTCGACTTCGACTCAGAGGGGCTGTTGTTGTTGACTAACGATGGCAGCCTCATTCGCCGTCTGACCGATCCCCGTTATCATGTAGAAAAAACCTACTGGGTGCAAGTGGAAGGAACGCCGACCGAAGCGGCGTTGACGCAACTGGAACGCGGTCTGAAATTCAAGGACTATGTTACCCGTCCTGCGCGCGCTCGTGTCATCCCTGACCCAGACCTGCCTCCGCGTTCCAAGCCGGTGACCCCCCATGGGCCGACCTGCTGGCTCGAAATCAAGATTCGGGAGGGAAAAAAACGTCAGGTACGTCACATGACGGCCGCAGTGGGGCTGTTTGCCCTTCGTGTGGTGCGCGTAGCCATTGGCCGCCTGCGTTTGGGGGACCTGTCGGTAGGATGTTATCGAGAATTGTCGGCGCAGAAAATAAAGGCCCTTCTGCGATGAAAGATGATGCAGATTTCGCCCAATGAGCCTTTATTTTTCCCCGTTAGCGGGGAAAATAAAGTAACTATTCTTGCCTTGACTTTTTGCCAGGTACATGGCCTGGTCTGCTGTAGAAAGCAGGCTTTCTTCTGTGCTGTGTTCGGGGTAGATGCTGACACCAATGCTGGCCGTGATCTGTAGTGTTTGCTCTTGGAGTGAAATGGGTTTGGAGATACTCATCAGTACTCGTTGGGTAGCGCGCACAACATCTTCTTGCGAATGGATATTTTGTAATAAAACGGCAAACTCATCTCCCCCCATGCGCGCTGCCGAGTCGGTATTCTTGATGGCGGCTTGCAGCCGTTTGGCAATCACGCGCAAAAATTCGTCTCCCACGTGATGCCCCATCGTGTCGTTGATCGTCTTGAATCCGTCCAGGTCCAGGAAAAGCACGGCTACCTTTTGCCCGGTTTGCTCGGCGCGCCAGATGGCGTTTTGTAACTGGTCTATGAACAAAATGCGGTTTGGCAGACCGGTCAGAATATCGTGCATAGCCAGGTGTTGTAAACGCTCATCGGTTTGTTTTCGTATCGTAATGTCGGTCAGAAAGCCAATATAGTTCTCTATCTGACCCTGTGAATCTGTAACGGTAATGACTTGTAAAGCAGCAGGGAACATGTCGCCGTTCTTCTTGCGTCCATATACTTCTCCTTGCCAGTCCTGACCGGTTGCGATGCCAGCGTCGAGATTGTCCAGGATGACTTTAGGGGTGTGTTTCTGGTCGAGGAAAATGGGAAAGCCCTTCATCCAGACATCGTCCTTTTTAAGCCCTGTGATGCTGGTGAAGGCAGCGTTGACGGTGACAATTTTCTTCTCGGAATTGGCAATGATAATTCCCTGACTGGCGCGCTCGAATACATGGAGAGCCAGGCGCAAGGTTTCATCTGTTTGTAAACTGGCGGTTATGCGCTGCCAGTTTGCTTCAGCGTCATGGTTTGCTTGCGGCGTTTTGTTTGCAAGTGTCAAACTGATGAGAAGCCCCCCCAGCCCTCCAATCGAAACAGCAAGTAGTATGGCCGGCAGTGGCAGAGGAGCGGCGGCGCAAACCATGAGGCGCTCACCATACAAGAAAGCGCTTGCTACGACAGCACCACCGATTCCAAAAAGAAAATGTTTGAAAGGGTTGCGAATGTCGTTTACCTCGGAAATTGGGCGGCGGGGCATACGTTCTAGTCCTCGACAGCGGCTAGTTGCAAAGATTTTACCCCAAATTGTATTTTTTGTAATTATTATGGAACGATGCCTCTGCGCTTGGCCTCTTCGCGCAAGGCCAACATCAAAACCTGTATATTCAGTCCTCGTTTACAGGCAAAGCGTGCATTTTCCAGCACGCAGTCAGACCATAAGGTACGGGAAGTCAACACTTCTTCGTCGTTGAAGGTGACCATTTGTACCAGACTGCCCAATGGAATATCCAAACCTTCAGGGCAGGAGGTCTCACAGTCCAGGCACGCCTGGCACAGTCGGACATCCTGCCCGGTAGCATTCTTGACGATATTTCTCAGGGTCTGCATTGCGTCAGGCTGGCTTCTCGCTTTTCGGCTCAGGAGGCACGAACCCTTTTGGCAGGATACCTGCCTCGGTCACAATGCGGGGTACGATTGATTCCCAGTTGACCGGCATCAGGTGAATGCCATGCACGCCTTGCAATTTCTTGGCTTTCTCGATCAATTCCAGCGCAATAAGCACGCCTTCCTCACCCCCCTTGCCAGCGGTGTCGGCTTGCTTCATGCGTTTCAGCAGCGGTTCAGGGATGTATACCCCCGGCACTTCATCGTGCATATAGCGTGCCATACTGTAACTCTTGAGCGGCGTAATCCCGACCAGGATGAACACTTTATCGAGGATGTTACGTTTGGCAAGTTCGTTCAGCCACTCTTCGAAGCCATCCATATCATAGACCAGGTTGGTCTGGAAGAACTGCGCGCCGGCATTGACCTTCTTGTGTTCGCGGATGGCCTGGAACTTCGGCTCAGAGGCAAAAGGCGAGGCCGCCGCACCCAGGAAGAATTTGGGCGGGAATTTGATTTCGCGGCCATCCAGGTATTTTGGCTCGTCTCTCATGCGGCGCAGCACCCATAGCATCTGCACCGAATCCAGGTCTACAATGTCCATGCGGCCTTGTGGGGCCGGGGCTAGTTTCATACTATCGCCCGAAAGGCAGATGATGTTTTTGACGCCCAAGGCGCAAGCGCCCATCACCTCGGCTTGCAAGCCTACCCGTGTGCGGTCTCGCGCCGCAATTTGCATGACCGGTTCGGCCCCATTTTGAATCGCCATTGTCGAACAGGCCCAAGACGACATGCGCGGTGTAGCGGAAGGGCAATCGGTAAAGTTGATGGCTGCCACATACGGCTTGACTAATTCAATATTCTCCTTGAGTTTCTTGGTCGAAACCGTGACCGGAGGCGCCACCTCCGTTGTGACCACAAACTCCCCTTCTTTCAGCCGGCGTTCCAATTCTGATGCGTAGCCTTCATACTTAGGGGCATGATATTCGGCATCTCCCTGCCACCATTCGGGTTGGCGTATAGGCTGAAAGACAGCATTCCAGTTCTCTTCCCTTTTCTTTTTGTCGGGGTCGAACATTCCGCTGATGAATTTACCTGCTCCCACTTTCTTGACTTGGCGAATCACATCGCCCCATGTCTCGCCGCCCGTTTTTTCCCAATCCAGCGGCGGTAGAACTTCCAAGAGCATTTCCTGGCGGTTCATTTTGAACGCGCGTTCATAGATTTTGTACCAAATGCAAGGGCGCGTTTTATCCACATAGCAATATTCCGAGGTCGAGCCGCCGCAGGGACCATTTCTCAGCCCCTTGGGGCATTCCATCGGGCAGATGAAGGCTGTTTCTTGCAGCAGACAGTTGCCGCACATGCGGCAGCCAAAAAGCGGCCCTTTGATGGCGAGTTCTACAGTCTCTAATACTTTGTTTCCAAAGGTTTCACGCTTGAATGGACGATAGGCAGCCTGCCAGCGTCGTCCGGGTGTCAATCCAGGCATAAGGGACCTCCAAACAGATTCGTCAACTCTTAACGTATTGTAGCATTTGAACTTGCAAGATCAAAAGACCGAATGTCATTTCGGCAAAGGATAAATGCCACAAAATGCGAGTGACAGTTGTGCTACTTTTACAGAGACGGGAGCAAATACTCATAGGCGCTGAGGGCGGCTTTTGCGCCGTCGCCCACAGCGATCAAGACTTGCTCCGCATAGCCATTGGTCACATCGCCAGCGGCAAACAGGCCGGGTACGTTGGTGCGACAGGCGCAGTCTACGATGATGCGGCCTTGTTCGTCGAGTTCGACCAGGCCGCTGACCATGCTGGTCACGGCTGTCAGCCCTTTTTCCACGAACATGCCATCGGCCTCGAGGGTGGTTAACTTTCCGCTGCTGTCCTTGACGACCAATTTTCGGGCGTATTCATCACCCTGCACTTCAACTACTTCGCAGCCTTTCATGATTTCGACATTTCCGGCTTGCTTCAATTTGGCGCCCAGGGGTGAGGCGAATAGTTTATCGCTGGCGCATATCATGGTGACATGCTTCGCAACGGTCGAAAGTTCTCCGGCCGACCTCAGCGCCAGTTCTTGGTCTCCAATGACGATGACAGACTTGTCAATGAAAAGCGGAGCATAGGAGAGCGCCGAATAGCACAGGCCTTTCATCGTATACTCTTTTTCGCCTGGCACGTTCATCCGCACCTGGCGAGTGCCGGTAGCCATGATGACCGCCTTGGCTTCTAGCAATGCGCCGCCTTTGGTGGTGACCACGAAATGTTGGTCTTTTTTCTCGACTTTCTCGACCGCTTCGATGTGGCGCGCAAAGTCCAGATATTCCAGTTCGGTGCGGAATTTATTGACCACTTCCAGACCTTTGATGACCTGGTAATCCTCGATCCAGGGCAGGGAAAGGTGATAGTTGGTCTTGCCGCCCAAATCTTTGGATAGCAACAAAACATTGAGGCGTTTGCGGATGGCGTAGACAGTGGCTGTCAGGCCGGCCGGTCCGCCTCCGATGACGATCAGGTCGTACATGATTTTCTCCTCTCCGCATCAATACGCGGACTTGACCGTTTCGATATCAACGTCGGGCGCATTCCCATCATCTTCGGGCGCTTCGGCAATGAAGCCTTCTTCCATCATGCGCTGGGTCAGGTCGCGGGAGCGTTTGATGATGTGGGTAGCGCGTTCGAATTCCTGCTCGTAGGTGGTCTGGATGCGCGCCAGTCCCTGTTCGATGGCTTTCATGGCGACGGCTGCCGCCTCGCGCGGGAAGACCTCCCAATCGTCCATCGTGGGCATGATGTGTTCGGCGTCCAGTTTATCGCCTACATGGTCGGCCAGGGCAGTGGCGGCTGCAAAACACATTTCATCGGTAATCGTCCGTGCGCGTACATCCAGTGTGCCGCGGAAGATGCCGGGGAAGCCCAGCGAGTTGTTGACCTGGTTGGGGAAGTCGGAGCGGCCGGTGGCAACGATAGCCGCGCCCGCTTCTTTGGCCTCCCACGGCCAGATTTCTGGCACCGGGTTGGCGCAGGCAAAGACGATGGCGTCCTTGTTCATGGCCTTGATCCACTCTGGCATGATGACTCCCGGTCCAGATTGCGACAGGGCAATCACAACATCTGCGCCCCGGATGGCATCTGCCATGTTCCCCTCACGTCCCTCGGCGTTGGTGATGTTGCACAGTTTCCATTTATCCACGTATTCGGCTTTGCGCATTTCCAGGTCTTTGCGATGCTTGCCAAGAATGCCTTTGCTATCTACCATCATGCACTTGGCTGGGTCGGCGCCCCACCCAAAAATCAAGCGCGAAATGGCTACATTGGATGCGCCTGTGCCAATGAAGGCAATTCTCACCTCGCTCATCTTCTTGCCAACCACTTTGAGAGCGTTGATCAAGCCAGCCAGGGTGACGGTGGCCGTGCCTTGCTGGTCGTCATGCCAGATGGGGATTTCGGCTTTTTCGCGCAAGGTGTCCAGGATGTAGAAACATTTGGGGTTGGCAATATCCTCCAGGTTGACGCCCCCCAGCCCGGGCTGGAGCATGAGTACGGTGTTAATGATAGCGTCGGGGTCTTTCGTGTCCAGCATGATAGGAACGCCATCCACCCCGCCTAGATATTTATAAAGCAGGGCCTTGCCTTCCATCACAGGCAGGCCGGCTTTGGGGCCAATGTCGCCTAGGCCCAAGACGCGCGTTCCATCGCTGACAACGGCAACGGTATTCCACTTATTCGTATATTCGTAGACGAGTTCTGGATTTGCGTGGATGGCTTTGCAGGGCGCGGCTACGCCGGGGGTATACCAGATGGCAAAATCGTTGAACGAATGCACACTGCATTTTAGCGTCGTCTCGATTTTGCCCCGGTAGAACGGATGCAGTCTCATCGCATCCGCAGCCGGTTTGGTTGCTTTTGCAAGCAATTCCTCGACATTCATAGGTTCATCCCTCGCTGTAGCGGCGGCTTCATCGTATGTAGGACTTGCGCAGGACGACCAAAGCCGTCGCTAACACTAAAGTCTTCTCTAACAAGCCGCTGGAGGGTTTGTTAGGCCAATACTACATCGAAAGCGCCATACGCTTGACCTGACGCATGGCGCTTGGTTGCCTTACTGATTCAAATATCCGTCTGCGTAGATGACTTTGTTGAGCAGAATCTGGGTTGTCTTCCAGATGGCGACTTGCTCTGGGTCGCTCATGTCGAAGTCTTCCATCTGGGGTTCTTCTCCTGCGCCCGTGCGTTCGGCGATCTTGTTGTAGAGCCTCGCCAGGGGAGTGGAAGTATCCTTGCTCTCGATCCACTGGATGACCTGGTTTTGTTTTTTATCTAGCGGGTCGGCAATCATCATTTGCAGTCCCACCCCCATCAACATAGCCAGATACACCCGGTTGATGAGCGGTCGATTCTCTCTGGGAACGGCATTCGACACATTGCTCAGCCCCACCGAAATCTTGGGCGCCGGATCCCAGGCGTATTGCAGCATATTCACCGCCCCAATCAATTCCGGACAGTATTGCTGGCAGCCCGACACGGTCAACACCAGGGGATCAATGATCAAGTCATCCATGTTGAAGCCAATTTCCATCAGGTGTGGAATGAGCGTTTCGACAGCAATGTTGACACGCGCATCGGCTTCGACGGGGATGCCCGAGGTGCCCATGGTCAGAGCGATCACTTTTGCGCCGTATTTCTTGGCCAGGGCCGGCACTTTTTCCAGCCGTTCTGGTTCGGCAGAGGTCGAATTGAGGATAGGCTGGGCCTTCTTGATGTTTTGCAATGCAACTTCCATGCCTTCCACGTTGGTGGTATCAATCGAAAGCGGGACATCCACTACCGCTTCGAGAGAGGAGATGATCCAGGGCCACACCTCTGCAAAATCTTTCTTGCGCGGCCCCAGGTTGACGTCAATGGCTTTGGCGCCTGCTTCCACTTGCCGCACGGCCAGGTCCATGAAGAACTCCCGATCGCGATTGTTGAGCGCCTCTTTGACTTTCTCGGAAAGAATATGAATATTTTCGCCGATGATGTACATGCTTCCTCCTCCAGAATTTATTCTTTTGCTAACGCCGCTTGCACTGACGGAAACCGGCTCAAGTCAGTGTGCGGCAGAAACAGGGCAGATGTAAACGCCTCGTAAAAGGTATTGTCTGCCGAAAGTTCGATATAGGTCATGCGATTGGCAATATCGGCAATCTGTCGGCGTTTGCGCCAATCCAGTAGCGCTAGGTAAGCGCCCTTGATCGCTGTATTGCCCAAGAACTCGAATTGTTCCCATTTCAAATCGGGGAGAAGGCCAATTTGTACGGCCTTTTCTACATTGATGTACTTGCCAAACGATCCGCCGACGCATACTTTTCCAACGTTCTCCAGAGGAAAGCCCGTCTGTTCCGCCAGGACGGTGAAACCGGCGTAGATGGCGGCTTTGGCGCGCAGTAAATTGTCTATGTCAACCCGCGATAGGACAATGTCTTCTCCCGACTCGGTCTCTGCTCCCCAGGCGACAACATACTCTGCTCCGTGCGCTCCCTCCCGCACCCTGGGCGTGGGAAGCGTCAAATTGACGTTCCCTGCCTTATCGAGGATACCCGTCAAGAACGCCTCTGCCAGGAGGGAAATCAAACCCGAGCCGCAGATGCCTTTGGGTTTTCCTCCTCCAATGACGCGGTAATCTGGCTCGTATGTTTGGCTGTGAATCCACACCTCTTCGATGGCGCCTGTGGTAGCCCGCATTCCATTGACTACGCCCGCGCCTTCGAAGGCCGGGCCGGCAGAGCAGGCGCAAGTGACCAGCCATTCGCGATTGCCCAGCACCATTTCGCCGTTCGTGCCTACGTCCAGGAATAAATTGACCTCCTCGGCAGAGTCCAATCCGCTGGAAAGCACGCCTGCTGTGATGTCGGCGCCAACATAACTGGCTACACCGGGCAGGCAATCTACGCTTCCCTCGGGGTGGATGTTGAGGCCCACTTCGCTGGCAATCAGGGTGGGGGGATGGTTGATTGCGGTAATGAAAGGGGATAGACGGATGCTGCTGGCCGGAATACCCAATAGAAGGTGAATCATCGTGCTGTTTCCGGCAATAGTGGCTTTGACCACCTCCTGGGGGGTTGCTTGGGCGCGTTTGCAAGCCATTTCGAGCAGGGCGTTGATGGTGTCCAAAACACGCTGTCGCATTTCTTGACTGCCGCCATCTTTGCTGGCATAGATGATGCGCGAAATCACATCCTCGCCGCGCGCAATCTGGCCGTTGTATTCGGCGACCTGCGCCTTTACCTGTCCGCTGATTAAATCCACCAGCCAAAGTGAAACGGTTGTCGTCCCAATGTCTACTGCGATACCCCACAAGGGCGCAGTGTCCGGCGTGAGCCCAGGCCACAGGCCGATGAGCCTGGCAGGGCGATCACTATCTTGCAAATCGTGATCTAGCACGGTGGTCACTTCCCAGTTCCCTTCGCGCAGGCTGTTGCCGATTCTTCGCAATGTAGGTAGCGAGGCAGTGATGTTCTCGAAGGGGCCATTCAGCCGCAAGGCGGTTTGTAAGCGGCTCCAATCGTCCGTCTGGTCGTCCATGCTAGGCGGCTTCAAGCGCAGGCTGAGGCGTCGGATGGTTTGAACAGCGCCATAGTCATAATCTGGCGGGACGCTGACTTCTGCGGCCACCCGATCGGTCGTCAAAGTGCGTTCGATTTTCTCTTGCGGTGGGACGTAAATCGTAGCGTCCCCTTCTACAACGGTCTGACAGGCCAGGCCATAGCCGTCTTGAATGGCTTGCGGCGAAAGACGCAGGCTGCTGCGACGGCGGACCTTTCCGCGCTGGATTTGAACTGCACAACGTCCACAACGGCCTTGACCGCCACACGGTTGGCCGATTTCGACGCCTGCCTGACGCGCTGCATCGGTGAGCAAAGTCCCTGTGGACACTTCTACAGAGGCTTGCTGATCGTTGTAGGTAAATGTGACGGTATGTTGCATGGCAAGATGGACAAGTACACAAGTACACGAGAAAACAGGGAAGCGTTGGCCTGTGTACCTGTGTACCTGTCTGTTGTGTGCCTAATTCAACGCCTGCTTCATGAAGGCAGGCAGATCCACGGCCTCGCGTGGGCCAACGCGAATCTCCCAGCCGGCCAGTTCCTCTTCCAACTCGCCGGAGAGAACCGCCACATGCCCTGGCAAGACGATACGCTTTTTGTTGATCTTGCTGGCCAGGTCGAATTCCTTGACGGCTTTGGCAATGCGCTCGGCGTCGAATTTTCCCGCTGCCCAGGCTGTCAGCACAGACATACCATCGGCGTCGGTGACCACCAACCAGGCCGGCAAGCCTGCGCCCTCTACTTCGTTGGCTACGGCAAAGTAGGTGATGCTGAAATTGGTTGTCACCAGGGCGGGCGCATCGGCGGTGGGGTTGTTGATTTCGTACACGCCTGGCTGCACCTGGATGGGTTTCTGCGGGTCGGTGTAGATGTTTTCGCGCAGCACCAACAACGCATAGACCATTTCGGGCGTGAACGTGTCGAGGACGACGAAACCGGCGTATTTGGCAATCGCCTGCGCCGCGTACACCGATTCTTTGCCAGGCTCTCCAGCCTTACCGGGCAAGGCAATGACCGGATACCCCAGCGGGCGGAAGTTGGACTTGAGCGCCAGGCGGCGAACCTGCGTAGAACGCATCAGCCAATCGCCCATGCTTTTGCCTCCCAGGTCAAGCACCATATCTTCTACGCCTTTGGCCTGGATCTTCTGTGTCAAGTCGGCCAGTTCATCCAGCGATTCGCCTTTCACGGCTAATGCGGCCTTGTGCTTGGCAGCCAGGTCGGCCATGGCCTCCCAGTTCGAGCCGTCAGCAGCGTAGAGCATGGGGGTCTCCTGTTGTCCAGCCGTTGAACTGCTAGACAACGCCTCCAGTCCGGCAGGAAGCACAGCCGGGTCGCCTATCAGGATGAGGGGCCGCTTGGTAGCGCCGCGCACCGTTTTGACGGCGGCGGCAAAAGCCTGTGCCGAGCCTGCCGAAGCATCCCCGCCATCTGCTTCTACGGCAAAGCCATCCACGCTCAAATCCATGCCAACGTAGTTGACGCTGTACTTGTCTATTTCGGCCACTTTGGCAGCCAAATTGCCGTCGCTGGCCTTGACGCGCACGAACAAACCGGGTTTGTTGTAGAAAGTCTTTTCGTGGCGGAACATGACCACTTCGTTTCCGGCCTTGACTTCTGTGCCGGCCTTGAGCGTGACCAGGCGGATGGGCGGAGCAGCCGATTCGGCCAGTTGCTTTTTGGAGTCTTCGCTTACGTAAGGGCAGGCCGAGAGTTCGACCTGCTTGGCAGCCAGTTTCATGGCAAATGCCAGGCAGGTGGGGAAACCGCATTCTTTACAGTTGGTCTGCGGCAGGAGTTTGTAGATTTGGATTCCAGAGAGAGCCATGTTGTCCTCCTCAAGCCGTCATCAGTTCGCCTATGGCTTCCTTGACCCGTTTGACGGATTCAGGATGCCGCAAGACGACAATATCGGCGCCCGATTCGATCAGCGCAATGGCGGTAATCGTTTCCCAGTGGATGGCGCGCGCCCGCCAGTCTCCCCAGGCTTGAGGCACCCCCCCGCCCACTTTGGACTCTTTGGCTTTCCAGGCTTCGAAGCCGGGGGTGACAATCATGGGCAATTGGGTCATGGCGTCGCCTTGCAGGGCGGCCATGCGCAGGCGTTCCATCACGGAGTAGCCGTATTCCATGCCATAGCCCAGCGCACCGGTGGTCGGATCCATCAAGATGCGGTCGGCGGGCAGGCCCATGTCGGTAATCAAGATGTTCAGTTGTTTGGATAGGTTCACATCCATCGGCGTACGAGCCTGCACCAGGTGGCCGTTGGCCAGCGCGGTGGCGACGATGGTGCGGTAGTTTTTGTCTTCGCAGATACCCAGCGCGAGTCTCTCGCCTTTGGTCGCCTCCGCTACTGCGACGAGCAGTTCGTTATCCTTCTCTGCTTGCCCAGGTCCCCAGACGATGAGCGGCAGGCCGCTTGCCGCTAAAACAGACTTGACGGCTTCGACGGCGCTTTCGGGCGTATCTTCCAGCGTCAACGCCAGGACGAGCAGGTCTGCTCCCGCTGCCTCGGCCTTTTTCGCCCATTGGGCAGGCTCCTTCATGGCCTCGCCCCAGGTCTCCGCCAGCAACGGCGACCAGTCTTCCGGCTTGTGCGACTTGATCTCGATGGCAACCACCGGCGGGTTGGGCGTGGGCGCCTCGAACTGCAAATAGGGCATGGTCGTTTGCCCGCCCACTGTGACCGTTTTGGCGCGCGTGCCTCCCTCTGCGGCAGTTGCGCCAAGCGTGACCTTTCGAACACTGCCAGGCCACTTGTCTTTTGGGATTTCAATTGGCATACTGTGTTCCTCCTTGAGTGTGCGCGAGTTTGGTTTTAGGAAAGGGGCGCCCGCTTGCTCGAACGATTTCCAGCGTTAGGTCAAACCCGCTTGTTTACGAGCCTCCTCGCGTCGTTCAATGAATTGTTCGAGCGGAGACTTGCGCTCCGCATAGATGCCTAAATCTTTCAATTCGGTTTCGTCCTTTGCTGCCAGATGACGGACAAGGTGTTTGTACGAGATCAGGGCCGCTGGATAGATGATGCCGGCTGAATTGTGGTTCATATAGGCCACACGGATCCCTTTATCTTTCATCATCTGCGCTGCGGCGGTCAGCGGGATGTCGGCTGGCAATTCGGGGACGCCTTCGCGCATCACATCCTCGGCGGTCAACTCGAGGATGTTTTCGCGATGATAGGCAGCGACCAATTCCTCGTAGCCGACCACTCCCACCCCCTCGCCTTCCGTTCCCAGCACCACCACCTCTTCGACATTGTTTTCGACCAGGAAGCGGGCAATTTCTACAACGGGCGTGGTCGTTTTGCAAGTGGGTACGCCAACGGTCATCAGGTCGCGGACGTATAGTCTCATAGTTCCATAGACCAATAGTCCCATAGTCTGAGTATCAATCTGGAGACTATGAGACTGGCAACTATCGGTTGGGCAACTCCCTAGAACATTGGCTCCATCGCCATGGCGGGATGATTGTGTGCCTCCAGCCAGGCCAGCAATTCCTCGACCGTAGTGACATTCCGTTCATCGGCAATCTTGTCCAGCAGGTCAGGGTCGCCTTCCCGCTCGCAGACGGCTTTGAATTCGTCTGCCATGGACTCTTTCAGCACCGATGACATCCACACCACGCGCTTGAAACCGCCGTCGGCAGAGATGAACTTGGGGCTGATGAGGTAGAACTTGCCCACGCCCATCACGCCGGGTGTCTGCAAGCCGCCGCCCGCAATGCCTGCCAGCGTGGAGAAGGTCATGCCCGCCGGAGTCATAGAGGTGTCCTCGCGAGAGACCACCATTACGCCATTGGCTTCGGGGATGAGCATGACGATGCACTCGAAACAGCCACAGGCTGTCATCGGATTTTCCATGATGGAGTACATGGTCACTTCTTGAACGACGCCGTGCGAGCCGATTTTGGCATACTCGTTGGTGCCTTCCCAGTAACCTTTGACGGGGTCTATGACCTTGCCCAGTTTGATGGGCTGGTTCGGACCGGTGGGGTTGATGTTGAACGAGGCTTTGCAGTCCAGCCAGTTGTACGCGCCGCACAGGCCGAGGCGTTCGGGCGAAACCACGCAGACGTGATTGGGCGCAAACGATTGACACAGCGTGCAGGAGTAGAACTCATCTACCTTGTCGTCGGTCAAGTCGGCCAGGCGTTTGTTGCGGTAATCATACGCAGCGCGCGCTTTTTCCAACCACTCTGCCACTAGGTCTGGCTCGGTGACGATCGTGACCTCGACTTTGTCCACAATGGCGCCGAAGTCCTCGTGGAAGCGGGCATGAAGTATTTTGCCGAAATGTTCCAGATTGAAACCTTTATCGGCTGCATTGTTCGAGATGCGGATCCAGGCAATGTCGCGTTGACCAACGTGCTGAATGCCGCTGGCTCCGTTGACGAAGTAGTGAACTTGCCGCTCCAGCACCGGCTCGAAGTCTTGCTGCATTTGCCGCCCGGCAACTTTGATGATGATACCCATATCCATATGCCCTTGCGGCTCGATGGCGGAGAAGTCTGGCCCAATCACCTCGACCTTGCCGTCGGTGACTTCGTCCAATTTAGCCATGTGCAGATACTCGAAGCAGCGGCTATACTTGCCGCCGAATTCCACGCGCAGATCTGCTTTGCGGACCACTTCGCCTTCGAAGGCCGAACCATAAGGTACCGGCACGTCTACGTTGGACACTTTGACTTTGACGCCGCGCACTTCGATACACTTTTGTACCAGGCGCTCGGCGCGTTCCAGGTCATCCTTGCCTTCGATCTGGTCGAAGGGCATCGAGACGACATGTTCATAGGTGGTGATGCCGGTGGGCAGGATTTCGGGGATGACCGTGTCGGCAATGACCGGGAAGCCATAATTGATGGCGCCTGCCGCGGCTGCATATTTCAGGTCGTCCACTTCACCCAGGGCCAGCACAAAGGCAAAGACGCGGTCTTTGTTGTAGAGCAAGATTTCACGTGCTTGACCGGGCTTGAGGCCGCCAAACGTCAGGGCTGAGCGGGTGGCGAATCCGAGAGCGTAGATGGCTGAAATGGTATCCGTTCCAAAGGGGACGGTGTAGGTGTCGTAGCCCAATTCCACGCCCTCTTCCTGCAACTGGTGGATGATACTGCGGCCATTCACATTGCCAGAAAGGAAGCACAAGATGTTGCGGCGCTGTAGTTCGCGCACGATCTTTACCGCTACCTCATTGGATTTGGCGCAACCGACAATAGCGGCAAAGCCGGGCATACGGCCATCTACTAGTTGAATACCCCACGAGCGCAGTTGGATATCGTCAATCGGGCCGTTCAAGTGGCCGTCGAGGTTGGCGCCGTCGCCGCTCGACTCGGGGCTTGTAAAAGAAGTTCCCCCGGCGAGTTTGAAGCCGGGCATGGGTTCGGGTTGAAGTCCATAGACGAAGCGCACCGCCTCGATGGTCTCGGCCGCCAGCAGGGTGGCCATCCCCGAGTCGAGCGTCTCACCCAAGTAAGGAGTCCAATGCATACCCGATGGGACAGGATGCAGCATCTGGCGGGCTTGTTTCATCACTGGCTGAAGGTCGCTCAGTTTGGTCACTTCTATGCCGGTCATGCCCAGGATGGTAGGCAGGTAATAAGCCGTGTTCGGGAACGAGACCGGCGTATCTGGCCCTTTTTCTTTCAATGCCTTGTTGAGCATCAATTCGGCCTCGGTCACCAGGGCGTTTGCGCCTCGAATGGCGCGGGTTGCTATGTATCTAGACATCTGTTCCTCCGTTGAGGAAAGAATCACGAGGATTCTTTCCTCTGCCTCTCGTGGTTAATCCGCAGCCACTCCGTAAATCGCAGCCTTGCGCTCAGTCAGTGGCAACCTTTCCAATTCCAGCATCCTGGCGTCGCCGCTACGGCCAAAGCGCGTTGGGTCGTATTCTGGCAGGCCCAGTGCGGCGCGCTTCTTATCAATGTGCGCTAGGGTGGCTTCTATCATTTTGTCAGGGTCGGGGATGAATTCCAGTTTACCGCCGTATTTCTGCTCCCAGCCAGAACTGATCAGTTTGGCAACAATGTCGCTGTCCTCCACGCGATCGGGCATACCGCTCACAGGCGAAGAACCGCCAAAGATGACATACGCGCCAGAAGCAACGCAATACGTACCAATGGACAAGGCCTTTTCGCTCATCCATTCGGGCGCCAAACCAACCGCAGGAATCTGGTCAATGTCGTCTCCCAAGCCGCCGGTTTCGGCCATTTGCGTCAATACGGTCAGGATGCGCGTATTGTCTACACACGAACCCATATGCAGCACCGGCGGGATGCCCACCGTTTCGCAGATTTCGCGCAGGCCGGGTCCAACTTTATCCAGGCCGGCTTCCCCTAACAGAAGCCCCAACTTGGCTGAAGCGATGGCGCCGCACCCCGTTTCGACCACCAACACATCCTGTTTGAGCAGTTCTTCGGTCACGTGCGTATGTAGCCAGTCTTGTTTCGAGCGCGGGTTGTTGCATCCCACAATGGCCGCTACGCCACGAATACGCCCAGCCATGATAGCATCGTTTAGAGGGCGGAAGGAAGCGCGATAGGAGCCGCCCAGCATGTAATTGATATACTCGTGCGAAAAGCCAGGAATCAAGTCTTCCTTGTATTTTGGAATTTGCGTCTTCGACCGGTCGCGGTTCTTGAAGTTGTCTATGGCCGTCTTCAGAATTTGCTTGGCAATCGTCATGGCCTTGTGTTCATCGAATTCGATGTGGGTTGCGCCTTTGAGTTTGACTTTGGGCGAGGTGGTGATAATCTTTGTATGGAAATTCTGTGCCAAACCGACCAGGGCTTGCATGATGCACTGCACATCTACAATCATGGCCTCCACCGCGCCGGTCATAATAGCCAATTCCTGATGCAAGAAGTTGCCTGCGGCCGGCACGCCCTGCCGCATCAGGATTTCGTTGGCCGTGCAGCAAATTCCCGAAAGATTGACGCCGTTTGCTCCCGCCGCTTTTGCATAGGCAATGATTTCTGGGTCTTGGGTAGCGGCTACGATCATTTCGCTCAGGCTGGGTTCGTGTCCATGCACGACAACATTGACCATGTCTTCTTTGATGACGCCTAGATTGGCTTCTCCCAGGACAGGCGCGGGGGTGCCAAACAAGATGTCCGAAATATCGGTCGCAATCATCGAGCCGCCCCAGCCGTCAGCCAGCGCGGTGCGGACAGCGTGTTGCAGGATATGGTCAGCGTCCTGGTCATCGCCAATATGGGTACGGTGCAGGCATTCCACCACTTCCCGGTCTATGCCGCGAGGAACAACCCCTTGTTCGCGCCAAATTTGCTGGCGCTTCTTGGGAGCGCGGCGCAAAGGAACGACCTCGCCATGTTGCTGACCGAATTGTGCAATGTACAAATCTGCCAGGTCTTTGGCAATTTCTTCGGGCGCACGTCCTTCTATGGGAATATCATAGTATGAGGCAACCATGCGTAACTTGGCAATATCGCGGATGATGTAGCCTTCTGCCTTGCCCTCTGCGGCTGCTTTGAGCAAAAAGGCCATGTCGCGCCCATGATCGGAGTGTGCAGCAGCGCCGGCCGCGATGGCGCGCGTCAGATTGCGCGCTTGAATGGTGTCAATGGTTGCGCCGCATACGCCTACGTCTCCGCTCTTGGTCAAACGGCAGGGTCCCATTCCGCATTGCTTACAACACATCCCGGCTCCGCCGATGTTGCAAGGTACCATATTGTCAGCCCGGGTAAAAGCGGTGCTGATGCCCAGTTCCTCGGCGCGAATCAGCATTTGCTGAGCAGCCGGGTCGGTCGAATACTCTTGGATTTCACGTTTCTTGGCCATTTTTGTTTACCTCTAACTTTCATCCATTTTCAGCGTACCGAAGCCAGGGCAAGGCCAAAGCGGGCGCCCCTGGTACGGTACTCGCTGCGCAAAACTGATATTTTTTTTCACGGTTTCATAAATTGCGGTGTGACGGAAGTTACTGCCTGTGCCATCTCTTCCGTAGGCTGCTACCCCCGTTTCTGCCAGCATCGGTATCTCATCCAAATACCCTGCTTTTTGCAAGTGGGCGGCAATTTCATCGGCCGTAATCTTGGCCGGGTCGAACGATACTTCAATCGTCCGAAATGCGCTGCTGGCATATACTTCCTCTACGCCTGGCAGTTCCATCAGAATGCGCCGCACTTCTATAACATGATGGTCTCCATACAACGCCGGCGCATCGAACGCCTTCGTTTCCATACAGCACCTCCTGTATTCGTGGGTGGATTGATTGTCAAATCAATTGCCTTTCAAGACGTGGTGATGTTTTTCACCATTATTATTCTAGCATTAGCGGGAAGTTCTGGCGCAAAGTAGTGAGTATTGTCAGCCGAAAGCAGGATTAATGTCTCATTTATGGTGGCTGTGTTGCCTTGAGATTGAACTTGTGCAAACAACTTTAGAGGTTTGCGCAAATTTGTCGGAACAAGTGGCTACCCAGTATAATTGAACTTATCATGCGTGTTTTGCATTTCTTTTTCCTGGCGCTTTTGGCTCTAGCCGGGTTGTCGCTTCCCACTTCTGTCCTGGCGTATTCCGGTCCCCGTTTTTCTTCCCAGTCTACCGCTTCGGATTTGATCGCGGCGGTCAATGCCCTACGGCTTGCCAATGGTCTGGCTCCCTACTCGGTCAGCCCAATCTTGATGCAAACCGCGCAGGGACAGGCAAATTACATGGCCTCGAGCGGTCAAATCACGCACAGTGGCCCCGGCGGCATGAACCTCACCCAGCGGCTGTTGGCGGCTGGCTATCCTTTGGCGGGTGATTTGTCGCAGGGCGGATTTCGGGCTGAAAACATCGTCGGCGGCTCTGGCATGACGGCTGCTGCGGCGGTGCAATCATGGCAAGGCGACGCGATTCACTTGAACACCATGCTCTCCCCTACACTGACAGAAATTGGCGCCGGCGTTGCCCAAGCAGGGGATATGGTCTACTTTGTCATTGACTGCGCCTTGCCTACCTCCAGCGGCGTTCCTCAGCCATATACGCCTGCGGCGGGCCAGCCAACCATCGGTTCGTACTCTCCAGGCGATTTCATCGTGCCGGTCGTCACCAGCACGCCGGACGAGACCGGAGCGGTGTATCACGAAGTCCAATATGGACAGACCTTGTGGGCCATAGCCATTGCCTATGGCGTCAAAATAGACCAGATTCGCGCCCTCAACAACCTCGGGCAAGGAACAGACATTTATCAAGGCGATAGACTCTTGATCAAGAAAGATGCGCCGCCTCCGCCGACGGTTACCAGTGCCCCCTCCAACCGCTTGGATGTCACCCCGACAGTCACCCCTACGCTGTCGCCTCCTCTCGTGGGTGTCCAACTGCCTACCGCAACTGTAGAATTGACGATAAAAAGTCCGTTGGCAGCGCCTACACAATCCGAACCCGGCTCGACTGTTGGGATTGTGGTCGGCGTCCTCTTGCTGGCGCTTTTCCTGGTCGGTTATCTCAGTTGGGCTCGTAAATCGCTCTAACGAAACGTGGATGGATGTCATATGAATTAAATTACAAGTTGTCTGACAAACTTTGCTTTCTTTGGTATACTTCGATGAGTTGTGAACAATATCACAATCAAGCCTGAATTTAACGCCAGTTCCGAGTAACCGGTCCCGAAGGCTTTTTAGCGCAATTGTATGAGCAAAATCGAGCCTTCAGGACGGTTCGAAGGCTTATCCCGAATTCAGGTTGAACTTATACATCACGGAGAGTCTTATGAGTGAGTTAAGAATCGACGCGTTGTTGCCAGCCGAGATGGCTATACGCGCTGAATATGTCGGTGTGCGCAAGTCTGAAATGCCAGCATTGACCATGTTCAGCCTAGCCTTACTGGCTGGAGCATTCATCTCCCTGGGCGCGGTGTTTGCAACCACGGTCAGCGTGGGAGGAGTATCCATCAATTCGCCGGATGGCGCGGTTGCCTTTTCCACCAGCCTGCCTTATGGTGTGACGCGCTTGCTGTCAGGATTGGTTTTCTGTCTAGGCCTTATCTTGGTTGTGGTTGGCGGCGCAGAACTGTTCACCGGCAACAACCTGATTGTCATGGCCTGGGCAAGCGGCAAGGTGACCACCGGCGCATTGCTGCGGAATTGGGTAATCGTCTATATCGGTAATTTTGTCGGCGCGATTGGCACGGCGATCCTGGTGTTCTTCAGTGGGCAATACACATTTGGCAAGGATGCGGTCGGCATTGCAGCCCTCAACACTGCGGTGGCAAAATCCAGCCTGGGTTTTGGGCAGGCGCTTGCGCTTGGCATCCTGTGTAATGCGCTGGTTTGCCTGGCGGTCTGGATGACTTTCAGCGCTCGTTCGACCATGGATAAGATCGCGGCCATCATCTTCCCCATTACAGCCTTTGTGGCGGCCGGCTTCGAACACAGCGTTGCCAATATGTACTTCGTCCCTTATGGATTGCTCATCAAAATGTTCGCTCCCGACTATATGGCGCGTGTATCCGAAAAAGTGGCCAACCTGCAAAACCTGACCTGGAGTAATTTCCTCCTCAACAACTTGATCCCGGTCACACTAGGCAATATCATCGGAGGCGCGGTCCTGGTTGCTGCCATCTATTGGTCCATCTTCCTTCGTAACAAAGAAAGCGTAAATTAGGAGAACCATGAAAGCATATATCTTGATAAAAGTCCGCACGGGCGAAGTGAGACAGGTTGTCCACCAACTCCGCAAATTACGGGGCATCGAATCGGCCGATATGACCTTTGGTCCCTATGATGCGGTGGCGGTCGTTCAAAATGGGGACATCAACAAACTGGGCTCTTTCCTGGCGACGGAGATCCAGCCGATCCCCGGCATCTTGGAGACGTTGACCTGCCTTGCAGTGGATGTCTAAACCCGACGGCTCTCCGCCTCTATCGAAGCCTGGGCTTGCTCTGCGCGTGGACGAGTTGCGCGCTGCCCTTCGGCCGATTCCCGTTAACCTGCTGGCTGAGCGCACTGGCTCCAGTTACCACGCCTTAGGCCCAGGGAGGGGCGAATTCCGCCTCTCCCTGTTCGATTCCCCCCTGGTCGTCTCGTTCCCAGAATGGGTCGTGTGCCAGGCGAACGGAGATGTCTTTCCGCTCCATATTCAGGCGTTGATCGTGTATTATTTCTACACTGCCGATGGCGCGCCCCGGGTGGGGGAATGGATTTCCTTTGCCGAACTGCCCGATGGCCGCATCTATGATCAGGCCTTCCAGGGATACAGCGGGAACGAAATCGTCAAAGCCTTTGGCCTGGATGTCGAAGGGTTCAAACGCGCTTGTGAAAGGGCTGGCGGCCGGCCTGAAAACTTGGGCGGCGCTGCCTATTCCTTCCAGGCTTTGCCGCGCCTGCCGCTGCTGGTCAATTTCTGGTGCGGCGACGAGGATTTCCCCTCCACCTGCAAAATATTGTTCGACCGGTCACTCGGCCATTACCTGCCGACGGATGTCGCCGCGATCTTGGGAGGCATGTTGGCGCGCAAAATTACAGGACAGAAGCGCTGATTCTTCCATTCGCCAAATATGCAGCCTGTGGGGATATTCTGGTGTATAATACACCTAAAATGCGCAAACCATACACACGATGGAGGTGTAAATGAGAACAAATATTGTCCTTGACGACAATCTTGTCCAGCGCGCTCAGGCGTTGACGGGGATCAGGACCAAGCGGGAAGTGGTGCATGAGGCGTTGCGGCTGTTGATCCTCTTGCATGAACAGGCGGAGGTGCGCGCGTTGCGCGGCAAGGTGGTATGGACTGGCGACCTGGATGCCCAACGGCTCTCCCGCATAAACGTGGATAACAATGCTCGTAGTTGATACCAGCGTTTGGGTTGACTACTTCAACGGCGTGAAAAATCCGCACACCGATTATCTGCACGCTGCCCTCGAGACCACTCCCATCATCATTGGCGATTTGATCCTGGCAGAAATCTTGCAGGGATTCCGCAATGATCGCGACTTTGAGGTTGCCTGTCGTCTATTGGGCAGGTTTATACAGGAGAGTATGGTCACTCCTGAACGGGCGGTGCAAAGCGCCAGGAATTATCATTTTCTTCGGCAGCGCGGAATCACCGTTCGGAAGACAATAGACAGCCTGATTGCTGCTTACTGTATCGAGTGCGGCCATCAACTTTTGCACAATGATAGCGGTTTCGATGGCTACGAGAAGCATTTAGGCTTGCAGGTGATCCACCCATAATGCCATGATGATGCCCTGCTGATCCGATGCAGAAGGAGTTGTATTTTACCCCTGGCAGCCTGCGTTCGAAATCCCAGGCGCTGCTTGCTGATGTAGAGCGCCTGCGGTGTGGGCATGACAAGATACGCTTTCGGTCCGGCAACGCGGCCCTGCTTGTGCTGGACATGCAGGAGTATTTCCTGCAACCGGATTCGCACGCCTTTGTCCCCGCCGCGTCTGCAATCGTGGAGGGGATTTCCCGGCTGCGTACTGCGTTTTTAGCAGCCAGCCGGCCGGTGGTATTTACACGGCATGTGAACACTGCCGAAGATGCCGGGATGATGTCCTTCTGGTGGCGGGAGTTGATCTCCCCGCAAACTGCGCGTAGTCATATTATTGGGACACTGGAAACATCCAATTGCATACTCATTACTGCCCGCAAAGCGCTCAGGGTGTGGCTCGGGCCATGAGGAGCGCTGGCTATGAGGTCATCGTCTCGATTGGCGAAGTAGAGGAAAATGAGATTGGCAGCAATTGTGGTCAATACGTCTTGCAATATTTATCCACTCAGCAGACAATACGAGATGGATATACCTACTGCGTACACGAATTGGCTGTTTGAGCAAGTTTACGAAAGGACAAAATACAATGAAACTAGCAATCACCGGTAAAGGCGGCGTTGGAAAGACAACCCTGGCGGCGCTCATGGCGCAGGTCTATGCCGATCAGGGCCGCGATGTGTTGGCAGTGGACGCCGACCCCAGTCCCTGCCTGGCGGGGGCTTTGGGTTTCCCTGCCGATTTGCGCGCTCGACTTCGGCCCATTGCCGAGATGGAGGAATTGATCGAGGAACGCACTGGCGCTAAGCCCGGCACAGTGGGCGGTTTTTTCACCCTCAACCCGCGCGTAGACGACATCCCGGAACGTTTCAGCGTGACGCATCGCGGCGTGCGCCTGCTCGAAATGGGCAGCGTGGACCTGGGCGGCTCCGGCTGTATTTGCCCCGAATCGGCCATGTTGAAGACGCTCTTTACGCATCTACTCTTCCGTAAGGACGATGTGTTGCTGCTCGATATGTACGCCGGCGTAGAACATTTGGGACGCGCAACCGTAGACTTTGTAGACGCCATGATTGTAGTGGTCGAGCCAACCCGCCGCAGTTTAGGCACGGCGGCGCAAATCAAGAAACTGGCCAATGATATTGGCTTGCAGCGATTGTTCTTGGTGGGCAACAAGGTGCGTGATGAAGATGAGGCGAAATTCTTGAATGCCGAGACACCCGGCCTGCCGGTCTTGGGCTTCTTGCCTGCGGATTTGAAGGTGCAGGAAGCGGATCGCTTGGGCATCCCGGTGTATGACCATGTGCCGGAGTTGAAAAGTGCTGCTGAAAAGATTGTGGCTCTATTGAAGGAGAACGAGTGAGACGGTACAATGAGCCTGCAAGGGGAACGTGGTGTGCCCCTAAGCAAAGTTGTAAAAGAATTGGACGTGTAAAGTCTACGCTTTCCGCCTTCCCTTTAAGTGTAGCCGAAGAAAAACTTGTGTTAACATTCGATTGCCGTAGACGAGAAGTTTTCAAAAGATAGACAAAGAGCAGGAGAATATTGGTATGACAACCACCATCGCACTGGCAGGCAAAGGCGGCGTCGGTAAGACCACCGTCGCCGCCATGGTCATCAAGTATCTGGCTCAGAATCAGACCGGCAGCATTCTGGCCATTGACGCCGACCCGTCGTCTAACTTGAACATGGTGCTGGGGCTAGACTTGGAATGGACAGTCGGCGACATTCGCGAGGATATGCTGCAACAGGTGAAGACCTCCCTGGTGCAAGGGGGGGCTGCCATGGGCAACCTGCCCGGCGGCGTGAACAAGCGCGATTATTTGGAATACCACATCCGCTCTTCTCTGGCGGAGGGCAGCCGCTTCGATTTGATTGCCATGGGGCGCGGCGAGGGACAGGGCTGTTATTGCGCCGTCAACCACAATTTGCGGGAGGTCATTGACAGCCTGAGCCGGCATTATGCTTATGTGGTCATTGACAACGAAGCCGGTATGGAACATCTCTCGCGCCGCACGACCCGCGATGTGCAGCATTTGCTGGTGGTGAGCGACCCCACCCAGCGCGGACTGGTAGCCGCCCAGCGCATTGCCGACATGCGGAATGAACTCGAAATCAATATCGAGAAGGCTTATCTCATCATCAACCGCGTGCCAAATGGGGTTTTGCACCCCGAAATCGAGAAATTGGCCGAGAAGATTGGCATCCCTTTGCTGGGCGTCGTCCCGGCCAATGAGGAATTGACGGCTTTCGAGTTCTCTGGCAAGCCGCTGGTAGATTTGGGGGATGGCTCTGTCATCTATCAGGCGGTGGCGGGGATGCTGGAGAAGATTCTGCCGCTCTGATTTGTCTGCCCGCTATAACTCGATTTGAGCCTTGAGCATCCCGTTTTGCGAATCGATCTCGAAGGACGAAAAGCCAACTGCGCGGCACAGGCGGCGCATGGCTTCGTTTTCTGGCGACATGAGCGCGATGATGCGCTTGATTTTTTCGTCGCGGCCAATTTTGATGCTGCGGGTGAGCAATTCCTTGCCTAAGCCCTTGCCTTGATAGGCGTCGCTGATGAGCATCGAGAAGCGCGCTTCTTCGTCCGTGCCGTGTAATTTGCTCAAGCGGGCTACCCCCAAGATGAGCCTCTCGCCGTTTTCTTCGCCCTCTACCACCAGGGCAATCTCGCGGTCATAGTCGTTGTGGGTGATACGCGCCAGGCGTTCGTGCGTGGTGCGGGCGCTGAGCAGCAGGGGGGAAAGGTAACGCAGGTAGACGGTCCTGTCTGAGAGCGAGGCGTGGAAGCGCCGCATCATCATTTCATCTTCTGGCCGGATAGGGCGGATGACGACCGGTGTGCCATCTTTCATTGTCCAGGGGGCGACATATTTTGCCGGGTAGGGGCGGATAGCCAGGCGCGGTAATTGGCTTTCTTCAGCCGCCTCGTGGATGACTACCCGCGCGTCCAGTGCCAGCAAGCCTTCATGGGAGGCCAACAGGGGGTTGATGTCCAATTCCTTGATCCAGCGCTGCTCGGCCACCAGTTGGCTGAAGTTGACTAGCAGGGTTTCCAGCGCGGCGATGTCTACGGGGGGGCGTCCGCGCACGCCTTTGAGGGCCTCGAAGATTTTCGTGCGCTCCATCATGCGACGCGCCAGGGTGGCGTTGAGTGGCGGCAGACCCAATGCCCGGTCTTTGAAGACCTCCACCAATTGCCCGCCCATGCCAAACAGGATGACCGGCCCAAACTGAGCATCAATGCTTGAGCCGATGATCAGTTCATACGCATCGGATAATTCAATCATCGGCTGAACGGTGACTCCCAGGAAATCGGCAGCGCTGTGCTTTTCGCTGACGCCTTTCTGTATTGCCTCGAAAGCCGACCGAACCGCTTGCTCGCCGTTTAAGTTGAGTTTTACCCCGCCGACGTCGGTTTTATGGGTCACTGTCTCGGAGTGCAGTTTTAGCACAACCGGATAGCCGATATGTTCGGCCAGGGCTACAGCCTGGTCGGCATTCAGGGCGATATGGGTAGGGACGGTGGGAATGCCATAGGCGGCCAGCAGTTCCTTCGACTCGGCTTCGGTGAGCAGGGAGCGGCCCGAGCCGCGCACCCGGTTGATGATAGCGGAAGCAGCCTCACGGTCTGGGCCTGAAGCGGAATCGTGCTGCAGGCTGACGGTTTCATAGAGCGCTTGCAGATTGTCCGTATATTTCCACATGTAGGCAAAGGCTTCGGCGGCTGTATCGGGGTAGATGAAAGTGGGGATGCCGGCCTTGTTGAGGATGGCTTCGCCGGCGGCGATGTCTTGCCCGCCCGACCAGGAGGCCAGGATAGGCTTGTCGTAACTGCGGGCGTATTCTTTGAGGGCTTCGGCGGTGGCGGTGGGATCGGTCATGGCCTGGGGTGTGAGGATGACCAGCAGACCGTCGCTGTTTTCGTCTTGAGCGGCTACTTCGAGCGCCTGGGCGTAGCGTTCGGGAGAAGCGTCTCCCAGGATGTCAATGGGGTTGTTGTGGCTCCATTGCGGCGGCAGGATGCGGTTCAGTTTTTCCATTGTCTCTGTCGAGATTTCGGCTAGTTTACCGCCGCTGGTGATGAGCGCGTCTACCGCCAGCACGCCGGGGCCGCCGGCGTTGGTTACGATGGTCAGATGAGGACCTTTGGGGCGTGGTTGTTTGGAGAGAACTTCGGCCATGGAAAAGATTTCGCCGATGGTGTTCACGCGCAACACGCCGCAGCGTCGGAAGGCGGCCTCCAGCACTTCGTCCGAGCCGGTCAACGAGCCGGTGTGCGAGGCGGCTGCGCGGGCTGCACCCTCGGTGCGGCCAGGCTTGATGACGATGATGGGCTTGGTCAGCGCCACCTCGCGCGCCGCTGACATGAACGCCCGCGCGTCGCCAATCGTTTCCATGTAGATGACGATGCTTTGGGTGTGTGGGTCGTCGCCCAAATGATAGATGAGGTCGCCCCAGCCTACATCCAACATGGAGCCGATGGAGACGAAGGCGGAGAAACCGACATGCTCTTTGAAAGACCAGTCCAATACAGAGGTGCAAAGCGCCCCCGATTGGCTGATGAAGGCCACGTTGCCAGGCCGGGCCGGCGCAGCGGCGAAGGTGGCGTTTAGGCCGGTGAGCGGATTCATCACGCCCAGGCAATTGGGGCCGATGACGCGCATCTTGCCTTTGCGGGCGTGCGCGAGAATTTGGCGTTCCAGTTCTGCGCCTTCAGGGCCGACTTCCTTGAAGCCGGCCGAGATGACGATAGCGCCTTTTACGCCGGCCTCCACACATTCCTCGATGATGCGCGGGACGGTAGGCGCCGGGGTGACGATGACTGCTAGGTCTACCTGGTCGGGCAGGTCTTTGATGCTGGGATAAGCCTTGATGCCCAGGATGTTTTCGCGTTTGGGGTTGATGGGGAAGACTGTGCCGCCAAAAGGGCTGCTGATGAGGTTCCAGATGACGGTGCGGCCAACGCTGCCTTGTTTTTCGGTTGCGCCGATGACGGCAACCGTTTTAGGGGTAAAGATGGGTTGTAGGGAGCGCGGGGTGTAGCGGTAAACATCATGTACAGGGTCGAAAGTGTTCCCGGCGCGCGCCGGCGTGGTGAAATTGTGCATGGGAGACCTTTTCTAACTTGGGTGTGTGTCGAATGAGTTCAACCAAAAAAACGTCCCAGAGGTCAACCAAACCTTTGGGATGTATAACGCTGGGGCAGAAATGCTGTTATTTCCCCAAGGCTGAAAGGGCTTGCAACAAAGCCCCGGCCACGACCTCGCCCGACTGTTTACGATGCGGCTGCCCTCCCAACGGTCCGCCGGAGACCAGCGCCGAGATGGCTGCTTGCACGGTATCCTGTCCCTGGTTTTTGGCGTTCAGAAAAGCCATGCCGGCTTGGATCAAATTGCCAATATCCTGACCGTCCAATTGTTCGCCTTTGGCCAGGTCTATCAGCGAGTCCAATGCGCTGCCCGAGGAAGAACCGCTTGCGTTGCCGAGCAGCGATTGAAGCGCATCCATGCCATCGCTGGCAGCGGGGCTGGTATTGGCGCTCCCGCCGCCGAGTAAGGCTTGTATCAGCGCCATGCCGTTTTCAGGTGTGACGGCTTTTTGTCCCTGGAACTGTTGAGCGGCCTGTGCCAGCCCCTGGGCGTAGACTTTGGACGATCCGCTGGTGGCCTTTTGAGTGAGTACCTGGCTGGCATAAGCCAGTTGTTTGGCAGGTTGGGCGCCTTTCTGAGAGGCCAGCGCCTGCGTAATCAGGTTGAAGGTTTGCACCATGTTGTCGCCGTGATCGCCGTTCAGGGTGTCGGCTTGATTGAGCGCCGATTGGTTTGCAGCCAAAGCCTGCGCTGCGGCGCCAAAGAGTTGCACCAGGTCTATTCCTTGGGAAGAGGAAGTGGACATAGGATTTCCTTTCCTTAATTATCCAGTGTGTCTTGTCAATTGTCAATACATCGAGGCGCAGGGTGTTTTAGGCGTGCTATGCACGCCCAAAACACCCGATTCTCCATTCTGCGCTAGTATACAATAGATTTTGCTATTGCGGTATGAGGGCTTGAACCTTGTCAGGTGCGGGGTTGAAAATCTCCGACTTTCGAGCAAAATCTGGAGATTTCGAAGTCCGCCGCCTCAGACCGGTTGTTTGACCACTAATACCGAACAGTTCGAGTAATGCACCAGTTTGCGCGAGACGCTGCCCATCAGCCAGCCCTGGAAGCGGCTCAAGCCTCGCGAACCCGCCACAATCAGGTCAATGTTATTGTGGGCCACGTATTCGATGATTTCGGTGGCGGCATCGCCGCGCTTCAGCACGGGGGTAGAGGCGACTCCGTTTTTCAGGAGCAGGTTGCGGGTCCGCTCGAGAAGCGCCTGTCCCTCGCTCTCCTGTTTTTGCTGCAACGCAGTTTCTTCTTCCGGCGTGCGCAGTGGCACAAAGGTCTCCCGTCCGCCAAAGTAAGGTTCTATGATGACCGGCTGTATCGGCGGCGGCAGGACGTTCATCACCTGTACCTCGACTCCCTCGGGTAAGGGAAATTTCCCCAAGAAGCGCGCTGCGCGTTGGCTGTAGAGCGAGCCGTCGGTCACCAACAGGATGCGGTGGAGTCCCTTGAAGGGTGCGCGGACGACCAATACCGGGCAGGGGGCGTATTCCACAACTTGCTGCGCTACGCCGCCCAGCAGGATGCCCAGCGTGGCGCGCAAACCCTTGGCGCCCAAGATGACCAGGTCGGGTTTCGTTTCCTTGACCGTCTCGACGATTTTTTGAGCCGGATATCCCAACTGCAGGTCGGCGTCGGCGATAATCTCGCTTTCGAGGAGTTGGGTTTTTGTCCTTTCGAGACTTCTTTCCATTTGCCCCACTGCAAAGGTTTGACCAGGCGGAAAAACGCGCAAGACGCGCACGCGGCTTTTGGGCGGCAACGGAAGGGCTTGCAACATTTTGACAGCCGCTTGCGCGTGTTCCGAGCCATCGTCGGCCAGTAAGATTTTCCAGCGTTTACGGATGCGAGCAACCATCTTCCACCTCCTTTCCAAGAGCGGTTTGCTCATTATTACTTTAGCACAAGCAAGCCTCAATTTCCAGCCCCAGAGCCGATAGGGGCATGGTTTTCTCAAGAATGCTTGCAAAATAGCCATGTCGTTGCGAAGCGGCGGTTTGTGCCGCTGAAGCAATCTCCTCAAGGTCAGTTTTGTCCGTTGAACGGGAGACTGCTTCGCCAGAGAGCGGCTCGCAGCGACATTTCGAAAACAGTTGTGATATATACATTTTCTTGAGAAAGCCATACCGATACGGGTGTGGCGCGTTCTTTATGATTACGAAAAATCCCTCGAACATTGTTCGAGGGATTGGCTCGTCTTTCACGCCTTAGCTAGCAATTCGTCCAACACTTTTTTCGATTTTTGGTCAATGACCGCGTGTTGACTTTGCCCGTGTGCGTCCATCGTCACAACCACCGGGAAATCCTTGACCTCGATGACCCACATCGCTTCTGGCACGCCAAACTCATATTTGTATACGCCCAGCACCTTTTTCACCGACTGAGCAATGTACGAAGCCGCGCCGCCGATGGCATGGAAGTAGACGAATGGCACCTCCTGGCAGCCGGCCAGCGTCTTGGGACCCATGCCGCCTTTGCCGATCACACCCTTGGCGTTGAAATGTTTCATCACCTCGGCCTGATATGGCTCCTCACGGATGGAGGTAGTTGGGCCAGCGGCTACGAATTTGTACTCCTTTGTGTCCAGGCCAGAAACGACCGGCCCGCAGTGGTAGATTACGCCGCCATTCAACAGCGGTTTGATGGCTTCGTACACGTGCAAATCATCTCCCTGCGGCTCGCGTGTCTTCCTGATGAAGGTCTCGATCATCCATTTATGAACCGCATCGCGCCCGGTCATCATCACGCCCGAGAGCAGCACCGGCTCGCCAACGTTCAAACTGCGAATGACCTCATCGCTGATAGGAATGGTTATCTCGCGCATAATTCATCTCCAATCGCACCACAAAGACACAGAGACCACGAGGTTTCTTTGTGTCCACAAAGCAAAACTTCGTGAACTTTGCGCCTTCGTGGTTAACTTAATCGTACACAACCTCATCGCCTTTCACCGTCATCTTGCGGCGGCGATAGGCCCAGCACATGTACGACACCGACACGAAATACGAAGCCGGTAAACGGTGCAGGCCGGTAATCTTGGTATCAATGACCGTTGTCTTACCGCCAAAACCCATGGGGCCGATACCCATCTGGTTGGCTTCCTCGGTCAACTGCTCTTCGAGCGCGGCCAACTCGGGGTTGGGATTGCGCACGCCGATCTTTTCATACAACACTTCTTTCGACTTGATGTAAGACGAACCCCGGTCGCCGCCAATGGCTACCCCCAAAATACCCGGCGCGCAGCCCTGTCCCTGCGCTTTTTGGACGGCGTCCAGCACCACTTTGCGCACACCCTTCAAGTCGCGCCCGGCGCCTAGTTCGCTGTTGGGCAGCGAATACTGCCGGCCGACGTTCTCACAGCCGCCGCCTTTGAGCATCAGTTCGATGACCAACGGCTGGTCGGCGTCTACCTCTTCGAAATGGATGGAGGGGAAATCGTCGCCGCCCAGGTTGTTGCCGGAATTCTTATCGTAGATGGCGTCCACTGCATTCGGTCGCATATAGGACCGTTGAGTTGCCTCCGCCATCGCGGCGCGGATCTGTGCCTTGAGTTTCCGCGTAGACCAGCCTTCTGGGTAATGCACGTAGAAAATGGGCGTACCCGTATCCTGGCAAATGGGGGTGGACTGAGCGCGGGACAGTTCGATGTTCTTCAAAATGGTCTCCAGCGCGCCGCGCGCTCCCGAGCCAGGTTCTTCCTTTTCTACCGCAGCCTTCAGCCGCTCCTCCACATCCGGGGGCAGGCTGGTGGAGGTGCGGCGAATCAGTTCAAGTATTTCTTGGGTCAAGTCTCTCATGGGGCCTCCAATGATGGTAGACGTATGTTTCAATCATACTCCAAAATCAATAATTTGGTAAACTGGGTGCCTACACACCCAGGGGTTTTCAAAAAACTAATCTTTTGGTTGATTTCATGTGTGCGGTGTGTATAATGGATGTGTGAACAATCACGAATACATTGCATCTCGCGAAAGTCTTGCCCGTTGAAAACAGATCGTTTTAAGGTCGAAAGCAGACCAAGATCATTGCAGCGGAGGGACGAAGAACGTTGCTCTGCCCCAAGGGATTTACCTTCCAAGCGTTTTCTACGCTTTGGCATTGCCCTGTCACCGCCCCCTGCTAGAACCAACCGATAGAATCCACCTCGGAAGGAGGCCTCCATGTCAACCCAGGCCATGCTCGATGAAACGGCTCTATCTGTGCGCACGAAGATGCAAGATTTCGTGGCCAGCGTCCCGCGTCAATTATTGTTGGATATGGACGCCAACAAGATTGCCTACCCAAAAGAATATTTGCGCGAAGCGGGTAGCCGCGGACTGCTTGGCTTGCGTTTCGACCCGCGTTGGGGAGGCGCGGGTCTCCCCTGGACCTCGGAACTGGTTGCCCTCGAAGAAGTGGGCGTGCTTGGCACCTCGCTGGCTTGCCTGTACTCGCTGGTATCCATCGTCGGCGAAGCCATCCATCTTTTTGGAACGGACGAGCAGAAGGAACGCTTTCTTACGCCAATGCTGCGCGGCGAATTGGGCGTAGCCGAAGCGTTGACCGAACCGCGCGGCGGCTCCGACTTTTTTGCCGCTACCACGCGCGCCCGTCGCGAAGGCGATACATTTTACCTGACCGGCCAGAAACGCTTTGTGGTTGGCGCAGAAGGGGCCGATCTGATCCTGGTCTATGGAAAGGTAGAGGGAATCGAAGACCCCAAGCGCGCCATGACCGCCTTTTTGGTCGAGCGCGGTCCCGGCGTGGAAGTGCAACATGTCTACGGTCTGATGGGAACGCGCGGGGGCGGCACGGGGCGGTTGGTCTTCCGTGAGGCGAAGGTTCCCCTCCAAAATGTTCTGGGTGGCGAGTCGGGAGTCGGTCGTGGGACGGAGGTCTTTCATCAAATGATGATTCCCGAACGGATGACCTCAGCAGGCGGGGCGGTGGGCATGGGACGCGCCGCCATCGAAATCGCCGCTCGCTATGCGGACAAACGTCATGCTTTTGGCGAACCCATCCGCCGCTTCGAGGGCGTCAGTTTCAAAATTGCCGAGAGCCTGACCTTGCTGGATGCGGCCCGTGCCTTGAATCATGCCGTAGGTGTGACGATCGAAAGCGGCGCCTCTGCCAGCAAAGTACGCCGCCTGGTCTCGGAGGCCAAGAAATTCTCCACCGAGGCCGCGTGGACGACCGTCAATCATGCCATGCAGATCCTGGGCGGCATCGGTTACACGGACATCTATCCGATCGAGCGCTTGTTGCGCGACGTGCGCCTCATTACGATTTGGACCGGCACGGACGAAATCATGGACCTGGTCATCCAACATGAGTTCTATCGAGAATTTCTGACTGCAAAGCCGCATGGCCGCAACGTGGAATCCGATGCCCTGGGAGCCGACTTTTTGGCAGAAAAGATTTATAATGTCGAGGGAGAAACAGCCTGAAAGATATTTGTTACTTTGTTGATTGTTCCGATGTGGCATTTTTTCACCCGCGCTGAAAGTCCCCGTTCGACCGACTTGCCCGTTCCTCCGGAACTGGAGTTCCAGGGGCGCAACGCTACAGGCTTGATCGAGAAACGAACCGCGCAAGGAGAGCATTTTGCCTTGTTGTTGGCGGGAGGAATACCCATCGGCGCTTATCATTTGTCCGCCACTACGGCTACTCCCATTTCCCCTTCCGATGTTATTTCGATGCCCGCAGGGCAGCAGCATGTCGTCGAGTTGCCAGACGCAGCCGGCCGGTTAGTGTGGCTGGCGCTCGAATCTAGCCCTAAGCGCAGGCTATCCTTGTCAGGAGGCAAAGATTGGCAAGAGAAACGGGCTGCTTGGCAGGCCAGCCATTGGAGCGGATTGGTCGAAATTCTGGCCGGCGCTTACCAGGCTTTTGTTTTCTTCTGGCAGGGCGATATTCTCGCGGTAGATGCGGCCCTGTATACCCCGCAAGGCTTTGTTGCTGGTTTGTCTGCGATCGAACAGATTGATGCCCCGCAGTGGGAAGTTACTCTGTATGAATGGCAAGATACTTCGCCGGCCTACCAGTATTTCATCTTGCGGCAGGCGACCGTTCGCTGGTGTCACAAAATCTTGCGCCGTTATCAGGAATTGGTTGGCAGGAATCTGTTGCTCATCATGGACAGGGAGGTCAATCGTTCTCTTCAGCCCTGGAATTGGCGCCTGGAATTGGAGGACGATATGTTGCATGATGCTCACTTTTTCCCTAGATTGCAATCGGCGGCTCATGCCTACCGCGCCTTGTTCATGGGCATAGGCGCACAAATGAGTTTCATGATTGGCGACCAGATGGCTCAGCGCCTGTTTAGTGAAGCCTTCGAAACGAATTTGACGGAGGAGATTGCCGCCTTACAAACCCAAAGACTGATTCCAGCCGCTTTCACCGATTGACCCATATTATGACCGATAGCCACCGTCCCCTTTTTCAGGCAACTCCCTTACGCATTTTGCAAATCAGCACAGCGGGCTCTCTGCTCTTGCTGATGGCCCTAGGCTGGATATATTTTGCCGTTCCCATTCCTGATGCGTATTGGAATGACAAGGCCGCCGACATTTTGATTATCCTGGCCTCCATAGGGGCTGCTTTGGCTGGAATCAGGGTGGCTAGATTGTTCAAGTTCGAAGAAGCTCCCTGGCGCATCTGGTGGGCGTTTACCATAGGTTTGTGGTGCTGGCTGGGCGGTGAAATCAGTGGATTGGTCTATGATGCCATTTATTGGGACACAGGGTATCCTCCTCTGACCTTGATAGACCTGTTTTGGATCTTGGGATATATGTGGCTGGGATTGTCTTTGTATTACCAATATCGCTTGATTTATGGCCGACAGGACAAACGCGGCACCCGCTATTATGCAGGCTTGATCCTCCTGGCGCTGCTTCTGACGGCCCTGTTGACCAATCTGGCAGCCTCTGTTGGTTTGGCCGAAGGGTATCCCTGGATCATTTTATTCATCACTGTTCTGTATCCGGTATTCGACCTGGCCGAAGGCGTGGGGGCCCTGCGCCTATCTTTGCTCTTTGGGCGCGGACATTGGAGCCGACCATGGTGGGGATTGATTCTATTCGCCCTTGCAGACAGCATCAACAGTTTCTATTGGTTAGGCGGTTATGCCTGGTTGAGCCCGGTAATGCAAACCATCTTCAATGTAATCACCAACCTGGCTTACCCGGCTGGCTACCTGGTGGCCGGGCTTGCGTTATTGGTCAACTATTATCTCATCCGCGATGGGGAAATTGCGGGGTTGATTGTGCCTAAACTGAAAGATCACACCAAATAGTCGCGCAAATGTCGGCTGCGGGTAGGATGCCGCAATTTGCGCAGCGCTTTGGCCTCGATTTGACGGATGCGCTCGCGTGTGACGTTGAAATAACGGCTTACTTCTTCCAGGGTGTGGTCTTTGCCATCTAACAAGCCAAAACGAAGTTCCAGCACCTGACGCTCGCGCTCAGAAAGTGCCGTCAGCGCGCGTTGCACCTGTTCGCGCAGCATTTCGCGCGAGGCGGCGTCTAGCGGCTCGAGGGCATCTTCATCTTCGATGAAATCACCCAACTGGCTGGATTCCTCGTCTCCCACCGGCCCTTCCAGCGAGACCGGTTCCTCGGCAGAACGCAGCACACGGTCCACTTTCTGGGTGGCATATTCCCAACGACGTTGTACGGCTGGGTCGAGCGGCTTGGCCTCGGCCTGGGCGCGCAGAATGGCTTGTACATCTGTTGTAGGCAGATAACCCACCTCTAGCGCAATCTCTTCATTGGTCGGATCGCGTCCCAGTTCTTGCGTCAACTGGCGCTGGGCGCGCAAAATCCGTGTAATCGACTCGAACAAATGTACCGGAATACGGATGGTGCGTGCTTGCTCAGCAATCGAGCGGTTGATGGATTGCCGAATCCACCAGGTTGCATAGGTGCTGAATTTGAAGCCGCGTCTGGGGTCGAATTTGTTGACTGCCCTCAACAGCCCCATATTGCCTTCTTGAATCAAATCGAGAAAAGAAATGCCGCGCCCCAGATAGCGTTTGGCTACGCTGACCACCAGCCTCAGGTTAGCGCGGATGAGAGCATGGTTGGCGTCCTCCGCTCGCGATTGGATGGAGGCCAGTTCGTTTTCCAGTTCCGAAGCGGGGGGCAAGTGACGCTGGAGGGTGCGCTCCGTCGGCAGGTTGTGATGTTGTTTCAGGTGACTCATCAGCCAATTTGCACACTCGCTGGGCAGAAAATACAGACACAAAAAGACGCTGAAAGCCTTGCGCACCATACTGTCCCAGGCCGGGTCTTGTCCCCACAAGCCGTTGTCCAAGTAAGCCCGCAGGTAAGAGGGTGCGTCTGTCTCCCAGCCAGAGTGTAGCGCTTGCGCCTCGGCCAAAAGCAGCGTCAAGTCTGGCGCTTCCTTCTCGAGACGATGGGCATCCTCCTCCAATCGTTCCCAAGAGGTGATCAATTCGCTCAGGATGGCGCGGTAGGCTTCGCTGACGGCTTGGCGGCCTGTTTTGCGTGAACGTCGCAAAAAGATTTCCGCCATGCGATGTGCCTCGATGATCGTAGACAGACGAAACTCGTTGTCCGGATCGAGTAGTTTGACCTGTCCAATTTCGCGCAGGTATAACCGCACTGGGTCCTCGGACAATTCAGCGGCCACCTCTGGCGTTCGTAGAGGCAGGGCTTCCTCACCTTCTTCCAATTCGTCTATCAACGCCAGGCTGTCTTCGTCTGGTTCCAGCATTTCTTCCACCTTTTCTTCGTCCAGTTCGCTGTGATCTTCCAAGTCCTCTTCAATCGGCAAAGCGGCCTGTGACGACTCTGCGGGGATGTCCTTTATAGCCGGAAAACGCGGCGGGCGAGGTCTGATAGGGGGCCTGGCTTTCGACTTGATTTTACGCATCGTAACTCATTCGCTTCGGCGTAATGATAATCTTTTTCCAGCCTGGTCAAGATCGCGCAGCAAGCGCGTATGTTGCAGGACCATTTGCTGATAGGCAGTTGCCTTCAAGTCGCCTTGCTGTTGTGCGTCTTCTTGCATGAACCGCAATTGGGTCAGACTCTCGTTCAGCCCTATGCGGCGCAACTTGATGACACTACGCTGCAATTCCTCCAAAATGCGCTCTTCGAGCGGGTCGAGAGGTTCCACTTGCTGCCCCAATTCACGCGCCAGGTCTTGCAGCGTTTCAGGCAAGCGTTCGAGTACATATTGATGTGGGTCTACGGCATCTTGTTCCAGAGATTGACGGATGAGACCCAGCAAGATTTGATGGTCAGTATACCCGAAATCTTCGGGAACGAGTCGTTGTAAATTGGCCTCTTGCAACTGACGGTCGAGCCGGTAGAGCAATTCTGGCTTGCGCAATAGTATGCCCAGGCAATACGCCTCGGCCTTGTGGGAGGCGACAAAAGGAATGGCCGCCGGCGGTTTGGATGGCGGCTGGGCGGCTGCCGGTTGGGGCCTGGGCCGCCTCTTTTTTGGACCCTGAACCTGCCTGCCGAGCAATGCGCTTTCATCTACCCTCAAGAAACGCGCCAACTGCTGCCGATAGGTGTCTCGTTCGATGGGGTTGGGCAGGTCTTCGATCAGCGGCGTGACCTGCGCTGCAATGCTCGTTTTGACTTTTGGATCTTGTAAATTTTGCCTGGCTGCCAGCGTTTCCATGACGTGTGTAACGATGGGTTTGGCGTTCTCGATCAATCGCGCCCATTCAGCGGCATCGCGGGCAACGATTTCATCTGGGTCGAGGTCGTCGGGCATAGAAGCCACCCTCAGGTCGGCTTGCAAGCGCGCCTCGTTGCGCAACAGGCCGCGCGCATCGAAACGCAACTCGCCCTCATGATCCATGGCTTGACGCGCAGCCTCCAATCCGCGCAGTACGGCTTTTTGGCCGGCGGCATCTGGGTCGAGCGCCAATACAATCTTGCGCGTAAAACGTTTGAGCAAACGCAGTTGCTCTTCTGTCAACGCCGTGCCCATGGGAGAAACGACGTTCTCGAAGCCGGCCTGGTGCAGGGCAATCACATCCAGGTAGCCCTCTACGATGACGGCCTGATCGGCCGCGCGGATGGGCTTGCGGGCGCGGTCTAGGCCGTAGAGCAAGCGTCCTTTGGCAAAGATGGGCGTTTCGGGCGAATTCAAAAACTTGGGGATGTCTTCGGGGTCCACGATACGCGCGCCGAAACCGGCCATGCGTCCCTGCTCGTCGCGGATGGGAATCATGATGCGGTGGCGGAAACGGTCATAAGCGCCGCCCGCGCGCTGTGTTCCGCTTTCCTCGCGTACCGTCAGCAGACCGGCGTCAATTAAATCTTGTTCCGAATAGCCGCGCTGGGTGAAATGCCGCAGAGCCGCATCCCACGAGTGGGGGGCGTAACCCAGCCCAAAGGCTTCGATGGTTGCGTCCGTTAGTTTACGCTTTTCACGCAAGTAGGTCAAAACATGAGCATTGGCCAGCAAATGGCCGCGATAGAACAGCACTGCCTCTTCGAGCAATTCGCGTAGATGTTGATATACCTCTTTTTGTTCGGGAGTCTCACGCTGGAAGGAGGTCAACTGTACCCCGGCGCGCGCGGCCAGTTTTTGCAATGCCTCCTTGAACTCGATGCCTTCTTTCTTCATGACGAACTTGAAAATGTCGCCGCCCTCGTTGCAAGCCCCAAAACAGCGCCAGGTTCCGGTCTCCGGCCAAACCACAAAGGCCGGCGTGCGCTTGTTGTCGTGGAATGGACAAAAGCCGGTATAGTTGCGCCCGGCTTTGCGCAGTTTCACGCCTGCCTCAGAGACAAGGTCTACGATGTCTATACGGGATTTGATCTCATCAATTTCGGACATACCATCGGCGCTCGCTCGAACTACGTACAGCCTCAATTATAGTATTACTGAACGACATTTGCATCGTTCGCGCAAATCTGGCTTGTAGCGAATTACACGAATGACTCGAAGGTTTTACTCTTGGTTCGCACCGCAGTTGCCTGCCCCTCGATACTCGTTTCACCCGCAGTTCATGAAGTTCAACAAATTATTGCTGTAATCTGACAAGATGCGACTATTAGCCGTCGTATCACCGACCTTGGGTCGATTCGACCAGGCAGAACCTGGGGATACGCTAAGCACCCGTCGTACCACCGACCGGGTCGGTGCGGCCAGGCAGAGCCGGGTGATACGCTAATCAGCCGTCGTACCACCGACCTTGGGTCGGTGCGACCAGGCAGAGCCGGGTGATACGCTAAGCACCCGTCGTACCACCGACCGGGTCGGTGCGACCAGGCAGAGCCTGGGGATACGCTGTTCGCGCCTGGCTGCTGGCGCCTGGAGCCGGCTTCCAGCCGGAGCCGCAAGGAAGGTTGCCGAATTATTTTGTTAACTCCATCAACTGCGGGTAAACAGGGACTGCGGCGCGACGCCAGTTTAGTCGCGTCTGGAGGCTACGCTATGAATTATAGACGCATTTTTCGAAATTACACAAAAAGCATCTTCTCGAAAAGGAGGAAAAGGCGCGTGTTTGGAGATGTGTGGCGCGCCCAAGGCACACCGAATCTCCAGATTTTGCTCGAAAGTCGGGAGACTTTCGAATCCGTAGTTGACAAATGAAGCCATTATCCCCATTTTGAGTTATAATGTAATAAGATGTTATTGTAAAAAGTTGCAACAAGAATAACTCCTACAGAAAACGGCTTCGAGACAATATGACCTGTGGTAGCCAATATGCCCCTCAATTGCGCACGCGCGGCTTTCGTATGACGCCCCAGCGCCTGGCTATTTTGCATGTGCTTCATCATTCTGGCAGTCATCTTTCGCCGTCTGAAGTGTACCAACGTGCCAAAACCGACCTGCCCGGCTTGACCGAGCCAACCGTCTACCGCACGCTCGAATTCCTGGCCGAGAATGGATTGGTGCATTCTGCTCATATCGGCAGTGGTCATCTAGTGTATGAAATCGCCAAACAAAGTCATCACCACTTGATTTGCCGCAAATGCGGCGCAGAAGTGCAAATCGAACATTCCTCGTTGTCGAAACTCTACGCCGAATTGGAAGTCGTCAGTGGCTTCCGTTTCATTGATAGTCATGTGACGTTCTTCGGGCTATGCCCGGAGTGCCAAAAATTTCATTCAGGAGGCTAATCATGTTGTATTCTCCCGCTCCCATGCACATTCCCGATGGGTTTCTCAGCCTGGTAATGTCTCTGTTCTTTTGGGGTGTTACTATCGTTACCCTGGCGATTGCCATTTCCAAGACCAATCGTTCACTGGGTGAGAAGCAGGTGCCGTTGATGGGTGTCATGGCGGCCTTCATCTTTGCCGCACAAATGCTCAACTTCCCCGTTGCGGGCGGCACGTCGGGCCACTTTTTGGGCGGCGCGCTTGCAGCCATTGTGTTGGGGCCTTGGGCCGGCATTCTGGTCATGACCGCTGTCATTGCTGTACAAGGATTGCTCTTCCAGGATGGCGGCTTGTTGGTGATGGGCGCCAACATCTTCAATATGGGCTTGCTGACCGCCATCGTCGGCTATGGCTTGTATCGCAGCGTGATGGGGCGCAGCAAAGGCGCGCGCCTGGCTGTGGCTGGCCTGGCAGCTTGGCTTTCGACCGTAATCGCTTCCCTGCTGGTCTCCTTGCAGTTATGGCTGAGCGGCACCTCGCGTCTCGAAATCGTTGTCCCGGCCATGTTGGGGGTGCATGTGCTGATTGGCATGGGCGAGGCGGTCATTACTGTGGCTGCGCTGGCCTTCATCGAACAAACCCGTCCTGACCTGTTGAGCGAAGAAGCGACCGCGGCCAGAGGCGGCAGCGGCTGGGTCTATGCAGGCGTTGGCATTTCCTTGCTGGCGGTATTGCTTTCGCCGCTTGCTTCGGCTTTTCCCGATGGCCTGGAGCGCGTGGCCGAGGATATGGGCTTCCTCGAAATGGGGCGACCTGCACCGTATGAGATTTTGCCAGATTACACCATTCCCTTCTTGGGAGAAACGGCGCTTTCGACCATCATAGCCGGTGCAGTTGGCGCGTTGGTGGTGTTGGGATTGGCGGTTGTCATTGGTCAAAGTTTGCGCAAGCGAAACGCTTGACAGCCCATTTGAGATTGTGCTAAAAGGTACGCATCACGTATTGTCTCGTTATAGGGAGGGAGGTGTTTGGGGCTTGCGTAGCGCCCTTACCCTTCTGCCCTCTTCTTTCGAGAAAAGGCCGCATCACGTGGCGTAATACGTGGTGCGTATTTGTTGTCTGAACCATGTTATGCACGCTGATATTTTCGACCGCTTTCACGAAGCCGAGAGCCGCCTGCATCGTCTCGATCCGCGCGTCAAGGTGGTCGTGACCCTCTTGTTCATTCTGTCCAATGCCCTGTTGCCCGATGGCGCTTGGGCGGCTTTTGGCTTATCTTGGCTTTCCCTGCTATGGGCCAATCAATTATCCAGCCTGGGCGTGGATTTTACTTTCAAACGTTCGTTCGTTGCCCTGCCGTTTGCATTGGCAGCCGTCTCGGCGATTTTTTCGCCGCAGGGAAAGCCGCTGGCTGATTGGTCCATTGGGCCGCTTATGCTTGTCCCCACCGATTATGGGCTGGTCAAATTTGGCAGCATTTTGCTGCGCTCCTGGTTGTCGGTGCAAGCCGCCATTTTGCTGGTGGCGGTTACGCGCTTTCCCGATATGATTCACGCTTTCGAGCATTTGCGCGTTCCGGCGGTACTGACCACCATCGTGTCGTTCCTGTATCGCTATTTGTTCGTGTTGACCGACGAGGTGATGCGTTTGTTGAGGGCGCGGGAATCGCGCAGCGCAACGGTAGCAGGCCTCAGGTCCGGCAGGAACGTGGTGTGGCGGGCGCAGGTGGCGGGCAACATGGCCGGTCAACTTTTCTTGCGCAGTTATGAACGCAGTGACCGCATTTATCATGCCATGTTGGCGCGCGGTTATGCCGGTCAATTGCGCACGCTCCATCCGCACGTCATGAAATCGAGCGATTGGCGGTTTGCAGCCTTTTCGGCAGCCCTCATTCTATTCTTACAATTGCTTGGACGATTGTAATGCCAGTTATCCACAAAACTCCTCCTCTCCCGATGCTGCCGTTGGGCGGCTGTGAAAGCGATCTCCTCGCGGTCGAGAACTTGTATTTCCGTTATCCCGATGGGCATGAAGCGCTGCGAGGCGTTTCCTTCAAGATGTGCGCGGGCGATAAGGCAGCATTGGTGGGGCCGAACGGGGCCGGGAAAAGTACGCTGATGCTGCATCTTAACGGTATTCTGACGGGGCAAGGCGAGGTGCGCATCGCCGGCTTGCGCATCACGCCAGACAATTTGCCCGCCATCCGCGCCATGGTGGGACTCGTGTTCCAAAACCCCGATGACCAACTCTTTTCCCCAACGGTGTTCGAGGACGTGGCTTTTGGACCGCTGCACATGGGGTTGCCCGAAGAAGAAGTGCACGCCCGCGTAGATCAGGCGTTGGACATGGTGCGCATGACGGCTTATAAAGATAGGCTGTCTCATCATTTGAGTATGGGGGAGAAGAAGCGCATTGCCATTGCAACCGTTTTGTCCATGCGTCCGCAAGTATTGGTGCTGGATGAGCCTTCGGCGGGCCTGGACCCCCGCGCGCGGCGAGGGCTGATTCATCTCCTGCGCGATTTGCCCATCACCATGTTAGTCTCCACCCATGATTTGGCGATGGTGCGCGAATTGTTCCCGCGCATGATTATCATGGACGAGGGAAAAATTGTCGCCGATGGCTTGACTTCTATGCTCATGAATGACCAGGCCCTGCTCGAAGCGCATGGCTTGGAGAAACCATAGCGCGGGATGATTATCCTTGCCTCATTCCTGGTCGGGCTTCTGCGCTGGCGTTCATGCCAATCGGGTGATAGGTGGGGTCGGTGCGTGCGGGTCGGTTGTTAGGGGCGGCGGTCAGCGGTTTAGGCGTCGGCCGGATATAGGTTGGCGCCACAGGGCGCTTTGCTTCCGGCGCGGGGGCGTCGCTTCGATGGGGGAAAGGTTGTCGCTCTGCCAGGCTGAACAGGTTTTCGCCTGCAATCGAAAAGGTACCAATGATCAGCACGCGAATCAACCATACCATCACGGCCACGAATACGGGAACCACTTTTGTCATTGTGGCTTGTCCAATCAGCATACTGCCTGTTGGCGTATGATTGACGATGGCTACCGACACGCCCCACCAGGTCAGTATGGCGTTCATGGCTGCCGCCAGCAGCCAGGCCGCAAACAGGTACCAGACTTCGGCTGGCTCGTCGCGTCCCTTTTCGGGGGTGAATAGGCGCGCAATACCGGCAAAGTCGATTCCGCAAAAGGCAATGGAAAGAATGGTGGCCCAGCGCAAGCCGGCAAAGCGTAAATCTCCCAAGACATCGCGCAGCGCAAAATCAGTGGTCGAATAATTGAAGACCTCGAAGGCCAACAATGCGCCAACCAGGATGCTGCCAAACACTGCGCCGCGCCGGTTTGCGGCGTTTCGCAATAAGGGGAGAAGTTGGAGAGAAAATGTACGCTGCATGGCAACCTCATGTATCCAATCGGTTGAGTAAAAGGAAAGATTGCTTGTATTATAGAACAAATGTTCTATTTGTCAAGGTTTTCTCTCTGGTGATTTACCCCCCTCTTTGCATCGCTTGAGTTGGCGGGCTGGAGGTCTTGCCTCAGAGCGTGAAAATCGGCTGGCAGGCGACGCGGAGGCCACTTTGCGAAGTACCTTTGAGGGTCAACCAGGCGGCGGGTCTCGATAATCGCTGTTCAGCAGCGCAACGAGCGGCAAAAACAAAAATCGCCCTGTACATCAAGGGCGATTGGGGAAGTTCGAGGAGCGTTTACGCCATTTCGAAACGTGGCCTGAATTTGTATCCGTACACAATCATCCCCCGTTCATCGCCATCATCCTTCATTTTCCGCGTGACCATCTCGACCGGCATCCCGATTTGTATTTCTGCCTCGCTCACATCGGTCAATTGTGCAGTGATCATGGGGCCTTCATCCAAGCGGACGAGCGCCACCGTATAAGGCGCATGACCATCGAAGCCGCTGGGCGCCTCGTAGATGGTCGTATAGGAATATACTTCGCCCTTGCCGCTGAACGTATACAGGGTTTTGGCTTCATCGCCGCAATTGGGGCAAACGTCGCGCGGCGGGAAAATCTTATAATCGCAATGAGGGCAAACTTCTCCAACCAAGCCGTAGCGTTGTTTCTTCAGCCGCCAGTGTCGTGGAATTTCCATTTCGAGTTCTCCTGATTGATTTCGGTCTGTATTGTACGGCTTAGAACTATCAAGAACTATCAGGAATGCCGCTTTGCACGTTCGATAGCCTTTGCAAGGCCTGTCTTCTGCCTATACCATCTCCTCTGCGTTCGAAAGAATGTGGACGACCGCGGTGGAGGCCGGCCCGCCGAGCGATTGAATCAGCCCAAACTTGGCCCCCGCTACCTGGCACGCTTCGGCCTGACCCCGTAACTGGGTCGCTGCTTCGACGGCTTGATACACGCCCGTAGCGCCTCCTACGAAGCCGCGCGCCTTGAGTCCGCCCATCGTGGCGCAGGGCAGGCGGCGGTTCTCCGCTAGTTCGACTGCCGGCAGAACGGGAGCAGTATGCTCAACTGCCGGCGGAACGAGGGAGATGCGGCCATCGGCGGCCATCTTCCAACCCTGACCGCGAAGCGCAAATCCGCTGGCTTCCAAAGAGAGAGCAGCGTAAATCGAGAAGGCGTCGTGATACTCGAAGAAGTCAATCTGGTCGAGAGTAATGCCCGCCTGTTGGACGGCGCGGCTTGTGGCGAGGTAAGCCGCCTCGAAGAAGAGCACATCCTTGCGGTCGTGCAAGGCGAGCGTATCGGAGGCGGTTGCGGAGGCGGCGATGCGGACGAGTGGATGAGGCCAATCGGACGGGAGCAACTCGCGGCGAGTCAGAACGAGGGCGGCGGCGCCGTCGGCGTTGGGAGCGGCGTCGAACATGTTCAGCGGAGGGGTGATCGGTTCGGCCTTCTGGTACGTCTCCAATTTGATGGCTTTGCGGAACATGGCGTTCGGATTTCCTGCGCCGTGGGCATGGGCGGTGAGAGCGAACCCCGCGAAGCCGTCGGGAGGCACCTGGTATTCGTGCATGTAGCGCTGCATGAGGAGCGCGGCCTGCGCAGCGGGGGTGATGCCCTGCTCCGATTCATAGTCGCTGTCGGCGGCAGTGGCAAGGGCCGCTTCCACGCCCGCGCCGATTTGGTCGGTCATCTTTTCCACCCCGACGACCAGCGCCACATCCACCAGCCCGCTTTTGACGGCCAGGTAGCCCTGACGCAGCGCCGCGCCGCCCGACGCGCCCGCGGCCTCCACCGTGACGGCTTCGATGCCTGTCAGACCGGCAAAGTCCGCAAGCAGCGCGCCGAGGTGCGCTTGCCGCGAGAGATTGGGCGCCAGCATGTTGCCCACGAACATGGCTTGCGGTTTCAACCCGCCTGCGTCCTTGAGCGCCGCTTGGATGGCGAGAAAAGCAAGGTCACGCAGACCAATGTCCCAATGCTCGCCGACTTCCGTTTGTCCGATACCTGCAATGATGATGTCGCTCATTTTGTATTCCGTTCAGGCGGATGCCACCCCGCTTCCACCCAGATCGCCCTGGCGCGGACGCGCAATTCGCTGTTGAGAGATAAGGCTTCCACTGTCGCACGTCCCACCGGTGTTTTGCCGACAATGATTGTGCCGTTCTCGCTCCAGGCGAAATGATCCGTCCATGCTTGCGTTCGGGGGTTGAACAAGGGGACGAGTTTGCCGCTTTCTGGATCCGCCGCTTCTGTCGAAATTCCTTTGGCCTCGTTGCACAGGCGGCACGAAAGCCACAGGTTTTCCTCTACACTTTGACCGCCGCTGGATTTTGGGAGGATGTGTTCCAGCGTCAATGGCACACCGCTGACAATTTCCTGCGTCTGGCAGTAGCCGCAGCGATGGCGTGCCTGTTTTGCGATGCGCCGACGTAACCCCGCAGCAACGGTCAACTCGATTTCCTCAATTCTTTGACCGTTGGCAGACGATACCCGCGCCGTTTGAGCAGGACAGCCGCATAGCCCTTTCGGAACGTCAACACATCCGCTTGGCGTCGCAGGGTATCGAGACGTTTTTTCTCCGCGTCCGTCAGCGGGGAAGATCGTTTTTTGTCGAGCAAGGCCTCGTACTCTGCCCAGCGCTTCGGCGGGAAAACACGCTCCATCTCACGTTTCAACTCGGCGTCGTTCATTTTCAGCAGCGGAAATACATCCGGGTGGTATTGTTCGGGAATCTCTTCCAACAGCGGAGGTAGACTATGTGCCAGGCTTTGCGCGATGATGGCGTCTGGGGGCTGGCGCGAGAGCTCAGCGGCGCGTTTCAGATGGCGGTATAAGGGTTCAGGAAGATGAACGTTAATGGTGTGAGTCATGCCGTTTCTAACCTTTCGTTTCAATGCGAGGAATTATACAGCATGGTGAGGTACACAGGTAAACACGCACACACGTAAACAGTCGCGGAACGTGTACCTGTCTACTTCATCGTAATCTTCCCGCGCATCCGCGCATACGTTGCGTAGTCAATCTCTGTTCGCCGCGCAATGTAATCTTGTGTTTTCAGGGCTTTGCCTTGACGTTCGGTAATTTTGTCGGTGACGGTCAGGTCGAAGGCGTCGGAGCCGGCGCCGGAGCCGAAGGAGGCCAGCAGGATGCGGTCGCCAGGTCGAGCGATGTCGAGAATCGCCGTCAGCCCGATGATGGACGACCCCGAGTAGGTGTTGCCGATGACGGGGACGAGCAGTCCAGGAGCGATCTGTTCGGAGGTGAAGCCCAGCATTTGCGCGGCGCGTTGCGGGAACTTGGTGTTGGGCTGGTGGAAGACCGCCCACGTGTAGTCCTTGGCGGTGGTGCCAAGCGCTTCCATCAGCGTTTTTGCAGAGGAGGTGATGTGATGGAAGTAGGCGGGCTCACCCGTGAAGCGGACACCGTGTTCGGGGTACTTCTGATACTCGCGCCGCCAGAAGTCGGGTGTATCGGTGACGTAGGAGTACGAGGCGTTGATGACCGCCAGCGCGTTCTCGGCCGGACCCAGGATGTAGGCCGCGCCGCCCGCTGCAGCGGTGTACTCGAGCGCGTCGCCGGGCTTGCCTTGGGCGGTGTCCATGCCGATGGCGAGGGCATAATCGGCCATTTTCGAACCGACGAATCCTATCGCGGCAACGATGGCTTCCGTTCCCGCTTTGCAGGCGAATTCCCAGTCGCCCGCCTGGATGCTGGCAGATGCGCCAATGGCTTCGGCGACGACGGTAGAGGTGGGTTTGACCGCATACGGATGCGACTCAGACCCGACCCAAATGGCGCGCAACTCGGCGGGGGCGATGCCCGCACGGGCCAGGGCGTTCCGTGCCGCTTCGATGGACATGGTGATTACATCTTCATCCAGCCCAGGGACGGCTTTCTCTTTGATGGGCAGGCCGGCAGACTTGCCGCCTGTCCACACGCGCGCCACTTCTTTGGCAGGCAGACGAAAACGCGGCACGTATGCGCCGTAGCCGATGATACCGACCGGGCGAGAGGGGCGGAGGAGGGTGGGGGAGGAGGTTTGAGATGTAGAGGTTGTCATGATCATTCCTTGTACGAACGGATGGTGGTCAGCGGATGAACGGATGGAGGGCGGCAAATCCGTTTATCCGTTAGGCATCCGCTGGTCAGGGTGGTCAGCGCGGGCATGAAGGTTTGAGATAATCGGGCATAGTGTAGTCCTATGACGCCCATCATACTTAGGCCATCCAATCAACTACTCTCAAATTGGGGGTCTGCTCGAAAGTTGTCGGCAAGTCATTTATGTCGAGCGTCTGCCTGCGCGTGTTCATTCCCTGTCGTGGCTGGCTTTCAATGGCTTGAAGCCCTCTCCAATGGCCTCGTGCGCTATCCCAATGACCATGAAAGCCTGTGGATCGGTCTCCTGGACGATGGCCTTGATTTGGGCAATCTCAGAGCGGGAGACCACACAATACAGAATGGGGCGTTGGGCGCCGGTGTAGGCGCCCGTGCCAGAAAGGACCGTCACGCCGCGTTCCAAGTGGGTGAGAATCTGCTCGGCGATCGCCTGTGGCTGTGAAGTGACGATCATGGCCGTGCGGGCGGTTTCGGAGCCTTCCAAGACCGTCTCTGCCACCAGGCCGCTGACATACAGGGTGACAATGGCATATAGCGCCTGTTTCCAACCAAAGATAAAGCCGGCTGCCAGGATGACCGCCGAATCTACCATCAGGTAACTTTGCGACATGGTCACATTGCGCCAATGGTTTAGGATGCGCGCCAGGATATCCGAACCGCCGCTGGTGCCGCGCGCGCGATAGACCAATCCATAGCCAACGCCGCTGACGACTGCGCCATAGAGCGAATTGAGGAAGATGTCATCGGTCAAACCGTTGGCAGGGAAGAACGGCAGCCATAATAAGGCGTCCACAGCCAGCGAATAAACCATGATGGCAATGGCCGTGCGCGTTGCAAATCGTTGTCCGCCCAAGAAACGCCAGCCAAGCAGAAAGAGCGGCACGTTCCCGATGAAGACCATCAACCCAATCGGCCAGCCGGTAAAATGATGGACGAGTTGCGCAATCCCGCTGACGCCGCCTGAAGCCAGTTGCGCTGGCACAAGGAAGAGGCGCAGGCCCACTGCTTGCGTCAAGGCGCCCAACGCAATCAGCCCATAATCGCGGAATACGATCCAGCCACGCTCACGCATCTAACAAACCTATGCCTGCAAGTTTTTCGATGACGCCGATGACGGCCGAGTTGTCCAATTCGGCCATCCCCATTTGCAGCATGGCGTTGAACAGTTGAGTATGTTCCGCCGCTGCTGGCAGTGGGATGCCGTATTCGCGCGCTGTTTCCATCACGATGTTCAGGTCTTTGGCCTGCATGTAGGCTTTGAAACCAGGCTGCCGATTGCCGTCGAACAGGCGGGGCGGTTTGACATCCAGCGTCCAACATTGCGCAGCGCCGGCTTTGATGGCCTCGACGACTTTTTTCGGGTCCACCCCAGCCTTCTTCGAAAAAATCATCAGTTCGCCCATGGCCACCATTTGCGCGGCCACCATAATTTGATTGGCCGCTTTGGCGACCTGACCGGCGCCGGCTGCGCCAACGTGGGTGATGGTCTTGCCCATGGCTTGCAAGACAGGCATGACCTTTTCCAGCGCAGCCGCCTCGCCGCCGACCATAATCGTCAGGGTGGCGTTGCGCGCGCCAATGTCCCCGCCGGAGACGGGCGCATCCAGCGCCAGCGCGCCCTTTTCGGCCAGTTTGGCGGCAATCAGGCGAGCAGTTGCGGGTTTGATGGTGCTGTTGTCCACATAGACCAGCCCGCGGCGCGCCGCCTCGAGGATGCCGTGGCTACCCAACACCACGCTTTCGACATCGGGAGAGTCTGGCAAGTTGGTGAACACCACATCTACCTGCCCGGCTACTTCAGCCGGCGAAAAGGCCTCTTTTGCGCCTTCCGCTACCAGTTCTGCCACGGCTGCGCGGCTGCGATTGTGTACCACGAGCGGGAAACCTGCCTTCAAGATATTCCGCGCAATGGATTTACCCATCAGTCCAAGACCGATATAACCTACTTTCAGCATAGTTGAATTCCTCTTCTCTCCATGAAATAGAGTCGTGGTATCATCTCACTATATTGGGGCGCGGGGTGTTTTGGGCGTGGGCAGCACGTCATCCCCGCTCCCCTTTCTTTTTGAGAAGATACGAGTTGTGCATTGATTATATCTGAGATGCCAAGAGCCAAAATGTCCTCTCGAAAACACGGGTGGAGACTGACGGCTGGCGGTCAATTCTTGCTTTGATTTGCGTCTGGAGGCTGCGTGATGAAAAAAGGTCTTCTTTATGCATTGGGCGCTTATAGCATTTGGGGATTGTTTCCGCTTTACTGGAAGTTGGTCAAGGACGTTCCGGCTTTGCAAATCATTGGACATCGCATTGCCTGGTCATTCGTTTTACTGGTTTTGGTCGTTTTGGCGGCCGGGCAAGGGAGGCAAATCCGTTCTTCCCTGACCCGCCGCGTGCTGGCCGTTTATTTGGCCACCGGCCTGCTCTTGAGCGTCAATTGGCTGATTTATGTTTGGGGCGTCAACGAAGGATATATTGTGGAGACGAGCCTGGGATATTTCATCAACCCCTTGTTGAGCGTGCTGCTGGGGGTGGTTTTTCTGCGCGAGCGGTTGCGGCTGGCCCAATGGTTGCCGATTAGCCTGGCTGCAGCAGGGGTGGTTTATTTGACTTTTACCTATGGCCGCTTGCCGTGGATTGCGCTTTCTCTGGCTCTTTCATTTGGGTTATATGGTTTGGTGAAGAAATTGGCGCCGCTGGGTTCTCTGCATGGCTTGACGCTCGAAACTGGCATGGTGTTCATTCCGGCAGCAGGATATCTTTTGTGGGCAGAACTTGGAGGCGAGGGGCACTTTTTGCATGACGGTTTGGCAACCGATTTGTTCTTGATGGGCGCTGGCGTTGTGACGACCATTCCCTTGCTCATGTTTGCCTCGGCGGTGCAGCGCATTCCACTCACAATGATAGGGTTGATGCAGTATATTGCGCCCACCATTCAGTTTTTGATCGGCGTGTTGGTGTACAAAGAGCCTTTCGATCAGACGCGCTTGTTGGGGTTTAGCCTGGTGTGGGTAGCGTTGGTCCTCTTTTGGGCAGAGGGATTTTGGGCGCATCATTCTCAACCAGCCATGGCGCCGGCAGATTGAGGGGCCGGGCTATTTTGGCCTCATGTCTGGCGAAATTATTTGTTCCGATATTTTCGATTTGGTAAAGCAAAGTCATTCAGCCAATCGGATGCTTCATCCGTTGCCCGCCCAGCAAGTGCATGTGAAGATGGGACACAATCTGCCCGCCGTGTGCGCCAGTGTTGACAATCAAGCGATAGCCATCAGTTTGCAGGCCCTCTTGTGCTGCGAGTCGTTGTGCAACGATGAAAAGCCGCCCTAGTGCGGGTTCGTCTTCTGGCTCGACCTGATTGACCGACGCAATGTGCTTGTTGGGGATGATCAGGATGTGCGTGGGCGCTACGGGGTGAATGTCATGGAAAGCAGTCACTAACTCGTCTTGGTAAACGATCTTGGCAGGCGCTTCCCCCTTCAGTATCTTGCAAAAAATACAGTTCGACATTTCATCGTTTGTGCAAATCTGGGTTTGCACCGCCGTTCCCGTGCAAGCGTCAGTCTGCCCTGGAGGGATGCCAGGGAACAAGTAACTGCGGTGCAACGCCAGTTTGGTCTCGGCCGGAGGCCGCGCCATGAATATTCTGAACGGCTTTCGAAAATGAGAGCGCGCCAAACCGATAGGATGGCAGTCTCACCGCTTTGGCGCGCCCACGAGCGGGCGTTCAGTTCTTTGCGGCCACGAGTTGCGTGCGAGTATGTTGCAGGCGTTCCAGGCTGGCTTTGGCTACGGCTCGCATCAGACCATAAGAAAGTTTCAAGTCCACTTCACAGAGCGCCCGCAGGGCCGAGGCGTTGATTGCAATGACGCGGCAGGCTTTATCTACGCGCACCGTGGATGTATAAACATAGGGTTCGATCAGGGCTGAAATGCCAAAGATTTCACCGGGATTGAAATCGCTGATGAAGTATTCCTTTTTGTAATCTGGATCATTTTCGCTAGTCACTACGTAGTAGTAGGATGCTCCTCCCTCTACTAAGAAATAGAGCGTGTCGGCAGGGCTGTTGTACTCTACAATGATTTCGCCTGCTTTGTATGACTTATCTTCGGCAATCATGGAAAGCGCTTTGAGTTGCGCATCGTCCATGAAGCCAAAGAACGGATAGCGGCGTAAGAGTTCGGGTGAGATCATGAGTAACCTCCTGGTAGAGTAGTTGAATGTAGTTTTAGCATATTTGGTTAATCAATCCGCTTCGATTCGCACGGCGGTCACCTTGTACTCTGGAATGTAAGCCACCGGGTCGAGAGCCGCCTGGGTCAGTTCGTTGGCCGAAGCATCGGGGAAATGGAAATTGGCAAAAATCATGCCAGGCGGAACGCGCTCGCTGATCCAGGCTTCGGCCTCAATGCTGCCGCGCCGGGAGGTCACGCGCACACGGTCGCCTTTCTTCAGGTTGAGTTCAGCGGCATCTTCGGGGTTGACCTCGATGAGGGCGTTGCCGTACACGTTCATCAGGCCGCGGGCGCGGCGCGTCATCTGACCGCCGTGCCAGTGATACAGGACGCGCCCGGTGGTCATCACAATCGGGTATTCGTCGTCGGGTTTTTCGGCAGGCGGGATATGGTCAATCGGAGCGAATTTGCCCAGTCCGCGCGAGAATTGCCTGGTGTGCAGGATGGGCGTGCCAGGATGATCGGGGGTGGGGCAGGGCCATTGCAGACGCTGGCCCTTTTCCAGGCGGGAGTGGGTAATGCCGCCGTAAATGGGCGTCAGGGCGTTGATTTCGGCCATGATGGCGTCGGTGTCGGCGTAGTCCCAGCCGGCGTACGGCGCATTGGACGGGAGCAGGTCGGGGGTCCCGGCCAGGAGGCGCCTGGCCAGGTCGGCGATGATCTGCCAGTCGGGGCGCGCCTGTCCCAGCGGGTCAATAGCCCGGTGAACCATCTGGACGCGCCGTTCGGTGTTGGTGAAGGTGCCGGTCTTCTCGGCAAAGGAAACGCCCGGCAGGAGGATGTCGGCATACTGGGAGGTCTCAGAGGGGAAGATTTCCTGCAGGAGCAGGAAGTCCACTTTCTCGAGGCATTTGCGGATGTGATTTGTGTCCGGGTCGGACATGACCGGGTCTTCGCCGAGGATGTAGAGGGCGTGGATTTTGTCTTGCAGGATGCCCGGAATCATCTGCGTCACGGTCATCCCGACTTTTGTGTTGGCGGTGCGTCCCCAGGCGTTGGCGAACTTCTGGCGCGCTTCCTCGCTGGTGACGGCCTGGTAGCCGGGATAGACGTTGGGCAGGCCGCCCATGTCGCAGGCGCCCTGGACGTTGTTCTGGCCGCGCAGCGGGTTGACGCCGCCGCCGGGGATGCCCATGTTGCCCGTCAGCATTTGCAGGTTGGCCAGGCTCATCACGTTGCGCACGCCGGTAATGTGTTGGGTAATGCCCATCGCCCAGATGACGGCCATCGGTTTGAGGGTGCCCATCATTTCGGCGGCCTGATGGAGTTTCTCGACGGGTACGCCGGTGATTTCGGCGACTTTTTCGGGCGGGTATTGCTGGATGGTTTGTTTGAACTCCTCGAAGCCCTCAGTGCGCTCGGCGATGAATTTCTCGTCTGCCCAGCCTTTTTCGAGGAGGATGTACATCAGGCCGTTCAGCAGGGCAATGTCGGTGCCGGGCCTGTGGCGCAGGTGCAAAGTGGCGAAGTCGCACAGGTCAATGCGGCGCGGATCGGCGATGATGAGTTTCGCCCCGCGGAAGCGCACCGCCCGCCGAATCATCGTCCCGAAGACGGGATGCTGTTCGGTGGTGTTCGAGCCGATGACGAAGAAAAGTTGCGCAAATTGAGCGACATCGTCCATTGAGTTGGACATGGCGCCCGAACCGAAGGAGGCGGCCAGACCGGCCACTGTGCTGGAGTGGCAGAGACGGGCGCAGTGGTCCACGTTGTTCGTGCCAATGACCTGCCGCGCCAGTTTGTTCATCAGGTAATTTTCTTCGTTCAGACATTTGGCCGAAGTCAGGACGCCGATGCTGTCGGGGCCGGTTTCTTCCCGGACCTCGCGCAGGCGGCGCGCGGCCAAGTCGAGGGCCGTGTCCCAGTCAGTTTCGACCCATTCCCAGTTGCGCCCCTGGGGGGATTTTTTCTTCCCTTCCAGCAGGTAGCGGCGGACGCGCGGTTTCGTGAGCCGGTCGGGATGGTGGATGAAGTCGAATCCGTAGCGGCCTTTGACGCACAGCGCCATGCCGTTGACGGGGGCATCGGGCTTGGAGGAGACGCCGATGACGCGGTTTCCTTTGACGAGCAGGTAGAATTGACACCCCACGCCGCAGTAGGTGCAAGTGGTGGCAACTTTTTCGACCTGATGGACGCGCGCCAGGCCGTAGTTCATCTTGTTGGAGAGGGCGCCGGTGGGGCAGTAGGCTGCGCACTGGCCGCAGGATTCGCAGCGCGCCTCCAGCATGGTGGTTCCGGCTCCGGCAACGATGACCTCCTCGAAGCCGCGTTTGGCCACGCCCCAAACGTCGCGCACCTGGATTTCGGCGCAGGCCTGTACGCAGCGGCGGCACAGGATACAGCGATTCATGTCGACTCGGATGAAGGGGTTTGGATCCGAATCAATGGGGTAGCGCGTTCCTTTTGTTCCCCAGGTTGGCGGGCGCACCTGGTACTCGTAGGCCAGGTCTTGCAGTTCGCATTCGCCGCTGACATCGCAGGTGAGGCAATCTTGCGGGTGGTTGGCCAGCATCAATTCCAGGGAGAGTTTGCGGGAGGCGATGACCCGTTCGCTTTGGGTGTTGATTTCCATCCCTTCAGCGACTTTGGTGACGCAGGCGGCTTGCAAGAAGTGAACATCCTTGACATCTACGACGCACATCCGGCAATTGCCGGTGGGCGAGAGGTCTTTGTGGTAACACAAGGTTGGAATGGGAATGCGGTTTTCCCGTGCCGCTTCGAGGATGGTTTGCCCCTCGCGTGCCTCGATTTTCTGTCCGTTGATAGTGATGTGGATGGTCATGGTTACTCTCTAATGTTCTGTCGCCAGGAATTCAGCCGTGAACCGGTTGAGCGCCGATTTCATGGGAATAGGTGCTGATTGACCCAGCCCACAGAAGGAGGCCAGCATCATATTCTCGGCCAGGGCGCGCAGTTCTTCCACGTTCCCTTTCTGGCCCTTACCGGCGGCCATGTCGCGCAAGATTTCGTAGGAACGCCAGGTGCCTACCCGGCAGGGCGTGCACTTGCCACATGATTCGGCGGTGAAGAAATGCAGCAATTCGCGCAAGAAAGCCACCACCGAAACCGTCTGGTCGCAAATGAGAAAAGCGCCTGCGCCCAGGCTGATTCCCTTCTGTGCGGAGGCATAGTCAAGCGGGGTATCCAGCATGGAGGCGCTGACGATGGTGCCGGCCGCTCCGCCGGTGAGGGCAAATTTGAATTCCGAGCCGGGACGCATCCCGCCGCCGAAGCGGTTGATGATCTGGCGCAGGGTCAGGCCAAAGGGGGCTTCGAACAGGCCCGGCTTTTTCACGTGGCCGAGAATCATGTAAAGTTTCGTCCCCGGCGCAGGATAGTCGGACAGCGAGCGCCACCATTCCGCCCCATTTCGCAGAATGGACGGTAAAGCGGAGAACGTTTCGACATTGTTCACCAGCGTCGGCAAGCCGCGAAACCCAAGCGTCGGCGGGTAAGGCGGACGCAGGCGCGGTTCGCCGCGCTTGCCTTCGAGCGATTCGATGAGGGCAGTTTCTTCACCGCAGATGTAGGCGCCTGCTCCTCGGTGGACATGGATGTGGAAAGAAAAGCCGCTGCCGAGGATGTTGTCTCCTAAAAAGCCGGCCTCTTCGGCCTGCCGAATAGCAATTTCCAGTCGTTCGGCTTGAGCAGCGTATTCGCCGCGAATGTAAATCCAACCTTCGCTGGCGCCGCAGGCATAGCCGGCGATGGCCATGCCTTCCAGGACCTGGTGAGGGTTGGTGTCCATCAGAACGCGGTCTTTGAAAATGAGCGGCTCGGACTCGTCGGCGTTGCAGATGATGTATTTCGGAGTGCGCTGCGCCCCAGCGACGAATTTCCACTTGCGCCCTACCGGGAAGCCGGCCCCGCCGCGTCCCTGCAGGCCTGAGTTTTCCACTTCGGCAATGACCTCTGCCGGAGACAGGCTGAGCGCTCTCTTCAGGCCTTCGTATGCGCCGTGTTCCAGAGATGAATGGATGTCGTGGGGGTCAATTTTTCCGGCATTTGCCAGCATCACGCGCACTTCACCTTTGCGCGGCTTGCTGTAATCGGTCGGAACGCCGTGCCAGCCGTTGCAGACCTTGTCCGCATCTTGTGGCTCTGCTGGCCCAACCTGCGTGTCATTCACGAGAATGGCAGGGGCGCGGTCACACAGTCCGAGACAGGAAGAGCGTTCCACCGTGTAGTTGGAGATAGCCTGCGACCATTCGTCCACCAGCGTTGTCCCCTCGTCCATGCTCGCTCGCTTGAGCCAGCAAACGGGCCCGTCACAGACGCGCAAAACTTGCTCGCGTGGTTGCATGGAGAGCATGGAGTAAAAAGTCGCTGCTCCATACACGTGGTTGGCTGGGATACTCAGCACGTGTGCTGTATCGTTCACAACTTTTGCCGAGAGCCCCTCCGGCTGGTTTTGTAATTCCTTCAGGATTTCGACCAGATTTTCTGGATTGTTGCCGTGTCGCCGGACAACTTCTTCCACTGCATGGCTTGGCGTGCTGTGCTGAATGATTTTATTGGTCATGAGCGCTCTTGGATTTTATCTGGGAAATGCTAATCGAGTACAGGCGACTGTCAAATGCTATATTTATAGAGCCTGGCATTTAGCCGCCGTAGTTTTAGGGGTATTTTGATTTTAGCACATTTTGCTCGAGAAAGACGGCGAGTCATTACAGTTGTTTGCAAGTCTCACCTGATTTGCGCCAGCAGTTCGAGCGCGGCGCGCACAGCCTGTGGGACGGCGGCGGCGATAGGCGGGGTCAGACCCTCTTGCAGGTCGTAGACCTGTTGGGCTTCGACGGCGACAATGTACACGTCTTTGTCGGGGGGCAGGTCTGCGCCCAATTTGCGCCCAGTTGCCAGAGCGGTTTTGAGCGAGACATCGTGCGCGGCTGTAGTATGACCGCCGGACAGGTCAGCCAACTCGTCCAGGGTGAAGGTCGTTACCTTGCCGATGGGATGCTTGCCGGTGGTGAGCGAATCGATGATCACGACGCGCTGGTAGCCGATCATGCGTTCCATCAGACTGAGACCGCCGAGGGACAGGTAGTCGAATTCTATGTCGTTGCGTTGGCCGGTAAAATGCTCTTCCACCTGGCGCGCTACAACCCAGCCCACGCCGTCGTCGCCGAGAATGGGGTTGCCGAGGCCGATGACGAGAGTCTTCATAAAGGTCAGGTAGTCGAATAGTCGTCAGGGTCATCTTGGTGATTGACGATGAGACTATTCGACTACCCCACTATCCGACTTTCAGGCTATCAGACGATAAACTGCTTGAGCACGTCCACGATTTCGCCGTTCGCCTTGCGGATGGTGACTTCGAGCGGCATCTGGCCGGGCAGGGAGTGGGTGGCGCAGCCGAAGCAGGGATCGTAGGCGCGGAAGGCCATTTCGACCATGTTGAGCAGGCCCTCGTTCACCACCGTGCCTTTCTTGATGAGGCTGCTGGCAGCCTTGTGGATGGACATGCTGATCGGCGCGTAGTTGTTGGTGGTGCCGACGATGAGATTGGCCTTGGTCACCACGCCGCGCTCGTCGGTCCAGTAGTGATGTGTCAGGGTGCCGCGCGGCGCCTCCACGATGCCCACGCCTTCGGTCGGTTTCTTGGTCGGGATGGTGCGGAAGTTCGGCGAGGTGATTTCGGGATCGGTCGCCAGTTCCACCCACCTTTCGGCTGCATAAAGGAGTTCGATGAGGCGCGCCCAGTGGGTCGCCAGGCGTTGATGCACCGGTTTGCCGCCCAAGGTCTTGTAGAACTTCTCATATTCTTCCTGAGCGCGCGGGGTAGCCATGCCGTCGGCGGCGTTCAGGCGCGAGAGCGGCGTGGCGCAATAGACGCCCGAATCGGGGCCGTCCACGAAGCCTTTCCAGCCGACCTTCTTCATGTAGGGGAACTTGAGATAGGTCCAGGGTTCGACGTGCTCGGCGACGTTATCCATATATTCATTGGGCGCGTACTTGACCAGTTCCTTGCCGTCCGGGCCGACGACGCGCACTTTGCCGTCGTAGAAGTTGGTATGGTTGTTTTCGTCCACCATGCCCATGTAGTAGGTCTGGTGAGTGTAGATGTCACCCAGGATCAGGTCGAGGTAGGTCTTATTGCCCAGGACGATGTCGTTGAAGAGTTTCAGGCTGAACTGAGCAAATTCAATCGCCCAGCGCCCCATCTCCTCGATTTCCTTGCGCTGTTCTTCGGTGATTCCCTTGGTCAGGCCGCCGGGGATGGAGGTGCAGGGATGGACTTTGCGCCCGCCGATCATCTCGACGACGGTGTGGCCATACTTGCGCATCTGAATGACCTTGCCGCCGATTTCCAGCCCGACTTTGTGGATGACGCCCAGGATGTTGCGCTCAGCGACCGGCGCGTCGGGTCCCATGACGAAATCGGGACCGGCCAGGGCATAGAAGTGGGTGGTATGGTCGGTGCAGTAGAACGCCATGTAGAGCAATTCGCGCAGTTTCTTCGCCGTGGAGGGAATATCCACGTGATAGACGGCGTCCACGGCTTTAGCAGCGGCCATGTGGTGCGCTTCGGGGCAGACGCCGCAGATGCGGTTGGTGAGCAGGGGCATTTCCTCTACCGGGCGGCCAACGACGAAGCGCTCGAAGCCGCGCAGTTCGGGAATCTGGAAGTAGGTGTTGGCGACCTCGCCCTCGTCGTTGAGGAAGATTTCAACTTTGCCGTGGCCTTCCAGACGGGTGATAGGGTCAATGGTAATTCGCTGTGTCATCTCTCTACCTCCAAATTAGTCGCCCGACTTCCAGGCTGGCTTGGCAGCGTGTAGGAGCGAGCCCGCCAGGTTGAAGCGGTAGAACTGCCCGGCCGGGTCAACCAGGCCGTCTAGGATTTGGTCTATTTCGACGGGATCGGTGCTGTCAATGACCGAGGCGAAGGCTGATAGGAGCCGTGCCCCGTAATCGATCACGCCCTCGGCCGGACCATAGCAGCCGATACATTGCGCTCCGGCGGTGGGGCAACGGGCATTACAGCCGCTGCGGGTGGCCGGACCGTTGCAGGGGATACCCTGTTCGAGCAGGCATAGTTCCGGGTCGGCCTGCGTCAACTGGATGCGGCCAAATTCCTTGATGGTCTTGACGTTGCGTTTGCGCTGGCACTCGTCACAGACAGTCGAGTTGCCGGCGCCAATGGTCGCGCCTTTGGGCGGCAGTTGCGCCTTGCCCTGCAGCACCTGGATCACCAGGTCAATCACCGCCGCAATCTGGTGCGATTCGGGCGGGCAGCCGGGCATGTAATAGTCCACATCCACCACCTGGTCGAGGGTCTTGAGCACCGGGTAGAGGGTCGGGATGTGAATCGTGCCTTCAGGCATCTCGTAAGCGGTCTGCGGGCGGATATTGTTCGGGTTGTCGGTGGAGATGGTCGAGAAGGCGGTGTCCACCACTTGCTGGATGGGCGAGAAGTTTGCCAGGCCGGGGATGCAGCCCTCGCAGGCGCACGAGCCAAAGGCCACCAAGATCTTGGATTTTTTGCGTAACAGGTGGGCGATGTGCTCGTTCTCGTCGTTGCGGATGCCGCCGTTGAAGAGGGTCAGCAGGATGGAGCCGTCTTCCATGGCCTCTACATCCTTGTACTTGGCATCCATGGCTACCGGCCAGAAGACGACATCGAAATTGGCGTCCACATCCAGGATTTTCTCGTGGATGTTGAGGACGGCAATTTCGCAGCCACCGCACGAAGCCGCCCAGTACATTGCGAATTTCGGTTTGCTCATGCTGGCACCTCCGCGTGGATAGGCGCTTCTACACCCGTGCCGTTGCTTTTGTTCCAGTTCAACGGTCCGAGCGCTCGCACCTGTTCCACAAATCTATTGATTTCATCAGCAAAAATGGCGCCCTCGGCGGCGCTAGCCCACAGCAGTTTGATGCGTTCGGGTTCGATTCCCATTTGACTCAGGACGCGCTTCATCAAATGGAGACGACGCAGCATTTTGTAGTTCTGGTTGAGGTAGTGGCAGTCACCGGGATGGCAGCCAGAGATGAGGACTCCGTCTGCACCATTGGCAAAGGCCTTGAAGACGAAGGTGGGGTCGAGGCGGCCAGAGCACATCAGGCGAATCAGGCGAACATTGGGGGCATATTTCATGCGCGCCGTGCCGGCCATATCGGCGGCGCGGTAGGAGCACCAGTTGCAGGTGAATCCGATGATGGTGGGTTCGAACGGTTTTGTTTCTTCGCTCATATTCATTTTCAGCCCTACACAGCGGCTGCCTCCTTCGACGAGAGATTGAGCATTAACAGGCCCTCGATTTGTGAGAGAATCTGTTCGTTTGAGAAGACGGTGCCGCTGATGGCGCCTGCCGGGCAGGCGGCTACGCAGGTACCGCAGCCCTGGCACAGCGCCGGGTTGACCTCGCTGACCATACGATCCTCGTGGAAGAGGATGGCGTTGAATGGACACAGGTTATTGCAAATGCGGCAACCGGAGCATTGCTCTTGGTTGATCGTAGCGCGTACCGGCTCGAGAGCAATTTCTTTTTGTTGAATCTTGCCCACGATGCGGGCCGCAGCCGCCGCTCCCTGAGCAACGCTGGCGGGAATGTCTTTTGGTCCTTGGCAAGCGCCGGCGATATAAATGCCCTCTGTCATCGTGGAAACAGGGTCCAACTTCGGATGTTTCTCGATGAACCATTGGTCGGCGCTGCATGAGATTCCAAATTTGGCAGCAACCTCTTTGGCGTCTGCTCTCGCTTGCAAACCTGCAGAGAGAATCACCATATCTACCGGGATGCGTCGCTGTTTGCCTGCCAGCGTGTCCTCCACTTGGATAATCAATTTTCCCTCTTCACCTGGCAGCCGCGCTGCGTCGGTCACTTCGGCTACTTTTCCGCGCACAAAGAGTGTGCCTTCTTCGAGGACTTTTTGGTAGAACTCATCGTATGCTTTGAAGGGCGTGCGCATATCAATATAAAAGTTGTAAACCGTCGCCCCTGTTCGCTCGTGGACAAGGTGCGCAAATTTGAGACTCTGCATACAGCAGATCACCGAGCAGTAATTGTTGAAGTTGCGGTCACGTGAGCCAACGCAATGGATGATGCCGACGCTCTGAGGTTGGGTCACGCCATCCCGTAATACAATTTTGCCGCTGGTTGGGCCAGAAGCGTTCGTCAGTCGCTCCATTTCGAGACTGGTGAAAACGTTTGCCAGCCGTCCATACCCATAGTTGCTGACCTTGCGGGCATCGAACAGGTCATATCCTGTGGCCAGGATGATGTTGCCAACTTCTATGGTCAAGATTTCATCTTGTTGGTCGAACTTGATCGCGCCTGTTGGGCAGAATTTTTCACAAGCCTTGCAGGTGCCTTTCTCGAAGAAGATACAGTTGTTTTTGTCAATGACCGGATAGTTGGGGACGGCTTGCGGGAAGGGCGTATAAACGGCTTTGCGATAGCCTAGTCCAGCCTCGAATACCTCATCAATCACCTTCTTTGGGCATTTCTCCTGGCAAACGCCGCAGCCGGTGCAGAGCGACTCGTCCACGAAGCGGGCTCGCTTCCGAATCGTTACCAAAAAGTTGCCCACATAGCCATCTACCTTTTCGACCTCGCTCCACGTCAGCAAGGTAATATTTTTATGATTGCCTGCGCTGACCATCTTGGGCGTCAGGATGCAGGCTGCGCAATCCAGGGTCGGGAAGGTCTTGTCGAACTGGGCCATGTGGCCGCCAATGGAAGGTTCGCGCTCAACCAGATAGACCGGGTAACCGGCATCAGCGATTTCGAGCGCAGCCTGAATGCCGGCGATACCGCCGCCAACCACCAGCGTAGCAGGATGAATGGGAACACGCAGTGGTTCGAGCGGCTCGCTATGGACCACGCGCCGTACCCCGCCGGCCACAATCGCTTTTGCTTTCTCTGTGGCCGCGTCTTTGTCGGTGTGCACCCACGAGACTTGTTCGCGGATGGAGACCAGTTCGCTCAGGTAAGGGTTCAAGCCGGCGCCCGCACAAGCGTTACGGAAGGTATTTTCGTGCAGATGTGGCGAGCAGGCGGCAACTACCACGCGTGTCAGCCCCTTTTCTTGAATATCTTTTGCGATCATTTCCTGACCGGGGCTGGAACACATGAATTTGTAATCGCGGGAGACAACGACGCCAGGCAATTCTGCTGCCCAGCGTGCCACCTCAGACACGTCAACTACGCTGGCGATGTTCGAACCGCAGTGGCAAACGTAGACCCCGATTCTTTCTTGGGCCTCGGGTTGGTTTCCGTTTTTCTTTTTCATTTCTCGGCCTCGCTTTTCTCCGCTAACTCCGGCTTGCGGGGCAGTGGCTTGGGCATGGGCAGCCTGCTCGACTTTGTGGGGCGCGCCGGCGCGGTCTCGGTTTCAGAAATTTCCACTCCAATCTTTGCCAGCGCTCTCTTTGTGCTGACCAATTCTGAGCCAAATCCTGCTGTATCTGGTTCCAACCCAAATGCCAGCCCCATCAATTGGGTGAAGAATACAATCGGCATCTGATAGTTTGTACCAAAGTAACGATTTGTCTCTGTTTGATAGGCATCCAGGTTCATCTGGCACATGGGGCAAACGGTTGCCATGATGTCGGCCTGGTATTGATCGGCGGATGAGATGAGACGGCGAATCAGTTCGAAGGCGGTTTCAGGTCCAATTTGGGTCATGTGACCGCCGCAGCAATGCGTCTTGAGCGGGAAGTCAATCACCTCCGCGCCCAAGGCTTTCAACAGCAGGTCCAATTCGATAGGATGTTCGTGATCCGACCATCGTTTTTCATAATCGGGACGCGGTACCATGCAGCCCAGGTAAGGCGCAACGCGCAATCCTGTCAGCGGGCGGACAACTTTCGATTTGACGGTCTCCAGCCCAATGTCATAGATGATGACATCCAACAAATGGCGGATAGCCAGTGTTCCCGGTTCGTAACTTAATCCTCCGGCGCTCAGCGCTTCGTTGACCATTTTGCCAAGTTTGGGTTGTTCGCGCATGTAGTAATCTGCTTTGGCAAGATTCAGATAGCAAGCGCTGCACGGTGCGACAACCACTTTGTTGCCGTTGGCCTGCTTTGCGGCCAGGGCCAGGTTGCGGCTGATGAGCGCGTAGGCAGGGGTCAGGCTGATGCCCAGATATTCGGTGGCGCCGCAGCAGTTCCAATCTTCGATTTCTTCTAATTCCAAGCCAATGGGTTTCGCAATCGCCGCCAGCGATTCGGAGTAAGCCTTGGCGCTGGATTCCATAGAGCAACCTGGATACAAGAGATATTTAGCCATGCTTGCCTCCTTCGATTTCTTTGGCGCGTTTCAAGATGGCTTTGAGTTGCTGTATGCCCTTGATCCGCTTGGGAGTGATACTCATGCGCTGTTTGCTCAACAATCCCATTCCCATCGGAGCCATGCCCGGCAGACGCAACGGAAAGTGCTTCAAGTAATGGCGAGTTGCTAAGCCAAACTCATAACTGCGCCCATATTCTTCGACCATATCCACAAAGGTCTGGGAGAAGTCAGGCGCAGTGGAATCCTGATAGAGTTTTGCCTCGATCGCCATCCCTTTGAGGGTATACATGACATCTGCAATATGCACATTTTGCGGACAGCGCACCACGCAGTGATAACAGGAGACACAAATCCACGGCGTATTGCTCATCAATGCTGCCTGCCTCATGCCTGCCCGCAGCATGGCAAATAACATGCGCGGGGTATGGTCCATATCCGCTGCGGCGGGGCAAGAACCGCCGCATGTCCCACACTGGATACACATTTCCAGGCGCGAAACGCCAGCGGTGCGAGCCGAGACCTCTTCCAGCAAGGTCAGATCTTCGATTTGCTTTGGTACAGTCGTAGGGAGATCGAGCGTTTGGGGTGTAACCATAGGAGTCCTCTTTGCCTCGAAAAATAGAATCGTGGTCGAAGCGCGGGCAATGATGAAAGTGCGAGGATTTGCGCCTCTTATACTATGTGATTTTTGTCACAATTAAGTAAGTACGGGATGTCACTGTTATTCGGTGACATTCATCACGAATTGCTTTTTTTCTTGTCTGTACAACTTTGCGGGGTGGGCCAAAGTTGTATGGTCATTTTGTTGTCAAACCTGCCGTTTGGTCTCTTCTCGAGAAAGAAAGGGAAAGCGAGGGGTTTCGTGTAGGTGAGCAGCGTCCCAAAAGCCCCTGGCGCCCTGATTTATCGAGAGGATACCCCCATTTGATATAATGATACTTGTTCAATCCAATTTAGAGGAGTCCAGTATGAAACTCAATTTTGCCATGTGGCGCAAAGCCTTGAACGTCATCCCCGATGTTAGCAAGGAAGAGTGGGATAAACTCGATGTGGTTTCCCGCTGGTTGATTTCTACGCGGGCTGCGGTTCTCATTATGACCTTTCTCTCCGCGGCTTTGGCTGGTCTTTTTGCCTTGCGCGACCATGCTTTTCGATTTCTGCCCTGGCTGGCGTTGGCGTTGGGATTGATCCTTGCTCATGCCGCCAACAACATTTTCAACGATTTCACTGATTTCGTGCGCGGCGTGGACAAGGACAATTACTTCCGCACCCTGTATGGCGCACAGCCAATTGCCAGTGGCCTGATGACCAAGCGTCAGCATTTGACTTACTTTGCTGTCACCGCTTTCCTGGCCTTGGCGGCTGGGGTGTATTTGATCGCCGTCAACCAGTGGGACCCGCTGATATGGATTTTGCTTGGCCTGGGCGCGTTCTTCGTCCTGTTCTACACCTGGCCGCTCAAGGGGCTGGCATTGGGTGAATTGGCCGTCCTCATTGTGTGGGGACCCTTGATGATTGGAGGCGGTTATTACGTTTTGGTGCATGTTTGGGACTGGAATGTGGTCATTGCCAGCCTGCCCTACGTCCTCGGCGTGACGACCGTCATCTTTGGCAAACACATTGACAAACTCGAAGTGGACCGCGCCAAGAAGATTCACACCCTGCCGGTGTTGATCGGTGAGAAGGCTGCGCGGTACACTGTGCTGGCGATGATGGTTCTGCCGTATCTCTTTACCGCGTACCTGGTGGCGGCCAAATTCTTCACGCCGCTGATGGGGATCGTCTTACTTGCCTTGCCGACCTTCTTCAAGGTGTACCCGGCCTTCCTCGAACCCAAACCTGCTCAACGCCCTGCTGAATTTCCCGATGGACAGGGAGGCTGGCCGCTTTACTTTGCGCCGCTGGCTTTCTGGAACAATCGTTCCTATGGGACCCTGTTCATGCTCGGCTTGTTGTTGGACGTGGCCCTGCGACTGATTTTCCCGGCCTTCTGGCGTTAAGCATCTCCAATGCGCTTGCACTTTTTTTCACAAGACGTTGTATAATTTCTCTGCGAAAGGAAGGAAGCCGATGAAAATCAATTTTGCCATGTGGAAAAAAGCATCCTGGGAACTTATCAAAATGGACGATAAGAAAGAATGGGATGCGCTGGATGTCATCTCGAAGTGGTTGATTGCCACCCGTTCCGCCGTCACGACTGTGACGCTCTACTCGGCTGTCATCGCTGGCTTGTTGGCCTGGCGAGATGGCGTATTTGCCTGGCTGCCCTGGCTCATCACGGCTCTGGGTTTGTTCGTTGCCCATGGCACCAATAACCTGCTCAACGATTACACCGATTACAGCCGCGGCATAGACAAAGATAACTATTTTCGCACCCAGTACGGCGTGCATCCCCTTGTGCAGGGCTTTTGGACCAAGTCGCAGCAGATTCAGTGGTTCATTGTTAGCGGTGTGATTGCAACCCTGGCAGGGATTTATGCTGTCTTTTACACGCAGTTCAATCCTACCGTGATTGGCCTGTTCGTGTTGGGCGCGCTCATCCTGCTTTTCTACACCTGGCCGCTCAAGTACTGGGCGCTGGGTGAACTGGCCATCTTCCTCATCTGGGGACCCATCATGATCGCTGGCGTTTACCTTGTCCTGTCGGGCCGCTGGGATTGGAACGTGGCCCTGGCCGGCGTCCCTTTTGGTTTGAGCGTGGCCAGTATCAACGTCTCCAAGCATATTGACAAAATGCAAGACGACAAGGCCAAAGGGGTGGGCACCTTTCCTGTGCGTGTTGGACAGACCTTTGCCCGCCTGACCAACATTGCCATGTTCTTGTTCATTTACGGCGTAATCATTTATCTGGCGGTTGATGGTTACTTTTCTACCTTCATCCTGCTACCGCTGTTTGCTCTGCGGCGCGCCTTCTTTGCCGTAGCCGTGTTGTCCAAGCCGCGTCCCGATGGCCCGCCCAAAGGCTTCGAGGCTTTTTGGCCCACTTGGTTTTCCGGTTTCAGTTTCTACCATAATCGCTTGTTTGGCGGCTTGTTCATCCTGGGCGTCTTGCTGGATGTGTTCTTTCGTCAGTTTACATTGCCGTTGCCGCTCAATACGCTGGGCTGGATTGTCTTTGGCCTTTTTGCCATGATTGCCATCGTCCGCTTTGCGCTCGATAAGACCAGAAAAAAAGCAGAAGCGCCGACTGAATGAGCATGTAACGCAAGTTTCTAACTTGCGTGGACAGGTCAGAGACCTGTCCTACGTAGCGCGAGTTTCCAACTTGCGCGGACAGGTCAGAGACCTGTCCTACGTAGCGAGAGTTTCCAACTTGCGTGGACAGGTCAGAGACCTGTCCTACGTAGCGCGAGTTTCTAACTTGTGCGGACAGGTCAGAGAGCTGTCCTACGTAGCGCGAGTTTCCAACTTGCGCGGACAGGTCAGAGAGCTGTCCTACGTAATGCGAGTTTCTAACTTGTGCGGACAGGTCAGAGAGCTGTCCTACGTAGCGCGAGTTTCCAACTTGCGTGGACAGGTCAGAGACCTGTCCTACGTAGTGCGAGTTTCCAACTTGCGCGGACAGGTCAGAGACCTGTCCTACGTAGTGCAAGTTTCTAACTTGTGCGGACAGGTCAGAGACCTGTCCTACGGGGCGAATGAATCTGTTACAATACGCCCTTGCATGGATAAGAAACCGCGCTTCCTACATTCCCTGGCGCTTCTTTTGCTCTTTGGCCTGGGGCTGGCCATCCGCCTGTACGACCTGACTGACCTGCCGCTGGATTTTCACCCTACGCGCCAGTTGTTCTCGGCGGTCAAGGCGCGCGGCATGTATTATCAGACGCGCTGGGACCTGCCAAACTGGCAGCGCACGCTGGCGATCCAGCAATGGAAGTCTAAGGTGACGGTGGAGCCAGAGATTATGGAACATCTGGCGGCCTTCACCTACCGCTATCTCGGCGAACAGTTGTGGCTTCCACGCTTGTATTCGGCGCTGTTTTGGCTGGCTGGGGGCGTTTTTTTGTACCTTCTCGCGCGTAGACTGGCCTCCACCGGCGGTGCATTTCGACAGGCTCGATGCGGCGCGCTGCTGGCGGTGGCCTTCTACCTTTTCACACCCTACGCAGTCTTCGCCAGCCGCAGTTTCCAGCCCGACCCGTTGATGGTGATGCTGCTTTTGGCGTTCTGGTGGCTGATTGACCGTTGGGCCGCGTCCCCTTCCGTTTCACGTTTTCCGTTTCACATTTCACCTTCCTGGCTGTTTGCCATTCTTGCCGCTCTCGTGGGTGGACTGGCGATCTATGTCAAATTGACGGCGGCCTTCTTTGTCATTGGGGGAGCGTTGGGAGCCGCTCTCGCTCGCCGGCACCTGCGCGACCTGCTGCGAGATCCGCAGGTTTGGGTGATGGCCGCCTTGGGCGCATTGCCGGGCCTCTCCTGGGCACTGACCAGCGGACTGGCGTCCAATTACCTGGGCGAGGAGGTGAACTCGCGTTTTGTGCCTGCCTTGTTGGTCAGCCCGTCGTTTTACTTGCAATGGCAGAACAAGATCACCATGGTGACGGGAAGTTTGGGCGTTGCTCTGGCTTTGCTGGGGCTATTCTTCTTTCGAGAGGGCCGGGCGCGCATTTTTCTGGCCGGGTTGTGGCTGTCTTACCTGTTGTTTGGACTGTATTTCGATTATCATATCTCCACCCATGATTATTATAGCCTGCCGCTCATCCCCATTGCGGCGCTCTCGTTGGCGGCGATGGGGGAGCGGTTTTGTGATTGGGCCGCGCAGAACGCCTCGGAAACGGAAGCAGGCCGCGGCTGGGTCTGGAAGCGGGGTGCGTTTCGACAGGCTTGGTATGGCGCGTTGGTTGCCGTCTTGCTCTATGGCCTGTTTTCCGTTGTGTGGTCCATCCGCAATGAGATGAAAGCCGTGAACTACCGTCCACAAGCAGCCTGCTGGCAGGAAATCGGCGCGGCGCTGGGGCGCGAGGCCTCGGTGATCGCCCTCAGCCAGGACTACGGGCTGCGGCTGGCGTATTGGGGTTGGCAGGAGGCCGCCGTTTGGCCGTCTTCGGGAGACGTGTACCGCGCGCAGGTGGTTGGCGGCGGGCGCGATTTCGAGGCCTTTTTCGAGAAAATGGCCGGCAAGAAACGTTTTTTCTTGGTGACCGACATGGACGATTTTGCACGTCAGCCCGAATTGCAATCGTTGTTGGCCGATTATCCCGTTTATGCGCAGGGGGAGGGCTTCTCTGATTGTCAGAGATATGTCATTTACGATTTGCAGCCTGCTCTCGAGGCGCGGCCATGACCGACGCCTCTCCCATTTTGGTCACAGGCGCGCACCGCAGCGGCACCACTTGGGTCGGCAAGATGCTGGCCGCCAACCCGCGCACGGCCTACATCAGCGAGCCGCTCAACGTTTGGCACAGGCCCGGCGTGCTGGGCGCGCCGGTCGAAAAGTGGTACACCTACCTGTGCGAGGAAAACGAATCCGCCTACCTGCCGGCTTTCCGCCAGACGCTGGCCTTTCGCTATGGCTTGGGGCGCGAGATGCGCGCGCTGCGTTCCCGCAAGGATGCCCTGCGGATGGCGCGCGACTTCGGCATCTTTCTGCGCGGTCGGCTGTTCCGCCAGCGACCGCTGCTCAAGGACCCCTTCGCCGTCTTCTCGATGCCCTGGTTTGCCTCGCGGCTGGGCTGCCGGGTGGTCGTCACCGTCCGACATCCGGCTGCCTTTGCCAGCAGTCTCAAGCGCTTGAATTGGCCGTTCGATTTCCGCGACCTGCTCGCTCAGCCGCTCTTGATGCGCGACTGGCTGGAAGAAGACCGCGCCGCGATGGAGGCCATGCCCGCGGACGACCTCGTTGGCCAGGCGGCGCTGCTGTGGCGGATGATCTACCGCGTCGTCGCCCGGACCCGAGACCTGCTCCCGTCTCTCGTCGTTGTCCGCCACGAAGACCTCTCCCGCGACCCCGTCCCCGGCTACCGCGCGCTATACGCGGCCCTCGGCCTGGACTTTACCCCCCGAGTCGAACGGGCTATCTTGAACGCCAGCAGTTCCGAAAACCCGAAAGAATTGTCGAAGAAAAAGGTTCACGCCGTCAAACTGGACAGCCGCGCCAACCTGGACAACTGGAAGAAACGCCTGGAGGCTGCCGACATTCTCCGCATCCGCCAGGCTTGCGAGGACGTTGCGGCATCTTTCTATTCTGATTCGGATTGGTAGTAAATCGTAACGAAAATTTATTCGGCGCATTTCATTCGATTGGGTAACGAACTCATGGAAGAAACGACTTCATCCTTTTGGGGCAAGCCTCGCCTTGTGACCGCCATCGTATTGCTGGCCTTCGCGCTCGGCCTCGGCATCCGCCTGTTCGACCTGACCGACCTGCCGCTGGACTTCAACCCCACGCGCCAGTTGTTCTCGGCCATCAAAGCGCGCGGCATGTATTATCAGTATGCAAGCGGCGTCCCCGATTGGCAGCGCGAGATGGCGATTGCGCAATGGCAGGCCAAAGCCGACGTGGAGCCGCCCGTCATCGAGACTCTGACGGCCGGGCTGTACTTGTTGTTCGGCGAGCATCTCTGGTTTGGGCGTCTCATTGCTTCCTTTGCCTGGTTGGTGGGCGGGCTGGCGTTGTACGCGCTGGCCCGGCGCATCGCCTCGGCGGATGGCGCGTTGTTGGCCCTGTTGTATTACTTGTTTCTGGATTTTGGTGTTATCGCCAGCCGTTCCTTTCAGCCCGACCCGTTGATGGTGGGGTTGACGCTGGCCGCGTTGTGGGCCTTCGACCGCTGGCTGGAAGCGCGCACCTGGACATGGACGGTCGCAGCCGGGCTGCTGGCCGGGCTGGCGATTTTCGTCAAGAACGTAGCGGTCTTTCCCTTGCTGGGTGCGTTTGCCCTGATGCTCCTGTCCACGCGCGGGTGGAGGGCCGCCCTCCAGGACCGGCAGGCCTGGGCGCTGGCGCTGCTCACGGCGTTGCCGACGATAATTTACATGGTGGATGGGCTGTACATCTCCAAAGACGTAGAACTGGCCATGGGACTGCGCTTCTTCCCGAACCTGTGGCTCGACCCTGGTTTCTACGTGCGCTGGAAGAACATCATAGACAATACGCTTGGCTTTGGGCCGTTCCTGTTGGCGCTGCTCGGCATCTTCCTGGCCAGGGTGGGGCGGGAACGCGCTCTATTGCTTGGAACCTTGCTCGGCTACCTGGCCTATGGTTTTGCACTTTCCTATCACATCAGCACGCACAACTATTACCAGTTGCCGTTGGTGGTCTTCGTTGCTCTCTCTCTGTCGGTGGTGGGAAAGAGCCTGTTCCAGGCGCTGGCGCAGGTCAACGGGAAGTCGGCCTGGACGCGCCTGGCGGTGGGCGCCATCCTGCTGCTGGGGGTGGGCGCAGAGATGTGGGCCGTGCGCGTCGAACTGGTCAAAGACGATTTTCGCTCCGAGCCGCAGTTTTGGGCCGACCTGGGCGACAAACTGGGACATACCACGCCCGTCCTCGGCCTGACGCAAGATTACGGCAACCGCCTGGAGTATTGGGGCTGGCAATACGTGGACGAATGGCCGACCACCGGCGACCAAAACCTGCGAGAACTGGCCGGCAAGGCCAAAACGTTCGAGGAGGTCTTCGCTGACCGCATCGCCGGCAAGCGCTATTTCGTCATCACCAACTTCAACCAGTTCGAGCGCCAACCAGACTTGCAGGAGCGCCTGTCTTCCGCTTATCCCATCCTCGAGCAGACGCCCGAATATCTGATCTTCGACCTCGAACATCCGCTCGACCAGCCATGACCTCCTTGCCTGACTTGCCGCTCGTCTCGATTGTCACCCCTTCTTTCAATCAGGCCGCCTTCCTGGAGGAGACCATTCGCTCGGTGCTGGCGCAGGATTACCCGCGCATAGAATATCTCATTGTAGATGGCGGCTCGACCGATGGCAGCGTGGAAATCATCCAGAAATATGCCGACAACCTGGCCTGGTGGGTGAGCGAGAAAGACCAGGGGCAGACCGATGCCCTCAACAAAGGGTTTGCGCGCGCCAGCGGCCAGATCTTTGCCTGGCTCAACTCGGACGATACTTACACTCCGGGCGCGGTCTCGGCGGCCGTTGCTTTTCTGCGCCAGCATCCCGAAGTCGGCCTGGTGTATGCGGACGCCCACTTCATTGACGAGAGAGGCAAGCGCATTGGTTCGTTCCCGGCTGCACAGACCGATTACCGCCGCTTGCGGCAGGGCTATGTCCACATCCCGCAGCAGAGCGCCTTCTTCCGGGCGGACTTGTGGCGTCAGGTGGGGCCGCTCGACCCGTCCTTTTACTTTGCTATGGATTACGACTTGTGGGTGCGGATTGCCCGCCGCGCGCCCATCCGTTACTTGCCTGGTCAGGTATGGGCGAATTTCCGCTTGCATTCCCGCGGTAAGACGCTTGCCGCCGACGAGCGCTGCTGGCCGGAGATGTTGCGCGTCCATTATCGCGACGGCGGCAGTTTCTTCTCGATTCTGGTGGCAAAATACTACTTCAGGAAACTGATTGCCCCCCTTTGGCTCCAATTGCGCAACCGCCGCCTTGGCGGTGTAGCAGGTAGACAGGTAGAAAGGTAGAAAGGTACACAGGTATCCCCTATCCCGTCACTCCTATCTTGCAACCCCTCTCCCACGCCCCGCATGAACCTCCTCTTCTCCCCTCCCTCTCTCGATGACCTCATCCGCCTGCTCAAAGCCTGGCGCTTTTGGGTTTTGGGCGCTCTGGCAGGCGCGCTCTTGGGCGCAGCCGTCTATGCCCTTTTCCCGCCGCCCTACCGCGCCCGCGCTACGGTCAACGTGGACTTCAACCTCGAAGAAGCCTGGCCGCAAGAGACCGACCGCCAGCAGTTCTATTACCTAGAGCGTGAGACGCGCAAATTGGAAGAGATAGCCTGGTCGGATAGGGTTTTGCAGGCGGTTGCTCAGGAAAATGGCGTCAGCGTAACGTCGCTGCGGCAGGGCGTTCTTTCTCTCAGTCAGCCGGCGGAAGCGGGCTGGCATTTCTACGCTGATGACCACGACGCAGAACGGGCGTCTGCGCTGGCCTCTGCCTGGGCGTTGGCCTTTACCGAGCAGGTCCAGGCGCAGGTCGCCGCGCAGAGGGGTTTGAATTCTTTCATCCGGGTAGAGGCTGTCCAGGTGCAGGACATCCCGGTCGAGCGCCGCGCTGGGCAGGGCGCATACTTGCTGGCGGGCGGGTTGGGCTTCCTGGCTGTGGGCGCTTTGCTGATATTGTTCCTTGACCGGGGCAAGCCCTGACCTGCTTACTTGTCTACGTGCCTACCTCCCTCATGAATCGTTTGCTTCCCCTCTCCGACCGACTGATGCGCTTGCTGTGGGCGGCGGCGTTGCTATGCCTGCCGGTGACCAGTTTCCGCTGGTTTCCTGGTTTGGGCGAGACCACTTATGTGCGCCCGCTGGCCTTCTATCCGCTTATCCCTTTGTTGCTTTTGCTGGCGATACGGTTGGCGCGCAGGCAAATTGCGGCGCCCTTTCCGGGCAGCATGGTGACCCTGGGCGCATTCATGCTGGTCTTGACCGCCGCCACTGCCTTTGGCGCTTTGAATGCTCCTTTGGAACTGCGCGGACAAACCTACTGGGGGCGCACTCTGCGCGCCTGGGCTACTGTCTGGATTGGTCTGGCCTTCTTCGTATCTGCGGTCTGGATGAACAAGGACGAGGACGACCTCAAGTTCTCTCTGCGCTGGCTGTTGGCCGGCTTTGGGCTGGACATTCTGTGGAGCGCGGTACAGGCTCTGGCCTTCTACACGCCCCTGCTGGACAAGGTGACGGTCACGCATTGGCAATTGGCTTTTTCCATGCGCGAACTGGTCAAGACCAACCGCGTCTCTGGGCTGGCTTACGAACCGGCCTGGCTGGCGGGGCAGATTGCCACCGTGTACCTGCCCTGGCTATTGGCGGCCACCTTGACCGGGACCCACCTAACCCGCTTCCGCTGGCTTGAAGCGCTGCTGCTTGCGGCGAGCGGCCTGCTCTTGCTGGCGACCTATTCGCGCGGCGGGCTGGTCACGGCGCTGGGCGCGGCCGCCTTGACCTTCTTGCTCACCGGCAGACAGGTCATGCAGCAGGGTTGGCGCTGGTTTCTGGCTGGTTTCCGGCGGCCGCAGGGGGAGATGAGCGCCTGGGTAACGGGAGCAGGCTTGCGTCTGGGCTTGACCGCGCTGGCAGCGCTGATCTTGCTCGGGGCGGGGATCATCCTCGGTCAAAAGGGTTACATGACCCGTTTGTGGAATACCCAGGCCGAAAGTCTGACCGATTTCATCGTCGAAAACTCGGCAGGCGCGCGGATGGCGTATACCTGGGGTGCGCTGGGGGCGTATGACGAATCGCCCTGGCTGGGCGTAGGGCTGGGCGCTTCTGGTTTCTACATTTATCGAAACCTGCCGGATTGGGCGCTGACCACCGTCCCGGAGATTGCGCGTCAACTCAGCCCGGCCAATCGGTTGTATCCCAATCCCAAGAACCTGTATATTCGTATCCTGGCAGAAAGCGGTTGGCTGGGGTTCTCCCTTTTTGCGGCTTTTTGGCTGGGATGGTTGGGCTATGCACTGGGCTTTCTGCGTCAAGGCGGGTGGTTGCGCTTTTTGGGAATTGCAGGTTTATGCTCCTGGCTGGCAATTTCATTTTATAATGGGACACAGGACTCTTTTGCTACGCCGAATCTCTGGATGAACTTGGGAATCCTGGTCGGCATGACTCGCTCGACAACCTTCTCTACAAACTCTTTGGAGGCGCGTTCATGATCGTTCTTTCGGTTGGGATGCCGCGCGCCGGCTCGGGCTGGCATTACAACCTCATCCATGACTTGATGAAAACCACCGGCTGCGCCGATGCGCGCGAGGTGCGCGAAAGGTATCATTTACAAAAGATTTTGACCGAGGTCAACTGTAACATTGGCGTTCTTTCTCTGCGCAGATTGGGGATGGTGACTGTGCCGGCCTTGATGGGCAACACCTTCGTCATCAAGGCGCATTCCGCTCCCACGCCCTGGTCGCGTCTTCTTTCGACCCTCGGCCTGCTCCGCATCACGTACATTTACCGTGACCCGCGCGACGCCATGCTCTCGGCCTATGAGTTTGGACAGCGCGCTTTGTCCAAAGGACGCCCCAATGCCTTTTCCCATTTGAGCGATTTTCGAAAGACGTTGGACTTTATGACCGAATATGTCCATATTTGGGAAAAATGGCAGGCTGAAAAGGGCATTTTGATTGCCCGTTATGAAGACTTGTTGCAAGACTATGACCGCGAGGTCGCTCGTCTGCTCGAATTCCTCGGCCTGGATTGCAGCAGGCCCGAAGTCTGCGCCGTCTTCGAAGCCTATCGCCCCGGCGCGGCAGAAGAGCGTCAGGGTTTGCATTTCTATAAGGGCAAGATTGGGCGCTTTCGCGAGGTATACTCGCTCGAACAACAAAATATCCTGGCAGAACGGTTTGGTCCCTCCCTGGAGAAAATGGGCTACGAAATCTAATCTGTAATGGGCTACCGTACATCCAGGAGAATTCCCACTCCTCTCCGACGTGAGTTTCGCGAAGGAAATGAAGGAGAATTCGTGTCCTTTGCTCATTCGCGGCAATCGCGTGGAGGAAATGTGCGGCAGAGAATCCGTAATCAACTTGTAAGGTCTTCTTTCGACCGGCTGGAGCAAATTCGGGTATCATAAGCGTATGCGTACTTTCGATACTCCTTACATTGCTGACTGGTATGCCGCCTCCCTGCGCTGGGTGGTCTTGTTGGGCATGGTCATTTCGCTGTCTCTGGGGGGAACTTTGCTCGAAATGAGATCCTGGCCTTTGGCTGCGCTCATCCTTTGGAATATATTGATTAGCCTGTTTGCCGGGCTTAACGTTCGCATGGTTCTTCATCGTTATATCAGCCTGGCTATAGACTTGTCTCTGACGGCCGTCCTTTTTTGGCTGCAAGGCGGGCTGGGTGGGCCGGTGTTGTGGGCTGGTTTGTTGCCCATCTTGAGCGCAGCCATTTACTTCGAGTTTTTTGGCGCCTTGCTGATTGCGTTCTTGTTCTCGGCGCTTGAAATTGCTACTTTATGGAAAGGGGAAAGTGGGCCAGATTTCATCCGTTTGGCGGCGTTGGTGGCCGCTGCTACGTTGATGGTGGGGGTGCTTTTTGGCTACTTAAGTCATTTGTTGATGGAACATTTACGGCGGATGCGTGTGCACCGCTTGGACGAGGAAGAGCGGCGGATGCGCATGGAGAGCGAACGCTGGCGCGCATTGTACGAACTCACTTCCAACTTGACCGGCACACTCAGTTACCGGCGCGTGCTGGATTCGGCCCTCGACCTGGGATACACCGTCTTGAACCCCGATCCAGATGCCGAGCAGGACGAGAAACTGGTCAGCGCTGTCTTGTTGTTCAAGGGCGATGAACTGACCATTGGCTCGGCGCGGCGGCTGACGAATGCCGATATGCGCGTCCAGTTACACGGCAGCGAGGGCATCCTCAAGCGTGTCTTCGACGAGGGCGAACCGGTCTTGACGAACAATATCAGTTTCGACCCAGAACTGGGACGCATGATTGCCCTGCGCAATTGTACAGCCGCCTATTGTTTTCCTCTGCGCAGCGGCTTCAATGTCTATGGCGCCATGTTGTTCGCTCACGCTGACCCGCAGTATTTCACCCAAGAGCGCTGTGACTTGCTCGATATGATTGGCCGTCAATCTGTCATTGCCATTCAGAATGCTCGCCTGTATCAAGACCTGCTCGAAGAAAAAGAGCGCATGATGGAAGTCCACGAGGAAGCCCGCAAGAAACTGGCGCGCGACTTGCACGACGGCCCGACCCAATCGGTGGCGGCCATGGCCATGCGCATCAACCTGGCGCGGCGTATGTTCAGCAAGGACGCCAAAGCCGCCGTCAACGAACTGGTCAAAATCGAGGAACTGGCGCATCGCACCACCAAAGAGATTCGGCATATGCTGTTTACCCTGCGTCCGCTCATTTTGGAATCGCAAGGCTTGAATGCTGCGCTCAAAGCCATGGCTGAGAAGATGAAAGAGACCTTTGGGCAAAATGTCATTGTCGAGGTCAACGAGCAGGTCGTTTCCGAAATGGAGATGGGCAAGCAGGGCGTTGTTTTCTATATCATCGAAGAGGCGGTCAATAACGCCCGCAAACATGCCGCTGCGCCCAATATTTGGGTGCGCCTGCGGCAATTGGAACCAGGCCTGGTCTTGTTGGAAGTTCAGGACGACGGGGTAGGCTTCGATGTGCAAGCCGTCACGCAGTCTTATGATAAACGCAGCAGTTTGGGCATGATCAACTTGCGCGAGCGCACCGAACTGGTCAATGGCTTGCTGAATATCCAATCGCAGCCGGGCAAAGGCACCCTCATTCAAGTCTACATTCCGCTTACGGAAGATGCAGCCGACCGTCTGCATCATGCCAAACAATAGCCATGCCAACCGCTGCTGGCCTGTACTACTTTGTGCATGGTGAAAACTTGGATGGACGGCCGCCGGTTGTCTTGATTCACGGTGCGGGAGGCGCCCATTTGAACTGGCCGCCGCAGGTGCGCCGTTTGAACGGTCAACGCCTGTTCGCCATTGACTTGCCCGGGCACGGTAAATCGAAAGGGATGGGCCGGCAAGACATCCTGGAATATGCGCGGGCAGTGAGTGAATTCCTGAAGGCCTTGTCTTTGCCGGCGGCCATCCTGGTGGGGCATTCGATGGGTAGCGCCATTGCGCTTGTCATGGCTTTGCACTTTCCCCAGCAGGTGTTGGGATTGGGCCTGCTGGGTGGCGGCGCCAAACTGCGCGTAGCCAAAAGCATCCTCGAGCTGGCCGCCCAGCCAGAGACCTTTCCAACTCTCCTTCAAATATTGGGCGACCTTTCTTACGGCCCTCATGCCGACCCACGCCTGAAGGAACTCGGTATGCGCCGCCTGGCAGAGACGCGCCCGGCTGTCTTGTATGGCGATTTCCTGGCTTGTGACGCTTTCGATGTCATGCAGCAGGTCAAGAACATCCATGTTCCCACCTTGCTGCTGTGCGGCAGTGAAGACCAGATGACGCCCCCTAACCGTTCTGCGTATTTGCATGAACAGATTGCGGGGTCACAGTTGCGGCTGATTCCCGGTGCCGGTCACATGCTCATGCTCGAAGCGCCCGACGAAACCGCGCGGCTGTTGGGGGCATTCCTCGATACGATTCCCTAGCGGACTCCGAAATCAAAATATTCGAGCAGGATGGGAAGGGCATTTCGCACCGCCTGACCGCGATGACTCAGGCGGTTCTTCGTCTCCATGTCCAACTCGGCCATGGTCGCATTGGCTTCGGGGATGAAAAAGATTGAATCGTAACCAAAGCCACCCGTTCCGCGTTCTTGCGGGACGATTTCTCCCAAACAGGTCCCCTCGGCGAATTTCACGCTTCCGCCCGGACTTGCAACTGCTACCGTTGCCCGAAACCTTGCCCTCCACGGACGGGGTTTTCCCGCCAACTGCTCCAGCAGGTAAGCGCGCCGGTTGGCGTCGGTGAACGGCGCATGACCAAAGCGCTTCGAGCGCAGGCCAGGCAGACCCTCCAGGGCGTCTACTTCTAAGCCGGTATCGTCGGCCAGCGAAACCAAGCCGCTGGCCTGGGCAAAGGCGCGGGCTTTCTTGGCGGCGTTCTCGGCATAGGTCTGACCGTCTTCTTCCACTTCGAGCGCCAGGCCCAAATCGGCCGGCTTGATCAGTGCAATGCCAAGACCTTGCAAGATGGCCTGCATTTCCTGGAGTTTGCCTGGGTTGTTGGTGGCTAAGAGGAGGCGGGGTTTGTTCATTTCGAATGTCTGGAGCGAATGGGCGGGTTTTTGTTTTCCTCGATTTGCATCAACGCCCAAGCGGCGTGTTCGCGTATCAGCGCTTCGGGGTCGCGCAGGGCCGCTCGAAGCGCCGGCAGGGCTTCGGTCGAGCCGCTGTTGCCCAGCGCAACGGCTACATTGCGCAGGTAGCCGCGCCGTTTGGCGCGCGCGATCGGGCTGTCCTTGAAAGAGCGGTTGAACTCTGCGGGAGAGAGGGACAAGGCGGAGACCAAATCTGGTTGCGCGGAAGCCGGCCGCGGGGCGAATGAAGCGTCCACGTCGCGGGGAGCAAACCGATTCCACGGGCAGACCATCTGGCACACGTCGCAGCCAAAAATCCAGCCGTCCAGTTTGGGGCGCAGGTCGAGCGGGATGTCGCCTTTGTTTTCGATGGTCAGGTAGGAAATGCAGCGGCGGGCGTCGAGCGTGCGGTTGGGCAGGATGCAGCCGGTGGGACAGGCTTCGATGCAGCGCCGACAGGAGCCGCAATGGTCGGCAGCAAAGGGAGCGTTGGGTTGCAGTTCGAAGTCGAGCAGGATTTCGGCCAGGAAAAAGAAAGAGCCAAATTGGGGGTGAATCAGACAGGTGTTCTTGCCGATCCAGCCCAGCCCGGCGCGCTGCGCCAGGTCTCGTTCTAGCAGCGGGCCGGTGTCGGTGTAATAACGATAGGCGATGGGATGGCCGACCTGCGCCTGGATGAAGTCAACCAGGGCTTGTAATTTTGGAGGGATGACGAGGTGATAGTCTTGACCCCAAGCGTAGGCAGCGACTTTGGCCTGGCTCCCCTGCGGTTCCCCCATTTTTGCCCCATGCTTTGAATTTTTGGGGGAGGCTTGGGGGGCGAAAATGGGGGGAGGATGGTAGGGGAGGGCCAGCACGAGGATGGATTTGCAGCCCGGCAGTATCAAGCGCGGATCGGCGCGGCGCGCCCGGGCGCGTTCGCTGGCCAGATAATCCATGCCAGCATGATGGCCGGCCTCCAGCCAGCGCTCGTAGATGGAGAGGTGCGTAGGCGGTTCAGGTGTGGTGACGCCGGCCAGGACGAAGCCCAACCGGCGTGCTTCTTCTTCGATGGCTTGTTCGAGGGGCGCCATGTTCAACGCACGACGATTCGGACGTAGAAGAATTCACCGAAAGGGCTTTTGTTGGCATTCGCCATGCGCCAGGTGCTGGAATATTGGCCAATTTTGTCGGGCGCCTTGAAGCGCACCGATACCTCCACTTCCTCCCCTGGGGCTACAACCGAAGTCAGCGGTTCAGCGATGCCAGACATTTTCTCGCCATAGGCGTAGATGACCGAATAACCGCTGCCCCAGGCGCAGGTGCCGGTGTTCTTGATTTTCCAGGTCTTGACGAAATCCTGGCCAGGCGTCATTTGGGTGTCGTCGGGAACGGTGATGTCAATGACGAAGGCAGAATTGTCGCAGGGGATAGGGGTGACGGTTGCGCCCGTCGAGTCAACGGCAACGGTGGCCGTGGGCAGGGGCAGCGCCGTCTCTGGCGTGGCGGTAGGCTCCTCGGTGGCGGTTGGCTCTGGCGTGTCGGTGGACGCAGCCTGGGCAGTTTGGGTGAACTCGGCGATGACGGTCTGCGCCGCGATGGTGTGAATGGCGTTCACGTCTGGCGTCGGCTGGGCAGGTTCGTTCGAGCCGCAGGCGGTCAGCAGCAGTCCCACGAGGGTCAAGAGGAGGATAGGTTTGGTCATAGAACCTCCAAAAATGGGTTGGAAATGTTGCTGATGGCTCATTTGACAATGATTTTGATGCACATCAGCGTACCAAAACCATAGCCGTTATCTCCAAACATCTGCCAGCAGCCGCCGTGTTCGCCGCCGGTGGCGGGGGTGGTCATTTCGATGCGAATGTCTACTGTTTCGCCAGGTTCGACGAACTGGTCTTTGGTTTTGATTTCCCAAGTCTTGGCGCCCATGGATTCTCCCATGACGTGTCGCACAGAATAGCCGTCGTCCCACGTGCAGGTGCCGGTATTCTTGATGCGCCACACTTTGGCTATCAGTTGTTTGTCTTGCACCACTTCGCCGTCGGGATAGTTGACGTCGGTAATGAACTCAGAGTTGTTACACATCGGCCCAGCCTGTGTCGCCAGGGCTGGCAGAGGGGTAATGGTGGCAAAGGGTGTGCCGCCCAATGGCGTGATGAGCAAGGCGGGCGTGCCAAGAGGCAGAGCAGGCGCAGGAGAGCCGCCAATGGGAAAGGTGGGGATGGGGGTGTTGGTAGGCGCCAGGGTGGCGGTGGGAGGCGCAGCCAGGGCGGTTTGGGTCAGGTCAGCAGAATACTGGGCGATCATCGTCTGAGCGGCGGCTGTGAAAATGGCAGCCACATCTGGCGTGGGTTCTGGCTGTTTCCCTAAATTGCAGGCTGACAAAAGCAGGGAGAGGATGAGAAGAAGAGTCAACCTGCGGGTGGTGTTAGCGCGTTCCACCGGCGGGGCGCCGATCCTCCAAGGGGATGCTGTGGGACTGCCGCCCAAGCGGGCGAGTATCCCATCCCATGAGCGCGCGTACCATGTTTTCGAATATCGCATTCGCTACCTCCAGTTCTTTGTAGAAAGATCATCCTTTCTGTTTTTGTATCTTCCCATTCATCGGGGGGCAGGAGTTAGACCCTAAAGGTTTTCAGGTCGAACCGGCCATTCTGCCGGCAAATTTGGCCGTTTTGTCAGGTAATTTTGCCGGCCGGCGAAACCTTTAGGGTCTCCACCCCAATTTATTGAGATGATACCTGTTTTTTTCATTATAACTCATTGCCTGCTCCTTGCCCGCACCCCTATTTCGAGATTCCACCCTACTCTTTTCCCAAAGGGGGAGGCTGAGACGGGGGTCAAGGGGTGGCCGTTGCCGTCGAAGTGGCGGTTGGAGTCATGGTTGCCGTTGAGGTGGGCGTTGCCGTCCAGGTGGGTGTTATGGTTGCTGTGCTTGTCGGCACGGATGTGGAAGTCGGCGGCTGTGTCCCTTGGCGGACGATGCGCGCTGCCAGCCACAGGGCTTCATCCTTGCCTTTCGAGTCGTTGGCCAAGACGGTCAAGAAGAAGCGGACGTTCTTGCCGGCCAGGGAGCTCAAGTCTATGTCCACAGGATAGTATTTGCCTTCATAGACCTCGTGCCAGTCTTTCAGGATTTTGATGTCACCATCGCCGATACGATATTCTAGCCGAAACAACACATTGCAAGTCGTTGCGCCATATTGACAGTTGATGTCGGCCTTGAAATGGTCGCCAGATTGCACTTCGAAGGGCGGGTACTTCCCTTGGATATAGCCGTTGGCTTTGTGATTGGGAACCGTCAACAAACCGGCCTGCTTTTGCGTCACGCCGTTTTCCATGCGGGGTTTGGATAGTTTGATCACATAGCCGTCGTCATCGCCTTCTTTGCCGGGGCAGGGCAGGCTGTTGCTGCTGCGGCTCTTCCATTCGGCCTCGCAAGCGTTGGCTACGAAGTCGTATGCCACATATTCCGGCCCAGAGACATGGATGTCTACCCAAAAAGCGACATCGGCTTGCGCTCCAATACCAAAGAGAGCGCCGCTGGCATTGCGCAGTTTCCAATAGCCGCGATAGTGACCGTTCTGGCTTGGCGCTGTCAAGTTCACCGCCAAGTCAATGCTCTCGCCCGGATTCACGTTCCCTGGCAGGCTGGCAGAGGTGGGACCACTCATCCTGTCGCCGCTGACGAACACCAGCGCGTAGGAGGGCGTCCAACTACAAGTTCCCACATTTTGCAGCCGCCATATCTTTTGAAATGTGCTTCCGCGCGTGATGACGCTCCCATCTGGGACGGTTACATCCTTGATGAAGGCTGCCGCGTCACAGCGGCTGAGCGGAACGGGTGATGAGGAAGGCGTAGCCGAAGAAAACATCAGCGGCGGCGTAGCCGAGGCGGCCAGTAAGCCCGCCGGAGAAGCCAGCGGCGTGGCGGCTACACTGCTGGCCATGGCTTCCAGAGTTTGGGCTGCGGCGGTGTAGAGCGGTTTCAAGGTTGCTGCTGCATCTGGCTGAGCAGGCGAAGTCAGGTTGCAGGCTAATGCAGAAACGATGAGAAGGGTCAAGGAGAACAAGCGATGGAAGCGCGCGTTCATAGAAAACCTCCAACTCTAAACACGGCAGAATGCCGTAAAGTATGCGTTAACCTGAATTCGGGATAAGCCTTCCAACCGTCCCGCAAAGTACCCGCAGGGTGAAGGCTCGATTTTGCCCATACAATGGCTCGAAAAAGCCTTCGGGACGGTTATCCCGAGGGCGCCCAGGTGCTGGGATGATAGCCTGTTTGGGCAGCAGTTACTTGTCCTGGCGCTTTTTCAGAGCACTGCCGCCCATTGGTTTGGCGTGCCAAAAAGTATACTATTTCTTGAAGACGCCCATTTATCACCTTATGTTCCCAAACAAAAAGGCCGGAGCGCCAGCCCCGGCCTGCCTCGCTCTGGCTGTCTACTGACACAAATAGTCGAAATACGCCTTCCCGAAATCCTGCTCATTGGGAAAAGTGATCAACACCTGCATCCACTTGGTGCCAGGCGTCACGCCCAGGTGCATGGACCACTCGCGCGTCAGCGTTTGTGAACCGGCTTGTGTGAACTTCAATTTTTTCTCGCCGGTATCGTTGCCGTCGCTTTGCAGCCAGCGGTACCAGACTTCCACTGGGCCGTTGGTCGTAATCGTCGCATAGACGGTGTACCACACATTGGTCGCACAGCCCGTCTCTGGCTTGCGGACGACCTTGTACGTCACCGCCGTCACGCCATAGGCGGGGGCAGACGAATCGGTCACGTTGACCTGCACGTAGAAAGGCTGGTCATATTCGCCGACCCCAAATGCTCCGCCCCACGGCGACTTGATTTTCCAACTGCTGGTGTACATTCCGTTCGCAGCGGGCGCCTGCATGTAAAGCGTAATATCCACTTCATCTCCCGGCGGCACCACCTCGGGGAAGGGGTATTCGAGCAGACCGCCCATCAACTCGCCGGACCAGTAGATGATTTTGTAGGTCGAGTCCCACGTGCAAGAACCGCCATTCCTGAGACGCCAGGTCTTCCAAAAATATTGTCCCGGCTTCATGATTTGCCCATCGGGGATGGTCTCGCTGATGAGATTGGCCAGCAGGCACGGGGCTGTGGAACCGACCGGCGGCGGAGCCGTAGGCGGCGAGAAGGTGGGCGGAACGGCCTGGGTTGGCGTAGGCGTCTCCCCTTCCGCTTCGGGCGTGGACGTGGGGCCTGCTTCCGCTAAAGTGGGCGTGGAGGCGGCCTCGGCCGCTTGCGTGTCGTGCGCCGCCACTGTCATCGCCACGGCGGTCGTGATAGAGGGGTCGTCTGTCCCCTTCCCCCCGCAAGAGGTGACCAGCAACACAACCAGCATCGAGATGGATAGAAAGATCAATCTTCCGTTTCTTTTCATCCTGATTCCTTTCGGCAACGAGTTCGAACATTGCCAGAAAATATTATACCGCCCTGAGATTAAAGAACACTCATAAACTCGCCCGAAAGTGCAGGGGCAAGTTTCAGACTTGCCCCTGCAAAACAGCGCATGGAGAGGATTGCTTCTTTACGGACAACTGAAATTTGCCCTTCCGAACTGCTGGTGGTTGGGTTGGTCAATGTAAATGTCCATCCAATGAGAACCAGCAGCAGATACAAACCATTGAGTACTGACGCTCTTCGTCCCGGCGGCTGCAAATTCTATGGGAGCGTGAGCGGCGTTGTCGGTCGCGCCGTCGCTGCGAATCCATTTATAGGTGACGTTCCCAGCCCCGTTGGTTGTGATATTGGCGGTAATGGTGAAATTCCCACATGAGCCAGAAACGCTCATAGTAACGCTGGTGACGGCAAACGTCCCACTTCCCCCTCCTCCCCCTCCGTCGCCAACTTTGATGTCCACATAGAACTGCGTAAAAGTTACGCCGGCGGCGTTGCGCAGCGCCCACAACCCTTTATAAGAGCCGTTGGCGGATGGCGCTTTCAAATTGACAGAGATATCTACCGTCTGGCCAGGATTGACGTTGCCGGTCAGCGCCTGGCTGGCAGGTCCGCTCATGGCGTCTCCGCTTTGGAACACCACTGTATAGGAAGGCGTCCATGAGCAGGTGCCAATATTTTTCAGCCGCCAAGTCTTGACGAAGTTCTCGTTGGCAGACAAGGTCGTTCCGTCTGGAATCGTGACATCGGTAATGAATTGGGCTTTGTCGCAATCCTGGGTTGCGGTAGCAGGTGGCGGCAGCGTTGGGAGCGGAGCCGCTGGCGTGGCCGTGGGAAGCGGTGCCGCCGGCGTGGCCGTGGCCGGCAGAGAAGTCGGCGTATTGACAAGAGCGGCTTGTGTCAGGCTGGCCTCCACAGTCTGGGCGGCGGCTGTCAGGATGGCGTTGGGGCTTTCTGTTGCCGTATTTTTAGATGGTAAATTGCAAGAGACCAGCAACATGCCCAGCACGAAGATAGTGAAGAGACGGTGATATGTAGAAATGTTCATTTTTCCTCGCAAGATAAATATTGTCACTATCACGAGCGTAAAGATTTTGTAGCACGGCATTCATGCCGCATTGGGTTGCGGGATAAATCCCGCGCTACGGATGGTAAGTAATCGTTAACTTGGGTGTACCTGCGCCGCAGGTGACATAATCAGCCTGTGCATCGTTATCGGTGGGGCCGGCCGGGTGCAAACGAATCTGGAAGCGGCTTTGGCCTTCGGTGACGCGCGTCTGGACGAGCGATTTCACGTCAATTGTAGTGGCGCCCGGTAGAGCGTTCAGCAGCTGGATGCCCGTCCCGCCGATGTTGTAATCCGTTTGGTCCAGCGGCAGGGCGTATTGTACCTCGCCTACCCAAATACCGGCTAGACTGCCAAACGGGTCTTGCATCTGAGAGCAACTGCTCAAATCCAACGCGGCGCTGACGATGGTCTTGCCGCTCAAAGAGGAGATGTCGAAACTCATATACCCGCGCGCCAGGTAATTCGTGCCGGTATCGCCGGCCAGGATGGTGCCATGCACCACAGCGATGCCCGAGGCGGGTTCGTATACTGTACCGCTTTCGGTGCCGCTCATGGCGTTGAGCGTGATGTTGACGTTCGAGGGCGGCGGGGTCTTGACTTTGATTTCTACCCATACTTGCGCAAACAACACGCCTGAAGCGTTGCGCAGTTTCCAGTAGCCTTTATAACTGCCTTCGGCAGCCGGGGCTTTGAGGTTGACCGAGATGTCCACGGTCTGGCCGGGGTTGACGTTGCCAATCAATGCTTGGGTGGCCGGACCGCTCATGGCATCGCCGTGGCTGAAAACAATAGCGTAGGAGGGAGTCCATGAACAAGCGCCGATATTCTTGAAACGCCAGGTCTTGGTGAAACTTTCATTGGGTGCAAATGTAGTGCCGTCATCCACCGTGATGTCGTCAATGAATTGCGCCACATCGCAGGGCGTGGTCGGCGACGGCGCGGGGGTGGGCGGCAGGCTGGTGGTTGGGATCGCCAGCGTAATGGTTGGCACAGGCGTGGCAGCCGCGCTTGTAGGCGGCAGCGTGGGCGGGTTGAGGATGGCGGCCTGGGTCAGGTTGGCTTCTACGGTTTGCGCAGCCGCCGTCAAAATCGTATCTGCGCTTTGGGTGGGCGGCGCGCTGGAGGGCAAATTACATGCCGACAGTGTAATTGTCAACAGCGCAATCAGGCTGAATGATTTGCTTTTGTTCATAGCGATCTCCTCTTTATGAACAATGAGGTGATGGGCTTATTTTACATTAACATTTCTTGCCCGCCATACCCCCCCTTTCCTAATGAAACACAGTAGGGCAAGATGAAATCTTGCCCTACCAAAAGAACAGATTCGACAAGATTTCAGGCTTGCGCGCCTGCCATCCACAACCCCAGTTGTTCGCGGGTGGCTGTTTTGCTGTCTACCGTAGCCACAATATGCCCGCGATACATGACGGCAATGCGATCCGAAAGCGCCATGATTTCATCCAGTTCAGCCGAGATGAGCAAGACGGCAACGCCGCGGTCGCGCATGAGAACGATTTCTTTGTGGATGTATTCGATGGAACCCACGTCCAGGCCGCGCGTAGGCTGAGAGGCAATCAGCAGTTTCACGTCCCGGCTGAGTTCGCGCGCTACGATGACTTTCTGCTGATTACCGCCCGACAACTTGGAAGCGGGTACGAAGGGCGAGGGCGTGCGCACGTCGAAGTCCCGGATGAGTTTGCGGGCATTGGCGTCCACCGCTTCTTGCTGGATGACGATGCCTTTGGCAAAGGGCGGACGGTAGTAATTACAGAGTACCATGTTATCGGCGATGGTATCGCTCAGCACCAGGCCATGCCGTTGGCGGTCTTCGGGAATATGCGCCATGCCAGATTCGATGATGGGGCGCGGCGGTTTGCCGGTCATATCTTGCCCGTTGATGATGATTTTTCCGCTTTTGACAGGCCGCAGACCGGTCAGCGCCTCTGCCAGTTGGGTTTGACCGTTTCCTTGCACGCCGGCAATGCCCAGCACTTCCCCGGCTCGCACCTCGAAGGAGACGCCGCGCACTGTTTCCAGGCCGCGGTCGTCAAGCGCGTGCAAGTTTTCCACTTTGAGGACTTCCTGCCCCGCTTTGGCCTGGCCTTTTTCTACTTTGAGGATGACCTCGCGTCCCACCATCATGGAGGCAAGTTTGGCTTCGGTCATTTCTTGGGGAATGACGGTGCCAACCACACGCCCGGCCCGCATGACCGTGATGCGGTCGGCAACGGCCAGCACTTCCTTGAGTTTGTGGGTGATGAAGATGATGGACACGCCGCGTTCGGTCAGTCCGCGCATGATGACGAACAATTCCTCGGCTTCTTGCGGCGTCAACACGGCCGTTGGTTCGTCCAGGATCAGGATTTGCGCATTGCGATACAAGGTTTTGACAATCTCTACCCGCTGCTGAAGGCCGACCGGCAATTGCCCAACCAGTGCATCAGGGTCAACATCCAATCCGTACTGATGTGAGAGTTCCCTTACTCTGGCAGAGACCGTTTTGCGGTCCAGCAAGCCGTTACGGGTGGTTTCGTTGCCCAACATGACATTCTCGGCTACGGTGAAGACTGGAACGAGCATGAAATGTTGATGCACCATGCCAATCCCCTGCGCAATCGAGTCGTTGGGGTCTTTGATGCGGACGGCTTTGCCGTTGACGAAGATTTCCCCCTCCTCCTGGTGATACAAGCCGTAGAGGATGTTCATCAAGGTAGTCTTGCCGGCGCCATTTTCGCCAAGCAGCGCATGAATCTCGCCCTTTTTCAGGTCGAAGTCCACTTTGTCGTTGGCCAGCACGCCGGGGAAGCGTTTGGTAATTTGTTTGGCTTCAAGGACAACAGTCATCGCTTATTTACTCCGTAGGATGGTTGACTCCCCTGCAAAAATCTTGAAGTTTCATCACGAAGGTACGCGTCACGGGGTTTCTCTTCATAAACATACTCCGTGTCTCTGTGGTTCGATTTTTATCTATTTGCAGTGGACTCATGATTTTCATCATCGTAACACGATAAGAGGAGTGACATCGACTACAATCCTCATTTTTCTCCAAAGCGTTTCGCAATCTCGTGACTGGAGCGAGATTCGGCCTCCAATTCGTCGGATGCGTAATCAATCACTGAAAAGCCATGTCAGATAAGAGGTGATAGAAAGTTAACCTATCGCATCCAAAAACTTCAACCCCTAGCCCAGACGGTATTTTCCCCTGGGTATAAAGATGTCCCAATGTGTAGATCATGACTCTTCCGGGTAAAATCGTCTTGACCTTCTCTCGAGGACATCAGTAATTCTTTGGGGAATACCACATTTATGCTTATGTTTGCAACTACCTTTCTAAAGTAGATAACTTCTCAGAACCGCCACAATTCTGTCAAAAAACTTATCACACAGATATAGAGTCGCCGCGTCTTTCTTTGGTTTTTTTAACTCTCTGGGAATCGCCATAATTATTTCACCAGCAGTCTCCAAAGGGGATTATACTGCATTGCTGGCTGACGGCTTTGAAACTGCTGTAAGAACTGGGGGTATACCATTTGAGAACCAATGCACCAGTTTTTAGTATAGCAGCAGGATATGTTATGGTATCCAATGCACCTCATACGGCGTAAGGACTGTTGGTAGTTCTGAAAAAGTCATTGTCTCTAAGTTCAATAAAATTACTTTTGACAGATTACAACCGTTGTTAACAGGTACAAATATAGGTATTGCAGTTATTCGATCATCGGGAGATAAATTTCCTAATGTGTTTTTGCATATAAACCCAGAACGGCGACTAGCTGGCGAAATTAGAGTGTCCAAAACTTCAGAAGGGTGTTCATTCTTAATTGATAAAGAGGGAGACAAAGATAAAATGTAAATGCCAAAAACATCGCTTGTATTATCGTACTTATTAACTTCGCTCCTCCACACTGACGATACATCAAAAACCAAAATTTTTGAACTATCTCCCAGCCATTTCAATATTACATCTCCTGTTAAAATGTTCATTGTTTGTGGGTTGTCAATATCTGAAATCAATGCGATGTGTAAATAGTTGTTATAAGGAGGTCCAGATTCTTTTGTTGCTGGTTCTGTCCAAGCAACTTTAGTACCGTCTGGAGAAAATTTTAATTCAATCCCATATATGCCCCCATAAAACATTTGCTCTGGACCACGCATAAAGGGATGTCGCTCACTATCATCAAGATTGCTCCACCAGATATAATTTCTACCTCTCCATTTCAAAGTGGGTTGGACTAAAGAACTCCAGTAAACTTGTGTGTCGTTTAATGCCAAAATTTCGTAGGGCTTATTAATTTCACCATCATTATTATACTTATATATGTTAATAAGATGAGCGTCATTCGTGTTGATTTTGTAAATCCCAAATCCTGCATCACCTTCCCCAATGTAAATAATGGTTGTGTCGTCAATCCATCTAGCTGTTATGTTAGTCTCATAAGGATCAAGCGGTAGCCCCTCCGCAATTTTAATTGGTTCAAATTCCAATGAGCTTAAATTGACCACATATAAATTTGCTGTTTTATTTTGCGGGTTAGCTGTGGAAGCAACCAAAACTTTAGTACCATCAGGTGAGATATCCATGAAATAATTGTAGTCTTCTAGCCCCTTTGTAATTGGGATTAAATCTATACCATCTATGTTTGCAATAAATAAATTTATTTCGCCTTTTAAATCTGGGAATGCCTTAAGAAATTCATCTTTTCTATAAGTGAAGATAAATTTGCCTGAGCCGCCTCCAATTGGTGTAGGCATAGGCGTTATGGTTGAGGTTGGAATGGATGTTTGAGTTATTGTTGGCAATGGTGTAAAAGTTTGCGTAGGTTCTGGCGTTGATGTCGCGGTTGCAGAGCAACCAACCAAAAACAGCGTAATGAGCAAAAACAATTTTGAACTTTTTTTTGTGAATTCCACTGGTTGACTCTCCTGTAAAAAGATCATCTTTTAACGCAAAGGCGCAAATGCCAACGTGCATAGCCTTCAGGTGGTTCACTGCAAGCCAAGGCGGTGATTTTCGCCCGTTGGTCACCGCTGATTTTGATGGGCCTGCCTGGCCGTGGCCGATCCTCTAGCATCTTCAAACCCTTTTCTCGGTATTGGGCTGCCCAAAGAGAAAGTGTCGGAAGTGCAATGCCTAATGTTTCGGCCACTACGGTGTAGGTCTTTCCACGATCTAGCTCTAATAGGCCGAGTGCACGGCGATATGACCTGGCTTTCAATTTGCCCTTGCTGATCAGGGTTTCGATATACTCTCGATCGGTTTGTATGAGTTGTACATGTTGTTTTTTCATCCTGCCATTTTCTACCATCTGGCAGATTTTGTCAAAACATTCGTCAATTTAGTTTACGGAGTAGTTACTAAGGTTTTTGAATAAAATTAACTTTCTTTGCGTACTATAGTATTACCACTCAACATTTGCATTGTCCGCGCAAATCTTGTTCACGCCGCAATTCAACTGCGGCGCAACGCCAGTTTGGTTGTGGCTGGAGGCTGCAGTATGAAGATATGCGGTAATTTGAGCTGGTCTTAGCAATCCGAGAGTTTTATTTCTCGTAAGGCACGCCGTCTGCGGCCGGCGGGATGGTTTTGCCGATGATGCCGGTCAGAATCAGCATTGTTAGAATGTAGGGCGCCAGCCCGACGATGTAGGCGTTTTGCAGGAAGGCCCACTGAGACGGAATGACCTCGCGAAAGAGTTGCAATTTGATTTGGAAAGCCTGCGAGGCCCCAAAGACCAACGCCGCTGCCCAGGCGCCAAACGGCGACCAGTTGCCAAAGATCATGGCGGCCAGGGCAATGAAGCCGCGTCCATTGGTGAGCAACGGCTCGAAGGAGGGGACGGATTCGAGCGTAAAATAAGCCCCGCCCAGCCCGGCTAACAAACCGCCAATGATGACATTGGCATAGCGCATGAATACGACGTTGATGCCTACCGTATCGGCAGCCCTAGGGTGTTCTCCTACTGCGCGTGTGCGCAGTCCCCAGCGGGTATGGAAGAGAACATAATGGGAGAGAATGACCAGCAAAATCGCGGCTATCGTCACCGGCTGTTGGTCGAAGATGCGTCCCACCACAGGAATATCAGCCAGAAACGGGATTTGAATGCGCGGCAGAACGCCCGGCGCATGAGGCACCTGTCCGCCGAAGATGCTGCCTTTCTCGAAGAACAATTGTCGGTTCATGAAGCCGGTGATGCCGACCGCCAGGATATTGATGACCGTCCCGCCGATGATCTGGTCCACTTTGTAGGTAATCGAAAGCACTGCATGGAGCAGGGCAAACAACCCGCCGGTTAGAATGGCTGCAATCACTCCTGCAATCAAACTAGGCAGCGGGGCAATTTTGAAAATCGTATTCATGTAAATCGCCGCCAGCCAGCCAAAGAAAGCGGCTGCCAGCATCATGCCCTCGATGCCAATGTTGACCACGCCCGAACGCTCACAAAAGATGCCCGAAAGCGCCCCCAGCGTCAGGGGAGTAGCAACGGCAATCGTAGTCGCCAGCAAACTGGTAATAATCACGATAGGGGTGTCTTTGGTTTTGCCAATCAAGACCACCACGCTGAACAGGATAATGATCACCAACGCAATGACGCCAAAACGTCGCCAGTCCATGCTAGCCTCCCCATCCGCGCGTCAGCACCAGGCGTTCTTCGCGGGCGCGGACACGGTAGATGTAACGGATGATGGCATCGGCAGCCACGAAGAGCAGGATGAGCGCCTGGATGACCGAAATGACATCCACCGGAATCTGAGTCAGGAATTGCATGCGCGTCCCCCCGTTGCGCATTCCGGCAAACAAGATGGATGCCAGCACCACCCCCAGGGGGTGCGTCTTCCCCAGCAGAGCGATAGCAATGGCGTCGAAGCCATAGCCAATCGAAAAGCCGAGTTCGTGGCGATAATTTAGCCCGCTCACCTCGATGGCGCCGGCCATCCCCGCCAGCAGACCAGATAAAGCCATCGTCAGGATAATCGTCCGCTTGACGTTGATGCCGGCATACTTGGCCGCAGCGGGATTGGCGCCCACGGTGCGAATTTCGAACCCCAGCGTGGTTTTCCAAAGCAGCCACCAGACAATGACAGCCACGATCAGCGCCAACACGAAGCCCCAGTGAATGCGAAAGCCTTCGAAAATGACAGGAATGCGCGCGCTTTCTGCTATTTCGGGCGTCCTGGCAATCACGTTGTTGGGATTTTTGTCCTTCATTGGGCCATTCAGCAAGAAAGAGACCATGTTGAGGGCAATATAGTTCATCATGATGGTATTGATGACCTCATGCCCGCCCGTGTAGGCTTTCAACGCGCCTGGGATGGCCGCCCATAGCGCGCCAGCCAGCATACCCAAAAGAATAGCCAGCGGAAGATGAATAATGGTGGGTAAAGAAATGCCGAGCGCATCTGGCAGGGCATAGCCTATCCAGGCCGCCACAACCGCCCCCAGGGCTAACTGCCCTTCTGCGCCGATGTTGAACAGACCACCCTTGAAGGCCAAGGCAACAGCCAACCCGGCAAAAATATACGGCGAGGCCCATACGGCGGTTTCGCTCCAGGCTTTGGCCGAGCCAAAGGCGCCCTGGAACAGCCCCAAATAGGCATACAGGGGGTTGCCTCCTGCTATGAAGATGACCACCGCGCCGATGAGCATGGCCGTCAACACCGCCAGGACAGGCACCAGCATCGTGTTACCGGCGATTTTCAACAATTTTTGCATTAAGGACTCACGCCCAACAGTTTGTTCTTCGTTCGATTCCATAATTCTCTCTGAAAGCCCTGACGAAAAGGGGAAAGGGTCTCAGCCCTTTCCCCTTTTGTGCTAAAAGAGTCGCTCTTACGGTTTGACAGGCGGAACGTTGGTCTTGATGCTTCCGTCCAGCAAGCCGGCGGCAATCTCTTCCATCTTGGCCTTGACCTCGGCCGGCACTTCGTTCTCCAGGTCATGGTATGGCGCATAGCCAGCATTGCCAAAGTAGTTGCCGGTGGGGAAGTTGCCTTCCTTAGCCATCTTGATCAAGTCATAAACGCCGGGGGTGATGAGTTTCATGGCGCTCGAGAGCATGCGCGGCGCAGCCTCGGGCAGGGTGTAATACTGATCGGTGTCCACGCCGATAGCATACACACCGCGCTGAGCCGCCGCAGTGACGGCGCCGTTACCGGTCTTGCCGCCCGCGCCAAAGATCACATCCGCGCCCTGATCGATCATCGAGTTGGCAGTCGCAGCGCCCCATTCGGGGTCAACGAAGGTCTTGTCGAAGCCAACGTCGTTGTGATAAACCACGAACACTTCGGTGGTGGTGCCCATCTCCTGGTCGGCATAGGCCGCGCCGGCTCGATAGCCTTCACCAAAGCGCCATACCGGAGGAACCGCGTCTGTGCCAAGCACGGAGCCAATCTTGTGGCTCTTGCTCATCATGGCGGCCAGCGCGCCCACCAGGAA
>DAOUCM010000095.1:0-17436 GCA_034431895.1 Anaerolineales bacterium
CCGCGTAGGTGTGCGCATACAACAAGCCGCCGTAACTGCCCCGCCTCAGACGCCCCTCGACTTGCTCCAGGTCTATGTGCAGAGTCTCGGCTGAAATATCTACCAGTTCGAAAGGAACGCCCGCCTTGAAGAAAGTCAACGGCACAAGCGGGCAAATGTTTGCCGGCAACAACCAGGGACGAATATCTGCCCTGGCAAGCAACAAGTTGTAGAGAACGGCAGACGCGCGAGGCGCTTGGACGATTTTCATAGTACGGCGGGTGGCTAGGGTTGTCGGTTTGGTTCAGGCCCTGTAATATACGAAAGCGCCTCGGCGCCCACCATAAAGAGCAAATCCAAGATGGTCACGAAGGGATCATAAGGGGGATATAACTGCGGGTAAGGCGGATAATGGTATTCCATATACTCCAAGCCGATGCCCGCTGCCTGGAATTTTTCTGGCTCGATATATTCACGCGCTGAAGGCCCGCTGATATAGTGTCGTGCGCCAACGCGCTGGAGAATCTGAATCAGGCGGTCGGTTCTGTAGCCGGTGATGCCTTCCATTTCGGATGAACGCATGAAACGAGTATGCGTAATGCCCATGTTGCGGGCAATCTCGATGGTCAACCAAATGGTGAAATCTGCCAGGAACTCATAGCGCTGCTCATAGACCGATTCCAGCCAGGGAAGATAAGCGCGGAAGTATGGCGCTTTGGCGTAAGCATACGTGAGCGACTTCAAGTGGCCTTTGGCCCAAGGCTTGCTCCAATCTATCTTGATATTGCAAATTGGAATGCCCTCCGTTACCCCTTTACTGTGAACCGGGATGGTCAGCCATTGCTTCCCTTGCGCCGTTTTGATTTGGTTGCGGTTACGCCAGCCATGCTTATCGTATTGCACGTCATCGTAGAAGATGAACAGGTCGGCGCGGCGAATCTGGTCGAAGTAGCCGCGCCAGGGAATATACGATGGCTGTAAAATGACAACATTCATCAACGCTCAAAGATCTTTGCGAACCAATATCGTAAAGTCGTACAGACCATAGTCATGCAGCAAGGCTACATTACGGGAAAAGTTGCGCTTGCAAAAATCGAAGAAGAACAAAGGGTCGGCATAGAACAGATCGGGGCGGCCTGCCATCCGTTCGGGATCGGAGTATTTCGTCAACATATCGAAGGCAAACCCTTTGGAACACAGGGCATCCATCCGAATCAGAGTCTCTGTGACCATCTGTTGCCATTCGTCATAGGGGCAATCCATTTTTATATTGAACACCGAGGCCGCAACCAGATAATCGGCCACTGGGAGTTCTTTTTCGTCGGTGGTAAAGTGCGCATTGGTGAAATCTTTGTGGACTTCACGAGCAGTTATGACCATCTTTTCGATCAAATCTACGCCATAATACTCAAATTGCCAGTTTCTGGTTGTCAAGAAGTCGAAAAATGCGCCATAACCGCTGCCGTAGTCAATGACCGTAAACGGTCGCGAGGAATCGATGACTTTCGACAACACCTCGAAACGCAGTCGCTGGGCATCTGGCCCATTGTAGTCAACGCCCTGAGCTGTGGCGCCATAGGCTTCAAGTTTTTCGGTAAAATATTGGTCGAGTTTCTTTTGGGTTTCTTCTATCTTACTTGTCGCCATACTTCTCCTTCATGAGTTCGTTTTTCGACCGATCGCGTACGTCTTTTTTCCTCCCGTGCGCTCGAACACGCGCGCCAGGTACTCGCCGATGATGCCCAGGGCAAAGAGTTGTACGCCGCTAAAAATGATGATGGTAGACGCTAAAAACGAAAAGCCCGGAATCGAGCCGGCCACGAAATAGGTAATCAAGACGTAACTCAACACCCCCAATCCAAACAGCGTGAATGCAAATCCGAGGATACTGGCAAAACGCAGCGGAATGGTGGTGTAACTGGTCAACACCAGCAAAGAAACCTTGATGAGTTTGAGAAGGTTGTAATTCGACTTTCCCACAGCACGAGGCGACTCATCCACAGGCACCGAGGCAAAGCGAGAAGTCCCCCAAGAAAGTAAAACGTCTACCAACACATCCGGGCTGTGAAAGTCTTCGAAGGCTTTGCGCAAATCAGAACGGAAAGCCTTGAAAGCACCGATATCGCGCACCGTCCGCAAACCCATCACATACGCAATGGCGCGCTTGACGATTGCAGAAGCCAAAGACTTCCACCATACCTGCTGCCGTTTGCGGGCTACGCCATACACCACGTCGTAACCTTCTTGGAGTTTCGACAAGAGTTTAGGAATCTCTTTAGGGGGGTTCTGTAAGTCGTCATCCATGACGACGATGACTTCGTAACGCGCCTCGCGCACTCCGCACAAGGTCGCGTTGTGCTGTCCATAGTTACGCATCAAATCTACGCCGCGTATCCACGCATACCGAGCCGCCAGACGCTCGATGACCTGCCAACTGTCGTCTGGACTGCCGTCATTTACCAGCACCAGCTCATACCTCTCTGCCACCGAGGGAAGGACGTGCGCCAGTTCTTCCGCCAGCATCGGCAGCGTATCGGCGCCATTATAAACAGGGACAACGACAGATACTTTCATGCTTGTCATCAAAACAGGCCGATTATAACACTATCATTACGCCCGTTTCGCCCAATTATGGTCGGGAGGAGGGTCACCCCTCCCCCCGCCACTCCCGCCTGTCCTGACGCTCTTTGTCAGGAAGCCGGACGTGAAATCCTTCGACTGCGCTCAGGGCATGGTTTTTCCCTTCATCTGGCTCTTCGGATAACAGGCTCTTGTCATGAGTGCTTCGTCCGATGGACTTCATTGCGACAGTCCCTACCTAAAAAGAATGCTATCCCCCAAGGAGACGCTGCCGCACTGCTGTCCATACAGGCTATTGTCCCAGCGTTTTGGCGCACCAACAATTTTATCTGTTGATTTCCCCTATTCATTTGGTAAAATAAGGCAAGCAATCAAGTATAAGGAGAGCGCTATGGGATACGCCATCGGTCCAGATGTCAGTTTCTATCAGGACGAGCCATCTACGCCACAAGGCATTGACTTCGTCAAAATGCGCCAGGTGGCCGACTTTGTCATCATCCGCGCCGGTCAAAATCTGTGGGTGGACTCCGACTTCAAAACGAATTGGAAAGAGGCCAAGAAAGCCGGCTTGCCGCGCGGCTCGTACTGGTTCTACGACAGCCGCGCAGACCCAAAACGCCAGGCCGAATTATGGGTGGAGCAATTGGAGGGCGACCTGGGAGAACTTCCCCTCTTTGCCGATTTCGAAGAATCATACAACGGCCCCTACAAGGGCTGGCGAAAATGGTATGATTTCCTGGAACGCTTGAAGCAACTGGTGGGACAAAAAGAGATCTTCATCTATACCGCTTACTATTACTGGCGCGACAACGCTCCCAACGCCAGCACGGAACCCACCAGCCTGGAGTACTTCCACCAATACCCCCTTTGGATTGCCAACTATGGCGTATCCAAACCCAGCGTTCCCAAGCCATGGGGAGAGAATGAATGGACCTTCTGGCAATTTACCGAGACCGGCGACGGTAAATTGTACGGCGTAGAAAGCAAAGGCATTGATTTGAACTACTTCAATGGCGATCGAGCCGCTTTCCTGGCAAGATTCAACCTGCCGGCCCCAGCCAACGAAAAATTCCGTGTTGATCTAAGTATCCGACAAGACGCCAACACCACCTCCGCTGTGCTTGGCACCCTGAAACAAGACGATGTGGTGGAAAGACTGGAAATCTCTGCCGATGGCGAATGGATCAAAATCAAGCGCGAAAGCGACAATGTGACCGGTTGGAGCCTGAGCAAATACCTGGTCAGCATAGGCGGCACGCTGCCTCCCGACAACGGAAACGGCGGCAATGGCGGCGGCACCCCCGAAATCATTGACATGACCGGGAAATGGTACCGCGTAACCGCGACCACCTTGAACATGCGTGACGGACCGGGCATCTCCTACAACAAAGTCGGCTCCCTCCAAATGAATGAGGTCGTCGAAGCCCTGCACGCCCTGGCCGACTTGAGTTGGATCGAAGTAAAGCACCCAAACGGAAGCGTTACCGGCTGGTGCGCTGGAGAATACCTGGCCAGCACCAACCCTCCAACGCCGCCGTCTGACCACGTCCGCATCTGGTACCGCGTGAATACAACCAGCCTGAACGTGCGTGAAGGGCCAGCGGCAAACTATAACTCGCTTGGCTTCTTGAAAAAAGACGAAATTGTGTACTCCGAAGACATCACCCCCGATGGAAGTTGGGTCAAAGTGCGCCGCTTCGACGGCCTGGGCGGTTGGTGTTCGACCACTTACCTGCTCGAACTGGGAGAAAACGCCCCTGCACAATTGGCGCAAAGAATATTTCCCGGTGTGACATACTATCGCAAAGAGACGCAAACGCCGCGCAAAATCGTTACACACGTTCTGGTAGTAGACTTGAAATCGAGCGGCTTGCAGTTCCTGGTCACGCCTCCCAGCCACCCCAGCGGCGCCATTTGCACGCGCACAACTTCCCGTTTCCTATCAGAGTTCGGAATGCGCATTGCCATCAACGGCGACGGCTTCGACTATCTCGACCCTGCCGCATACAACCCAGCAGATTACTGCCCCAAAGGCGGCGACCCCGTCAAAGTCAAAAGTTATGCGGCCTCACGAGGCAACGTCTATTCGGCCAGACTGCCTGGCAGACCCATCCTCTACATCAACGCCAGCAATGTCATTTCCTTCGATACGCCGGTGGGCAAAGTGCATAACGCCATCTCTGGAGACCGCATGTTGGTACTCAAGGGAAAAGCAGTTGCCGGGCTGGACAACACGACGCTAGAGCCTCGCACCGCCGTTGGCGTAAACCAAAACGGACGCTGGCTGATGCTGGTCGTTGTGGATGGCCGTCAGCCAGGCTACAGCGAAGGCGTGACCTTTGCCGAATTAGCCAACTTGCTGGTTTCCTTGAGCGTCTACTCCGGCATCAACCTGGACGGCGGCGGTTCTTCCACCATGGTCATCGAAGGGGCCAACGGGAAACCCTTTGTGCTAAACTCCCCCGTAGACGAATTGCAATCTGGCCGGGAACGAGCCGTAGCCAATCACTTGGGCATCTACCTGAAAAAATAGCCTAAAAAAAACCGTTTACCCTTCTGTCAACGAGAATACAGGAAATTCAACTCTTTAATTTTATCGCGCAAATCGTCCGACAAGGCATCAGACGCCATGCGCCACGCCCAGTTGCCCCCCAAACGGCTGGGGTAGTTCATGCGCGCCTCTGTCCCCAGGCCTAGAAAATCTTGCATGGGTGCCAGGGCAAAAATTGCTACCGAAGACCAGGCGGCGCGAATCAAATCCCAGCCGAAATCGGCCTCGTTGGTTCGTAAATACCGATTGGCAAAATGACGTTCCTGGGCAGGCGCGGCAGCATACCAGCCGCGCGCTGTATCATTATCATGCGTACCGGTGTACACTACACACCTGACCGGATAATGATGCGGTAAAAAGGGGTTTTCTGGCCCTGAGAAGCCAAATTGCAAAATTTTCATGCCCGGCAAACCAAACTGCTCGCGCAAGGCAATCACATCGGGGGTGATTTCTCCCAAATCTTCGGCAATGATGGGCAAAGTAGTCGTTGCCTCAGCGCCCCATTGCCGTTCGAGCGCATGGAAAAAATCTGCCCCTGGCCCCGGCACCCAACGTCCATTTTCGGCTGTCGGGCTGCCGGCCGGCACTTCCCAATAGCCTGCAAAGCCGCGAAAGTGATCCAGGCGCACAAAATCCACCAGCCGCAAGGCAGCCTGTAAGCGCGCCAACCACCAGGCGTAACCCGTCGCCTGATGCACCTCCCAGCGATAGAGCGGATTGCCCCACAACTGACCCGTGGGGGAAAAATAATCTGGCGGCACGCCCGCTACCGCTGTTGGCTTGAGGTCGTTGTCCAGGTAGAACAGAGTCGGATTCGTCCACACATCGGCGCTGTCATAGGCGACAAAAATAGGCACATCGCCAATGATTTCGACGCCACACCGATGGGCATGTTCGCGCAGTTCGGACCATTGACGGAAAAAGACGAACTGGTAGAACGTAAAACGCGCTACCGCATCGGCATACCTTCGACTTGCTTCCGCTAAAGCAGCGGGATCGCGCCTCCGAAGTTCTTGCGGCCACCTGTCCCACGCACCGCCGCCGTTAGCCTCCTTGAGGGCCATGAACAGAGCGTAATCGGGCAGCCAGGAAACGTTTTCGGCGCAGAAACGCTCATAGTCGCGGCGAGCAGGCCCCAGGCGTTGCCCTGAGCCGGTCGAAGGGTCCGAGCGGAAGCGGATGAAGGCCCGTTCGAGCAGATTCAACTTCCAGGGGATGATCCGTCCATAATCCACACGGTCGTGAAGAAAGTCCGCTTTCTCCACCAGGTCGTCGGGGTGCAAGAATCCATCGCGTAGTAAGAAATCGGGGCTGATGAGGTAAGGATTGCCTGCAAACGCCGAAAAGCACTGGTAAGGGGAATCGCCATAGCCGGTAGGCCCCAGTGGAAGCACTTGCCACAGAGAGCAACCCGCCTGCGCCAGCCAATCTACAAAAGCATGGGCGGAGGGGCCCAAATCGCCTATGCCGTAGGGACCCGGCAAACTGGTGGGATGTAAGAGGATGCCGCCGGCTCTGTTATAACTCATACGGTTTTCGCTTGGTCTCGATGGACTGTCCTGCTGCTACATATTGGCCCTCGAAATCGTCGGGGACAACATCCGTGCCGATTTCGGCGCCGGGTTCGACCACCAGGCCAGGCGGCAGGGTAGAGTGCTTGCCAACCAGCGTAAGGCGGATGTTCGGGTCTGCCACACCGCCGCCTACGCGGGCGCGCTCGCCAATGCGCACCCCCTTGTCCAGAATAGCGCGCTCTACGACAGCGCCGTTTCCAATCTCGCAGTCGGTAAGCAGAATCGATTCGCGCACCAGCGCCCCCGCCCGAACGACCACGCCCGGCGAAAGGACGCTGCTCTCTACGCGCGCCCCGGACTCTATGAAACAGCCATCGGTAATCATACTGGCATAGACACACGCCTCGTGAGGAAAGCGTACCGGCGGCCGTTCTTCGGTGCGGGTGTGAATGACCCAAGAACGATCGTAGAGTTTGAGCGGCGGGTTGGGCGACAAGAGATCCATATGCGCTTGCCAATAGGAATTCACCGTGCCGACATCCATCCAATAGCCCGTATACGGAAAGGCAAAAACGCGCGCCTTCGACTTGACCAACCGAGGCAGGATGTCCTTGCCAAAATCGTGCGAAGAGCCTTTACGGAAGTGATCTTCCCAGAGAACACGATCCAAAACAGACGCGCTAAAGAGATAGACGCCCATGTTAGCCAGGTTAGAGGGCGGGCGAGCCGGCTTTTCGACGAAGGAAGTGACGCGGTATTCTTCGTCCGTTGCCAAAATGCCAAAACGAGAAGCCTCTTCCAGTGGGACGTGAATGCTGGCTAAGGTAACATCCGCCTGGTGGTCCATGTGAAAGGCCAGCATGGCGTCATAATCCATCGTGTAAATATGATCGCCCGAGAGAATGAAGATCAGGTCGGGGGAGCCGCGCTTGATGAATGTGAAGTTCTGCTGCACGGCATCGGCCGTGCCGGCATACCAATCTGAGCCGCTGCGCGCTTTATATGGCGTCAAGATTTTGATGCCGCCGGTAAAGTCGCGGTTGAGATCCCAGGGAGCGCCGGAGCCAATATGCTCGATGAGGGATTGCGGCCGGTATTGAGCCAGCACCATAATATCGAAAATGCCAGAATTGACGCAGTTAGAAAGGGCAAAATCAATGATGCGATATTTGCCTGCAAAGGGAACAGCCGGTTTCGTGCGTTTGGCCGTTAAAACGCTCAAGCGCGCCCCTTCGCCGCCAGCCAGAATGACAGCGCGTGTTTTCATAGGTGCATAGATTTCCTAACATGAACTATGGAAAGCAATTGCCGATACAACGCAACATAGCGTTGAGCAGATTGAGTCCAAGAAAAATCTTGCGACATGCCGTTCTTTTGGATGACTTGCCATGCCTGGCGGTCACGGTAGGTCTCCAATGCGCGCTGGATGGCCGCGACGAAAGGTTTGACTTTTGGCTCGATGAATACAAAGCCAGTTTCGCCGTCTGTGACCGTATCGTGCAAACCGCCCACAGCGCGCACCACCGGCACACAGCCATAGCGCATGGCAATCATTTGCGACAAGCCGCAAGGTTCGTAACGCGAGGGCATCAAGAAGATGTCGGCGCCCGCGTAGATTTGGCGGGCCAATCTAGCGTCATATCTGGTTTCCAGGCGCACCTGGTTGGGGAACTCTTTGGCCAGTTTACGCGCCGATTCTTCGAGTTTGGGATCTCCAGCGCCCAGAATGACCGCCCGCCAGGGAGTGTGCCGAAGTTTACGCAGGCCGTCTATGACCAAATCAATGCCCTTTTGCGGATCCATGCGCGAGACCACGCCAAATACAGGCACGTCTGTATCGGCAGGCAGGCCAACTTGCTCTAGCAAGGCCACCTTGTTGACGGCGCGCTGTGAGAGCGATTCGAGCGTAAATTGCGCCGCAATCTCACCATCCGAGGCCGGGTCGAATCGCTCGGTATCCAGCCCATTCAAAATGCCCATAAGCGTTTCTCGCCGCGTCTTCAAAAAGTCGTGCAAGCCAGAGCCGTATTCAGGCGAGAGCATTTCATCGGCATAGGTAGGCGACACGGCTACGATTGCGTCGGCGGCCCACAGACCCAGCGGCAACGGTTTGAGGCGCGCCCAATCGGGCAGGTCGGTTTGCGCCAGTGGGATTCCGTAGGCCTCCAAGATTTCGTTGACATCTGGGCCAAGGAAGGGAAGGTTGTGAACCGTGATGACCGAAGCCGGGCGCGGGGAGCCTTCCTGCCAATGCTGTACCAACAAGCCATACACCGCCAGGGCAGTATGCCAATCGTTAGCGTGGACGATATCTGGCTGCCAGCCCAATTGTTCGTACAACTCCAATGCGGCTAGCGAAAAGAAAGTGTATTTCTCAGCGTCAATGGCTGCATTGGAGGAATAGACAGAGCCGCTGTCATCTACGGGATCGCCGCCGATGAAATATACCGGCAAATCCTGCCAGGTTGTCTCGAAAGCCTGCACCATCACGTCGCCGCCTGCGCGCGGCAGGGGAAATGCCGCCACAGGCCGCAAGGAGGCCGCCTTGGAGCGCAAGACCGGATGAAACGGCAGGACCAAACGGACATCTAGCAAGGGCTGTGAGGCTGTTTGCAACGACAAGGCTCGCAAAGCGCGCGGCAACGACCCGGCCACGTCGCCCAGGCCGCCTACCTTGACAAATGGATCGGCCTCCGCGGCAAGGAACAAGACTTTAATCTGATCCGTCATGGGTTCAATTGTACATCAATTCCCCCAAAAAGCCGCCAATTCGTTTGCGCCGCCAGCAATTCTAAATAACGCCAGTTCGGGATAACCGCCCCGAAGGCTTTTTTAGAGCAATTGTACGAGCAAAATCGAGCCTTCGGGATGGTTCAGACGCAAATTGGCGATTTTCGGCAACCTGTGGGGCTTTTTTGCCATACTGAAAATTGCTATTGCGCCGCAGTTGAACTGCCGCGCAATGTCCACTTGGTTGCAGCAAGAGGCCGCGCTATGGTGCGCCTTCGCCAGACTGGCTCCACCCCGTCATAAAGTCTTCTGGCTGGAAACGAGCGTCTCCCAAATCAACAGTTTGCCCGGCCACCACCTGCACCGCATATTCGCGGCCAACATTACGATAGGCAACCACAATAACCTGTTGCCCGGCCGGCACCCCTTCCAAGACAAAGCGACCGCTTGGGTCGGCTTGCGCAGAGATGTCTGCGCCAAAGACGAATACTTCAGCCGCAACCGGTTTGCCCTGATCGTCATAGACGGTTCCCGCGACGCTGCCTGTGCCGGTCAAAATGGCAAGCGTGCCGTTCTGCGCCATGTTGAGAAAAGCCAGCCCTACGCTCAAGGCAGCCAGCCCAATGATCAACACCCAAACCAGCCGCCGCTTGCGAGACGGATCGGGAAGACGCGCGGGCATTCCTTCTTTGTACAAATCGAGGGAAGGCGATTCCTCGAGTGCCATTACTTCACCTCCTCACACACAGGCAGGTTCACTGCAAAATCGGCAAAATCCAATTTGGTGCCCAGATTCGACACCACGCCTGCGCCTCCCTCCGTATAGGTTTTGTCGCTGGCTTTCAGCACTTCCTTGCCGTCCAGGTAGGCAATGAATGTATCGCCTTCCGCTTTTACGCTGATATCGGGCGGATTGTTCCAATCGAAATCGGGCGGCAGGTTCTTCACGGCCAGCGGCGGCCTGATCTGCTTACCGTTTACCCATTTGCTGAAATAAATCTGCACCGGCGCATTCTTATTGACCTTTTCGATTTCGAACATGTAACCGTTTAGCCCTTTCTTCCCATACTCTGCGCGGAACGCTACGCCGTATCCATTCCATGTGGGGTTTACATTCTGGACCTTCACCCCCGACAAATCTACTCGATAATCGCTGCCCGAGTATCCTGGCAGCAACCCACCGCACAACGGACAGACTTGGAAGCCGCCGTCCTTCTGTGCAATGCCGCCGCGCCAGAATTTGTCTTTGAAGGCATCCCATTCCTTGCCAGCGCGCGCCAAAGGACTGCAAGCCGCGTCCTCGCCTCGCAAGCCAGCCATCACCTGATTGTAAATATCAGGAATGGACACGCCCATCGCGTTCAACGCCAATCCCCCCACAATGGCAATGAGAAGAAGCAGCAACGCATATTCGACCAACCCCTGCCCTTTTTGAAAGCGCCTGACTGTATACTTCATTTTCACCTCTTGCTAAAAGTATACAACCCATATCCACGATAAAACCTTGCAAATCCCTGACGAGCAATTTTCAGTTTTGTTATTTCATTTCGGCAGCAACCAAGGGAGGAGTCAAGGGCTGGAAAAGGCATAATCCTGCACGTTGCTGGCAATCGGCCATTTCGCGCCGCTCAGGTCGCATAGCGAGAGGTTCCCATTTTCCAGCAACAGGTAACGCCCCGCATCCACCCAGCGTCCAAGCGACATATCGAAGGGAGTGCCTGCCTGTGGAGGCCCGTCCACGCTGCCGGTCAACCACGCAATGCCGCCAGTCCCCTCGGAAGCATACGTAAAGCGCTTCGAATCCGGATACCAGCCCCCAACGCGGATGCGCGCGGCCGGTTCGCCGTAAGGCCGCGCCGCGCCGCTGGCGTCCATCAGCATCAGGGAGCGACTGTCTTCACCATGCCTGGCAACATAGAGGACATAGCCGCCATCCGGCGAGATGAGCGGCAGACTCTCCCCTAAAGGCGCCAGGTCCAAACTTCCCAGGTTCGCCACAGTCCCATCCGGGAAGGCGTAATGCAGTTGCGCCGCGCCGCCCTCTGCGCTGACAGGGAGAATCGTCTTGAAGCCATAAGAATCGATTGCCCAAACCACCTGTGGCAGGAAATGGGGAATGGCAGGATAGGTCAACACCGTTGTGGCGCTGCCGGCGTTCAAGTCAAGCACGAGAATATGGTCTGACGTGGAGACGGCCAGCAGCGTCCCATTGGGGGCAAAGTACGGAACACCCGCCTCGCCTGGCAATGGAGCAAGCATCCGCTCGCCAGCGCCATCCGAGCGCATGACCCACACCTCCCGTCCGCGCAGAAAAGCCAGCCAGGAGCCGTCTTTCGAGAGCGCCGCCGCAACGACCTTGCCATCGAAGGTCAACTGGCTCGCACCCGCTTCGTCCCACAGCCACAAATTGCCGCCGCCCAGGTAAGCCACCTGCAAACCACTCGCCGGGATCGGGGCATCAACCGCTGGTAGGGTCGGCGTAGGGAAGAAAGTCGTTACGACGGGTAGGGGCGCGGGAGTCGCTGTCAGGATGGCATTAGGCAGCGAAAGGGGAGCAGGCGCAGGCTGAGTCTGAGGCGCGCTCGTCCCGCAAGCCCAGGCGGCCAGGGCCAGGATCAATCCAAGCCACGCGGGTTTGAACATCCTTATTTCCTCCAAAAAATTCGTGAAGATTAGTGGATCCCATCAACACAAAAACGCCCCCGCTCGAAGCGAGGCGCTCAGGGTGGCCGATGTTTCGGGCCCATATCATCCCTCGATGGGACAACAACACATCCCACATAAAAAAAGCGCCCTCGCTCGAAGCAAAGGCATTCAGGGTGGCCAATGTTTCGAACCCATATCATCCCTCGATGGGACAACAACACATCCCACATAAAAAAAAAGCGCCCTCGCTCGAAGCAAAGGCGCTCAGGGTGGCTGATGGGTTTCGAACCCACAACATCCACATCCACAGTGTGGCGCTCTGCCGTTGAGCTACAGCCACCACGCGAGTACGAATTATACCATCAGGACGGCGCACCCGCAAGGATTTTGCGAATGGCCGCCGCGGCCGCCTGCTGCTGGACGATGATCTGCTCGCCGCTCGACAGGTCTTTGACCGCCGCCTGGCCTTTTTCCGCTTCGTCAGGCCCCAGCACAACAACCACGCGCGCGCCAATGCGGTCGGCGTATTTGAACTGTTTGGGCAGTTTGACCGCTTCTGGGTAGCAAATGACGTTCAGCCCCTTGCGGCGCAGGTCGGCCGCAAGGCGCAGGGAAGCCAGATGCCGCTCTTCGTCGAAGACCGTCACCAGCACCGGCGCCGGGTTGACCTGCAAGTCTTTGGGCAGCAAGCCGTATTTCTCGAGGATGAGGGTGATGACCACATCGCCCATGGCAAAACCAACGGCCGGCAGCGGATCGCCGCCCACGTCGGCCAGCAGGTTGTCGTAACGCCCGCCGCCCAGGATGGAGCGCCGTATTTCGCCGCCTACTTCCCAGGCTTCGAAGACCGTGCCGGTGTAGTATAACAATCCACGCACAATGGAGGGGTCGAACTGAACGAAATGACTGAAGCCCAGGGCCTCGATAGCACGATAGAAGCGCACCTGCTCAGGCGATTGCTTCCATAGTTCTTTATCTCCCAACATGGCTTTCAGGTTGGCAATTTGAGCGTCCGTCAGGCCAAGTTCCCGGCCATAGGCTTCCCATTCGTCAGGGGCCAGTTTTTCGCGCCGGTCAATCCACGAGGAGACCGCCGGACGCATCCCTTTTTGCACGCCAAACTTGTCGAGTTGGGCGTCCATCAGCCGCCGGTCATTGACCAGGATGATGACTTGCTCCGGCGTCAGGCCAACGCGCTCGAAGAAGGTCGCCAGCACGGCCACGTTTTCGGCGTCGGCTTCGGGCGAATCGGCGCCAAGCATGTCCACATTCCACTGGAAGAATTCGCGCGTGCGTCCCTTTTGCGGGCGCTCGTAACGCCAGAAGGGCCCAAACGACCACCAGCGCAGGGGAAAAGTCAGTTGTCCCTGCCGTTGGGCCACCAAGCGCGCCAGGGAGGGCGTCAGTTCGGGGCGCAAAGTAATCTGGTCGCCGCCGCGGTCGGTGAAGACGTAGGACTGCTCTTTGACCAGTTCCTCGCCCGATTTGGCGGCGTACAAATCGAGCGTTTCCAGGATGGGCGCTTCCCATTCCTGATAGCCAAAGGACTCGGCTACTTGCCGCAAGGTGTCGTACAGCCAGGTGCGAATAGCCATTTGCTCTGGATAGAAGTCGCGCGTGCCTTTGACGGGTGGAATGACGTTTTTCATAAGTGGAATCCAATCAGGGGAATTGAGTTGGCGGACATTCTATCACAATTCCTAAAGACCTAACTTTTCTGCCGCCAAAACCAACGGATGGTGCGCCAGCACGCCCGTCCCATCGGCAATCTGGGCGCGACAGGATGCGCCGGGAGCGGCTAATTTTCCCTCACCCCTGGCCCCTCTCCCAAAGGGAGAGGGGAAAGCACCCTCACCCCTGGCCCCTCTTCCCAGGGGAGAGGGGGAATCGCCCGCATCCCCAATCTCTCTTCCCAGGGGAGAGGGGGAGTCGCCCGCATCCCCAATTCCTCTTCCAAGAGGAGAGGGGAAAGCGCCCCCATTCCCCTGCTCTCTCCCGTTTGGAGAGAGGAGATTCTGGCGAATATATGGGAACAGCACCAACTCCCCCACCTGCATGGAAAGTTCGTAATGTTCGCGCTCGTATCCAAATGCGCCTGCCATGCCACAGCAGCCCGAAGGGATGACTTCTACTTCATAGCCAAGAGCGCGCAGAAATTCTGCTGTCGCCGCCTGCCCTACCGGGAAACCGTCGTCTGCGGGCGGTTGGGCTTTTTGGTAGCAATGGCCGTGCAGGTGGATCTTTGGGTTTGCTATTTCGGATTTGCGATTTTCGCTGGGGGGCGTCCAGGTTGAAGTAACAGAAGCGCTGTCTTCGTTCATCAACTTGGCTACACGCAATACGCGGGTTTGTCCGCTAGAATCTGGGCGCACCAGATACTCGTCCACCAGCCAGGCGCGCTTTGCCAGCGCCTCCACCTCGCTGCGGCGCTCCGGCAACAGGTCGAGGAACTCATCGCGCAAAGTATACAACTCAGACGGTTCGATGCCCAGCAAAGGCAACTTCCCATCTGGGTCGAGTCTCGCCACTGCATCCAGCACGCGCGCCGCATGTCGCCTGGCGGCATCGAGAAAGCCCTTCGAAATGAGCGTCCGCCCGGCGCCAAAATACGGCAAGAAACGGACTTCTACGCCGCAGGCGGCCAACACCTTGAGCACCGCCGCCTCGATTTGCGGCTCAAAGAAGTGCGTGAAGGTATCGCGCAGCAGCAGGACAGTTTCGGTTGTCCCCTGCGTCGAAGGCGGCATCTGGAACGTGGAACGGCGAACCTCCAGCCGCGGCAGTTTGCGTTCTTCTGCCAGGCCCAACAGCGGATTGACAAAGCGGCGCACCCACCCAAGCCCCAAGCCCCAATTGATCAGCCTCCCAAACGGCGCGCCCAGCCTCGCCAGCGGCCCAATATAAGCAAACAGATAGTCGCGCAATTTGCGGCGATGCGACCGGTAATACTCATGCTGGAACTCGTACTTGAGTTTCGCCATGTCCACGCCGCTGGGACACTCGGACTTGCAACCCTTACAGGCCAGGCACAAGTCGAGGGCATCGAACGCGGCCTGTTCGATGGCGACATTCCTCAAACGGGAGAGTATTTCGCTCCCTTGAGTTGCTCGCAATGACAGGGGCCAGGAAATCATCGCCCGCAGCAGGTTGGCCCGTCCGCGCGTGGAATACGCCTCCTCGCGCGTGGCCTGGAAGGACGGACACATCACCCCGCCGGCTTTACGGCATACACCCTGCCCGTTGCATTGCTCGATAGCGCCTGCCAAGCCATTGTTACGCCCAAAATCCAATGCCGGCCGCCACGCCTGTGGCGCATACCCCTCGCCGTAACGCAAATGCGTGTCCATCGGCGGCGCATCCAGCATCTTGCCGGGGTTGAGCAGGTTGTGCGGGTCGGCGGCCTGCTTGAGCAGGCGCATAGCCTCCGTCACCTGCGCTCCGTAGGTAGCCCGCAGGAATTCCCCGCGCGCAATGCCATCGCCATGCTCCGACGACATCGAGCCGCCCAGCCGCAGCGTCAGCGCCAGCGTGGCCTCGGCAATCGAGCGCAGGTCGGTTGCGCCACGCTTCAAGTCCAAAATGGGACGGATGTGCAGGCAACCCGCCGAAGCGTGCGCATAAAAAGCCGCATAGGTGTTGTGCGCCGCTAAAATCTTCTCGATTTCCCGCACGAACTCACCCAGCCGCTCTACCGGGATAGCACAATCTTCAATGAACCCAACAGGGCGCGCGTCGGCAGAGCGTGAATCGAAGATGCCCAGCCCAACTTTGCGGACGGCCCACACGCGCGCCTGCTCCTCTTTGGACTCAGCCACCAAAACGCCCGCCCCTAACCGATGCGCCGCTTCTTTCAGGACCTCGGGCCTGCTCCCGCTAAATTCAACGATCAACACGGCGGCCGGGTCGCCGTCAATCCATCCCAACTGCGAGGCATAGGCCGGGACGCCCTTTGCCAACCGAATCAACATCTGCGGCACCAACTCCACTGCCGACGGCTGGAACTCTAGCAAACGTGGCACATCGTCACAGGCTTCGGCAATCGAAGGATACGCCAGCACACCCAAGATGGTATGCCGGGGCTTCGGAACCAGCTTCAGCGTAGCGCGACGGATGACCGCCAGAGTCCCTTCAGAGCCAGCCAGCAGGTGCGCCAGGTTGAATGTATCTGGTTGTAGATTGGCCGGATAACGTTCCCCCCACCATTGCGGCGGCGCAGACGGCGACCAGGGCAGCAGGTAATTCAAGCGATATCCGGCCGAATTGCGCCAGGAACGGGGATAACCCTGCCAGATGGCTTGGGCATATTTCTCGCGTATTTCGAGCGCAGCCGAAAGTAAAGCGCCATACCGGTCGCCGCCCTCTACTCTCTTCGCTCTACTCTCTTCGAATCTCGCCAGACTCCCATCCGCCAGGATGACATCTGCCGAGACGAGATGGTCGGCAGTCATGCCATACAGGATGGAATGCGCGCCGCTGGCATTGTTGCCGATCACGCCGCCCAGCGTGGCGCGCTCCGCAGAGGCCGGATCGGGGCCAAAGGTCAAACCATATTTAGCGGCAGCAGCATTGAGCGTGGAAAGAACGAGGCCCGGTTCCACGGTCGCGGTGCGGGCCTCAGGGGCGATGTCCACCAGTTTGTCGAGCCAGCGAGAGCAATCCAACACAAGAGCCTCACCAATGGCCTGGCCGGCCAGCGACGAACCGGCTCCGCGCGGCAGGACCGGTATCTTGTATTTGGCCGCCAGTTCGACCGCAGCGTGCAGGTCTTCTTGCGTTTTGGGGAGGGCAACGCCGAGCGGCTCGATTTGGTAGATGGAAGCGTCGGTGCTGTAGAGGATACGGCTGGCAGGGTCGAGACGGATCTCGCCCGTAAAATGTTTGTGCAGTTCGGCGACGAAGTCAGGGGGAAGGGACATGAGGATGTCTCATCCTGCCCGATACGGGCGGTTGGCATCTGCCAGGTGATCGAGCAATTCCTCTTTGAGGGCCGAAAACACTAGCGGTTCGTCGTCCACGAGGTTGCGCAATTCCTCCGGATCGTCTTTAAGATGATAGAGTTCATACCCATTATCGAGGCTTGGATATCCAAAATAGGCAATCAACTTATAGGCTCCTTTACACATGGCAATAGCAGCCTTTTGCAAAGGCAGGAAGACTGAATTCTGGGCCGCATAAATAGAAAACAATGGGCGCTGCTCCAATTCGTCCCCTCCAAGCCCCGGCAAGGGACGGCCATCCACTTCGGGAGGAATTTCGCGGCCAGCCAGAGACAACACAGTTGGCAAGATATCCACGTTGCTGGTTGGAATTTGGATGTCCCGGCGATGGGTCTGCCCCGGCGCAAAAACCAACAACGGAATTTTGATGACCGGTTCATACAAGAACACGCCGCCATGCCCGTAAAAGCCGCGCTCGAACATTTCGCCGTGATCGGAA
>DAOUCM010000096.1:0-4308 GCA_034431895.1 Anaerolineales bacterium
TGTTTGGGCCGGCCGGCGATATCAAGGTCTATCATGCGGATAACAAACGCATGTCTGGCTTCATCGAGTTGGAACACGCGCGCGTGCGCTGGTTCCTGTCGGTAGACCCGGCTGATCTTCCTTACCCTGTCCAACCAGGCGGCAAGACCACCTATCGCTCCATCACGGTGGACGGGCAGGAGATCGAGTTTTCCGAAGGTTTTACCGACTTGCACACGGTCTTGTACCAGGAAACCTTGGCCGGGCGCGGCTTTGGGCTGGAGGAGGCGCGCCCGTCTATTGAATTGACGTACCGTATCCGTACCGCGCCCTTATCGCCCCTGGACAGCCTGGCGCATCCGTTCTTAGCCACAGATAAACACGGATAAACGCAGAGAACCACAAGTTTCTCCACTTTTGCGTTAAAATGTTCGCTGAGATACTTATCGGAAAGGATTAAGCGATGCAAACACTCACAGAGATCGTGGAACAATTGCCGCCTGACCTTCGACAGGAGGTAGAGGACTTCGTAGAATTTTTATTGGAAAAAAGGGCGCGTTTCAAACAAAAGCGATTGCGCTTGACTTGGGCAGGCGCTTTACGTGAGTTTCGTGAACAATATACATCTTTGGACCTCCAGAAAAAGGCGTTGGAATGGTGGGGGGAATAGATGTACCTTGTGGATACCAATGTGTGGTTGGAATTGCTTTTGGAACAAGCAAAAGCAGATGAAGCGCGCCAATTCTTTCAAGGTGTGGAATCTACGTCCCTTGCCATTACAGAATTTTCACTTTACTCTCTGGGAGTCATTCTGACCAGGCTGAAAAAGGATGATGTGTTCGAAGATTTTCTGTCGGACACGATCGAGGATTCTGGCGTGATAAGAATTCGCTTGGAGACCGCAGACCTCAAGGAAATCCTTGCCGTTAGGCGGAGATACCGGCTTGATTTCGATGATGCCTATCAATATGTGGCTGCTGGGAAGTATGATTTTACCCTTGTTAGTTTCGATAGCGATTTCGATCACACAGGGCTTGGCCGCAGAACTCCATCTGGCGTGTTGACATAGCCATAAACCACTGTTTTATTTGCAAAATCAGCAGGACAAGCCAAAGGCCTGTCCGCTAGCCAAAGGCTTGCCCTACATTCATGACTATGACCGACTATTTCGTTCACGAATCGAGTTATGTAGATAATGGCGCCCAAATCGGCAGAGGCGTCAAAATCTGGCATTTTTGCCATATCATGGGCGATACTCGCATCGGCGCGGACTGCAATATTGGGCAGAATGTGTTCATCGCTAGCCATGTGTCCATCGGAAGCAACGTCAAGATTCAAAACAATGTCTCTGTGTATACGGGTGTAACAATAGAAGATGATGTCTTCCTCGGCCCTTCGATGGTCTTTACCAACGTGATCAACCCGCGCAGTCACGTCAACCGCAAGGACGAGTACAGGCATACTCTGGTCAAGCGCGGTGCAACCGTCGGGGCGAATGCTACCATTGTATGCGGCGTGACGCTGGGACGTTATTGCTTTGTTGGCGCCGGTGCGGTTGTCACGCGCGACATCCCCGACTACGCCCTGGTGTATGGCAACCCGGCGCGCGTTCAGGGCTGGATGTGCCAGTGCGGCCTGCACCTGGCTTTCGAGCAGGCCGGGGAGTCCGAGCGGGCGCGCTGCGACGCCTGTGGCCGGGAGTACCGCAAAGACGGCCAGGTTGTATTTCAATTGGATGAAAAGGGCATAGTATAATCTTCCTTGCAGAACAGATATCGAAAGGTGTTCAAGATGCACACAATGACTGTTTCTCTGGATTTGCCGCGTGACTTACTTGGCGCATTGGATGTACCCCTAACCGATGTCGAGGTTCGGTTGCGGGAATTGATTGCTTTGGGACTGTTTCGAGAGGGACGTATCTCTTCTGGTAAAGGCGCTGAACTGTTAGGGGGTTCCAAAATGGATTTTATTCGTCTGCTCTCTCGAAATCAACTCCCTTATTTTACTGAATCGCCAGAAGAATTAGAATCCAATCTTGCCGTATTAGAGACCCTTTTCGAAAAACGCGGGAAATGATTGTAGTATCCAAGTCGGGGCCTCTGATTGCGCTGGCTGCTTTAGGCCGTTTCGACCTGTTGGCTTTACTTTATGGCCGCTTGCACATTCCGCCAGCAGTTTGGGACGAAGTTGTGGCATCTGGATTTGGACTTCCTGGTGCAGACGAGGTAAGTGACGCTGGTTGGATTGATGTTCAGCAGGTTAAGAATGAGACAGCAGTACAGATTCTGATGGAACGATTGGATATGGGCGAAAGCGCTGCAAATGTTGTTGGTTGAAATTATCCGCCAGCGTTTAATCGAGAAAAGACGGATAGAATTGGTTGCCCATGTCGCAGAGGCGCGCCAGGCATATCGAAGCGGTGATGTGCAGCGGGGTACAGTAGACGATCTGATGCAGGAATTGGCTGCATGAAAAACTTGGTTTGGAGCGCTAATTTTGTGGGCGCAGTTAAAAAAGTTATAAGACGCAATCCCGCATTGAAAGAATCTGTCGAGCGAGCGCTTCGTTATCTTGCTGAAGACCCTTCCCATCCAACGCTTCACAGTCATAAACTGAAGGGAGAATTAGCAGGAATCTGGGCATGCACTGTTGACTATGACAACCGTATCTTGTTCGAATTCGTCAGGAATCAAGACACAGGTGAAGATGAAATTTTCTTATCGGCCATCGGCAGCCAATTGACCTTCTTCGCGAGGTGAGCCATGAAATTTCGAGCGATCATTAAACAAACTGATGATTGGTGGATTGGATGGCTGATAGATTTGCCAGGTGTCAATGCCCAAGAGCGGATACGTGCGCAGGTCATCCCTTCGACTTTGCTGAAGTACACTCTGCCCAGGACGGCTTGCTATGACATGCGGGGGTGGGTCGAATGAACATTCCCCTGGTAGATTTACAGGCGCAATATCATTCCATCAAGGCGGAGATGGACGCCGCCGTCCTTTCGGTGTTGGAATCGGGGCGCTTCATCCTTGGCCCCAACGTGGCCGCGCTCGAAGAGGAAGTAGCCGCCTATTTGGGCGTCAAGCACGCCATTGGCGTGGCCTCCGGCACGGACGCGCTCGTCATCGCCTTGCGCGCGCTTGGCATTGGACAGGGGGACGAGGTCATCGTTCCGGCGTATAGTTTCTTCGCTACAGCGGGAGCCGTTCTCTCGGTCGGAGCGCGACCGGCGTTCGTAGATGTCCAGGCGGGGACGTACCTCCTCGATGTCGAGAAAATCGAAGCGGCGCTCACCCCCCAATCCAAAGCCATCCTTCCGGTCCACCTCTACGGTCAGCCGGCCGACATGGACGAGATTCTGTCGCTGGCGCGCGCGCATGGCCTGGCAGTGCTCGAGGACAACGCCCAGGCCTTTGGCGCTGCCTACAAGGGCCGCAAGACCGCCTCGCTGGGCGACATAGGCTGCTTGAGTTTCTTCCCTACCAAGAACCTGGGCGGTTACGGCGACGGCGGTATGGTGACGACGAACGATGATGACCTGGCCGAACGGATGCGGATGCTGCGCACGCATGGCTGGAAGAAGAAATACTTCCCTGAAATGCTGGGCTATAACTCCCGCCTGGACGAGTTGCAAGCGGCTATTCTGCGGGTCAAACTGCCGCATGTGGACGAGTGGAACGCCCGCCGCTACGCTCACGCCCAGACCTACACCCGCTTCTTGTCGGACCTCGGGCTTGTTCCCCCTATGGAAGCCCCGAACCGCACCCATGTGTACCACCTCTACATGGTCGCTTTCCAACGGCGCGAGGAGGTCCAAAGACGGCTGAAGGAGGCCGGCATCGCCAGTGATGTGTATTACCCTCAGCCGCTGCACCTGACCGAGCCTTGCCGCGCACTGGGCTATCGGGCCGGGCAGTTCCCGCTGGCCGAACAGGCCAGCCGCGAGTTGCTGGCGCTGCCGCTTTACCCGGAGTTGGAACAAGAGCAAATCCGGTGGGTGTGCGAGGCGTTGTCGAAAGCAGAGAGCCGCTAAGAAAATGGTCGACGCGATTTCAACTCTTGACAAAATGGGATGTTCATGCGAGAATTCAGAAACTGAATGCTCGTTTTTTCCTCTTATCTGATTGATCCTGTTATGTATAGGCTAGAGTTAGATGTGACCCAGATTGAGAGGGTGTACAGTACCCTTAATCTATTAATTTCGTAGACAGGTAAAATGACTGCAATAATGTCAGAAAATGATACTCATTGGACGCAGATCATTCGCCCACAAAGAGGGCTATTCGATTTGCGGTTGAAAGAACTTTGGCAGGCGCGTGAATTGAT
>DAOUCM010000097.1:0-6446 GCA_034431895.1 Anaerolineales bacterium
GTGGCTGGCAGCCTCGAGGTTGAGGCCGCCGTCGCGAAACGGGAGCAAATCTTCGGGAGTCCGATGCGCGTTGTCGGCCAGGGCGGCGAGGCGCTCTTCGAGGGTCAGGTTATAGAAGCCAGGGATTCGAGAAGTCGTCATAGAAAGTTCCTTGAAGATGAAAAAATCGCGTTTAGACGCTTTACAATATTATAAGGCCAAGCCGCCAAAATCTATCCAGACGGTAAAAATTGGATATAATAGTCCTAATAGAGGTACGATTGTATGCTTTTGACGTGTGAAGAGTTGCAGGAGCGCTTGATCGCGTTACACGAGGCAAGCCTCGAACTGGTGAAGGATGTTTCCCTCGATACACTGCTCGAGCGCATTGCAAGTGTGGCCTGCGAACAGGCCAACGCGCGGTATGCGGCACTAGGCGTTTTGGACAGGGAAGGCAAACTGGAAAAGTTCATTGCCGTTGGGATGAACGAAGCGGAGAGGAAGCGCATTCCTCATCCGCCGGTAGGGAAGGGACTGATTGGCGCCCTCATGAACGCCAAAGCGCCTTTGCGCGTAGCGGTCATCGAAGATGACCCGCGCAGCGCAGGCTTCCCGCCTCATCACCCGTTCATGACTTCTTTCCTGGGCGTCCCTATCCGTGCAGGGGAACAACAATTGGGGCAAATTTACCTGACCGATAAACGCAACGCAGAAGAATTCACCGAAGACGACGAAAAGATTATCCAGATGCTGGCGGCCTACGCCGCAGCAGCCATCCAAAACGCCCGGCTCTATAAGCATCTCAAAGAACGCGATGTGGCCCTCACCCGCCGCAGTGAAGACCTGGCATTACTGAACGACTTTGCTTCCACCTTGACGGCTTCTTTGGAACTCAATGAAATCTTGAACAAGACCCTGGCGCTGGTAATGAACTATATGAAAGTAGAAGCCGGGGAAATTTTTTTACTGGAAGACGACAATCAGACTCTGCGGCTGGTCTTACATCGCGGACAGGCAGCCGAGGCGTTTTGGGCGCGCACCCGCTTCAAACTGAACGAAGGCTTCATCGGCATCGTCGCCAAGACGGGGGAGCCCATTGTCAGCCACAACCTGGCGGGCGATGTGCGCTTCTTACGGGAAACGGTTGTGCAAGCCGGTTTTCGGCAAATTGCTTGTATTCCGCTGGCATCCAGCAAAAGCGTGGTGGGCGTTCTGACGGTCGCCACGCGCAGCCAAACGCCGCTCGATGAGCGCGATATTTTGCTCCTGAGCGCGGTGGCAAACTGGGCTGGCCTGGCGATCGAAAACGCTCGCCTGCACCAGAACGCGCGACGACTGGCGGTGTTGGAGGAACGCGAGCGCATTGGCATGGACTTGCACGATGGAATCATTCAGTCCATTTTTGGGGTGGGATTGTCGCTGGAAAACATCAGCCACTTGATCGAGGAAAATCCGCAAAAGGCCAAAGACGGCCTCAAACAGGCCGGTCAGGATTTGAACCAAATCATCCGCGACCTGCGCGCGTATATCCTTGACCTGCGGCCACGCCAACTGAATGGGGAAGGTCTGATGGATGGGTTGAAGCGCTTGGTGACCGAATATCGCGCGCACACCCTGTCGGAAGCCGTACTGAACGGACCCAAAGACTCGCTCCATGAATTACCGCAAAGTCATGCGCTTGCGCTATTTCACATCTGCCAAGAGGCGTTGGCCAATGCTGCCAAACATGCCAACGCAAAGAAGGTAGAAGTCAACGTATGGCTGACAGAGGAGCGGGTAGTCGTCGAAATCCACGACAACGGACGCGGCTTCGATATCGAGAAGACACATACAACCCTTGGGCATGGCCTGGCTAATATGCAAACGCGCGCCCAAAATGTGGGCGGCGAAGTAGATATTTCCTCTATCCCCGGCGAAGGCACAACCGTGCTGGTTTGGGTGCCGCGCGAGAACGCGCCTTAATAAATTGTTAATATCCAATTTGCGAGGCGCGAACCCCTGATTTTTGCGTTTCACGGCCTCGGCATCCAAAGGCAGCGAACTGCTTTTGCCTCAACACAGATATACGAATTTGGCAAAGAATGAAAAGATTATGCCTATATATGGGGGGTGTTATTCTTTTGAATGGCTTTTTTGGCTGAAACAAATATTCTATTTTTAGTTTTGCTAGTGTGCCCATTTCTTAAGGTCAATCCACCTTAAAAAAGAGAAAGTTTTTAGAATTTCGTAGGGATTGCGTGTTGTTAGAGCAAAGCGTTTTCTGCTAGAATGGCCGCACGCTGAAAAAAGGGATGGGGCCGTCTGCCCCCATCCCCAAGCCCAACAATTCGAGAGAAAGTGCATAGACCTTGCTAAGCCCTTGGATAAAGAGGGGTTAGTTTATCTTACCCTGAGACCATTGACGATGGAGCAGTTATGAACGCAGAACAGGCATGGCAATCTGTGTTAGGACAACTCCAAATGGAAATGCCCCGCGCCTCTTTCGATACCTGGGTGCGCGATACGCGGCCTTTGCGTTTCGAGAACGGCCTGATGACGATTGGAGTACGCAACGCATACGCACGAGATTGGCTGGAGAGCCGCCTGGCAAACACCATTAGCCAGATGTTGAGCGCCATTGCAGATTCGAACGTTGCAGTCCGTTTTGTGGTAGCCCAAGTCCAAGACGATTCGTATCTGTTCGTCGAACCAACCACAGGCCCCGAAGAAACCAGCCAGCCTGTCCAACAGCGCAACCTGACGCTGAATCCCCGTTACACTTTCGAAAACTTCGTCGTTGGCGCCGGCAACCGCCTGGCGCATGCCGCCTGCCTGGCGGTGGCCGAAAAACCGGCTCGCGCTTACAATCCGTTGTTCCTGTATGGCGGCGTGGGTTTGGGCAAGACCCATCTCTTACACGCTATCGGTAATGCATGCCACGCGCGCGGCCTGAACGTTCTGTATGTGTCGTCGGAAGAGTTCACCAACGACATGATCAACGCCATCCGCACCCACACCACCCAGGCTTTTCGCGACAAATATCGTTCGAGCGACGTTCTGCTGGTAGACGACATTCAGTTCATTGCCGGCAAAGAATCTACCCAGGAAGAATTCTTCCACACCTTCAATACCCTCCACGGACAAGACAAGCAAATCATCATTTCATCCGACCGCTCGCCTAAATCTCTGGTCACGCTAGAAGAACGGCTGCGCTCGCGCTTCGAATGGGGCCTGACCGCCGACATCCAACCGCCTGACCTGGAAACCCGCCTTGCCATCTTGCGGCACAAAGCCGAACGCAGCGGGCGCTATATTCCAGACGAAATCTTGCAAGTCATTGCGCGGCGGGTGCAATCCAACATCCGTGAACTGGAAGGCGCCCTCAACCGCATCTTGGCCTTTGCGGACCTCAGCGGTTCATCCCTGACCCCGAACCTGGTCGAAGTAGCCCTGGCCGATCTGCTGCCTCAGCGCGGTGACGTGGAACCGCAAAAAGTGGTAGCCCTGGTAGCCAAATATTTCAACCTCTCCCCCGAAAAACTGCTCAGCCCCGACCGCTCGCGCGAAGTAGCCCTGCCGCGCCAGATCGCCATGTATCTCTTGCGCGAAGATGTCAACGTCTCCCTGCCCCGCATTGGGGAAGCGCTGGGTGGACGCGATCACACGACCGTCATGCACGCCATCAAGACCATCACGGACAAGATCGAACGAGATGATCAACTTCGCCGGCGGGTCAATAACATTCGGCAACAATTACATGGTCAGAGCCATGCCATGCTTGGATAGTGCCGTTTGCGATGGAGCCGTTCGCATCCCTCGATGAACTCAGCGGCTCCGCTGGCCAATAGACCCTGGCCGCTATTCGCAAAGGGGGTCATTGGGAATTGGCATGGTATACCCCCAGCCTGTCTCCTGGACACCCCCATCGTCTGCTTTTCCTTTACCGAGTCTCCCCTCGTTCCGCCCCTGGCACCGTTGGGGGCGGAACGTTTCGTTGGGCAACGATTTCCCCTCCAAGCGGCAAAAACACGTTATAATCACCGTCGGAGTCTACTATGCCAGCCATCTATCCCTTTACCGCTATTGTTGGACAGGAGCGCATGAAACGCGCCCTGGTTTTGAATGCTGTCGATCCCCGTATCGGCGGGGTATTGATCCGTGGAGAGCGCGGCACAGCCAAGTCCACGGCGGCGCGCGCATTGGCCGCTCTGCTGCCCCGCGTCAAAGTCGTTCAGGATTGCCGTTTTGGCTGCGACCCTGACCGCCCCACCACCTGGTGTACCGAATGCAGGGAACGCGCCGCCTCGAATGGCGACAAATTGCCCATTACCGAGCGGACAACGCCCTTCATCAACCTGCCCGTCTCGGCCACCGAAGACCGCGTGGTGGGGACACTCGACATCGAGCAGGCCATCCAAAAAGGCGAGCGTCATTTCGAACCCGGCGTCTTAGCGTCTGCCAACCGCGGCCTGCTCTACATTGACGAAGTCAACCTGCTGGACGATCACGTGGTAGATATCTTGCTCGATTCTGCCGCCATGGGGGTAAATGTGGTCGAGCGCGAGGGCATCTCCTTTGCGCATCCGGCGCGTTTCATCTTGGTTGGCACCATGAATCCCGAAGAAGGCGACCTGCGCCCGCAATTATTGGACCGCTTTGCGTTATCGGTAGACATCACCGGCATCCGCGACCCCCGCGAGCGCGTTCTTATCATGGAACGCAACCTGGACTTCGAAAAAGACGCAGAGGCCTTCCGTCAGGCGTGGCTGCCAAAGGAACAAGAACTCTCACAGCAAATTGCAATGGCACGCACCATCGTAGACGAAGTGAGCTACACCAACCGCGACCTGCTCTCGATTGCTGCCTTGACCGCTTCGCTCAACGTGGATGGACACCGCGCCGACCTGGTCATCCTGAAAGCAGCGCGCGCTCAAGCCGCATTCGAGGGACGTAAACGCATCAACGACCACGACATTGCGCTGGCCGCAGAACTGGCATTGCCGCACCGCATCAAGCGCACGCCCTTCCAACAAGCCGAAATGACCACCGAGCAATTGCAGGAACGCATCGAACAATTGGCCGGGCAATCTCTCCCCACCGAGTCAGAGGAAGGTCAGCCCCAGCCGCAGGATGCCTCTAGCGAGCAAAAAAAAACTTAAAACTCGAAGAAGAGGCTCAAGAGGGCCCACAGCATGGTCAGCCAGAACCAACCCGCCAAGATGTCTTCGACACCGCCAGCGCCAACTGGTGGGAAGGCGGGCAAAAGGTCAAGGTCGGCGAAACCTTCCAGCCGCGCAAACTCAACACCCCGCTCGATAAATTAGCCCGCCGCCATGCGGGACGACGTTCGTTGACCAAAACCGAACGCAAACACGGGCGTTACATCCGCGCTCGCCCAGCAAACGGCAAGACCGACGACATCGCCTTCGACGCTACCTTTCGAGCGGCTGCGCCCTATCAAAAGCGACGCGCCGAAAAACGCAAGCGCCTGGCTTTTGCCATCGAACGCAGCGACTTACAACGCAAGGTGCGCGTCAAGAAAGTGGCTAATCTGGTGCTTTTCCTGGTAGACGCTTCTTGGTCTATGGCAGTGGCGGAGCGCATGAATGCCACCAAAGGCGCCATCCTTTCGTTGTTGACAGATGCCTATCAGCGCCGTGACCGAGTAGGGTTGATCGTCTTCCAAAAGGATCGCGCCACCCTTGTATTACAACCGACAAACAGCGTACAACTGGCAAAAAAGGCGCTGGTAGACATCCCGGTAGGCGGTAAGACCCCGCTCTCGGCCGGCCTGTTGATGGCGCAAGATGTACTCAAGCATGAAAAGTACATCCACCCCGATGTCGAGCCGCTCTTGATTGTGTTGACCGATGGAGCCGGCAACGTCTCCATTGGCGCATTACCGCCGCAAGAAGAATCCTATAAGTTCGCCGACATGATTGCCCAGGAAAAAATACGCAGCGTGGTCATCAACATGGAACACGCCGCCTTCGATCAAGGTTTAGCGCAAACGCTGGCCAATCACCTCAAAGCGCCTTGTTACACCCTCAACGAATTGAAAGCCGAAAGCCTGTACCAGGCGGTTCGCCAGGAAATGAAAAGCACCTCAACGAAACCATAGCGCAGGCGTATAACTTGTAGTTGAACGCAAATATCCCCCTGAGGCGCCCATCAATGTTATTCATTTGCTCTGTTGCGAGGATGTCATTGCGAGCCGCCGTTGGTCGAGTAGGACGAAGTCCGTATCGAGACCAGGCGGCGAAGCAATCTCCCGTTTATCAGGCCAACTTGACCGCTTGGGGATTGCTTCGTCCCCAAAGGGGATGCTATCGCAAAGAACGCTCCTCGCAATGACATCCCAAACGGTTTTGATGTAGGGCTGAATAGTTTGACAATGTCAAGTTAAACTCTTGTTCTATAAACTCTACGCATTTTGTCACTGCGAGCAAAGCGAAGCAGTCTCCTGGTTTGCGAGGGGATTGCTTCGT
>DAOUCM010000098.1:0-17016 GCA_034431895.1 Anaerolineales bacterium
AAGATGCGCATGGCAAGTTCGTTGTCCTTGTCGGTGCCATAGTGACGCTCTCCCGTGTGGAAATCTTGGGCAAAGGCGGCTGTGCCGTCCATGGCGTAGCGCGTTACAGGCGAAGGAAGCGGATAATTGTAGGCCGGGTTGCGCGCTCCTAACGTGAATGCCTGTGGGCAGGTCCGAATGGCTTGGGTGACCAGCTCGGCGGGCAGGTGAGCGACTTTTTCTTCCCACACGATATGTGCGCCATGCGCCTGAAGGTATTGGAGGGCTTTTTGGCTGTAATAGCGCACGCCAGCCTCCGACAAAATGCGCAGGGTCTCGGTATGAATCTTTTCTTTCTCGGCTTCTGACAGTAATTGGCATTGGTATCGCATACGCTGGGCCTCGATTTATCTTTGTTTGGGACGTTCTTTCTTTCGTAACATGCTCATTCATTCTGTCTCACGGGCGCGCTTTTCGATTTTGTCCAATTCGCGTTGGATATCTTCGCTCAAGGGCAGGGGCTGGTGTGTCGCAAGAATTTCGCGCAGCGACTCCCGCACCTCGTCTACCAAGGTGGGACGACCCGAGGCCGCCCAGTTCTCGTACGAGTCGCGCGCGTTGAAGTCGCTGACATAGACTTCTCCGCTTTTCATGGCTTTGCGGGTAGAGCGCCGCCCCAAAAAGTTACCGCCATGTTCCACGGCTGCCAGGTCTACTTCGAGCCACTCCTCGTCGCTGGTGTTGATGCCGTCTGAGAGGCGGGAGCAGCGTCGGAAGATTTCTACGTCAATCATCACTTGCTCCAGGCTCAAGATCATGGCGCCGCTCAATTGGCCTGGTCCGACCAGTAAGTCAGGCCAGGAGAGAATGGCCATGGTCCAGTTCAATGCGCGTTCGTAGCCAGAGCGCACGCCTGGCACATAATGGCCCGGATTGCCGGCCGAGGCTTCGACCGGCAGGCCATAGTGACGCGCCATTTCAATCACTGCCGTCCCTAGAAGCCCGTGTTCCACTTCGCCGCCGGTAAATCGCCCGGTGTATGGGTCAACGATCGAGGGCGCCGGCGCGTAGATGACGGGCGTGCCAGGCGCTGCCGCTTGGATGAGACACAACATGGCAAGCGTTTCGCAGTTGGAAAGCATTACGGTGGAAATCAAACTGGCAGGCGCTGTGGCGCCCATCAAGGGCATGGGCATAATGGCGGCCGGGAAACCCCACTCGATGGTTTCCAAATAGGCGTCGGTGTGTTGCTCCTCGATGACCAACGGCGAAACGGGTGTCAGGAGGAACGAAAAGGGATTCGATTTCTTCATTTCTTGCTTGCCGCCAAATACCGTTCCCAATACTTCCAGCATCCAACGAGACTCTTCGACGGTGTAAGAGCAATCCTGGAGATGTTTCGAGAAATTGGACACCATTTCGCGCCAATAGCGCACCGAGTCTCCCATCGTTTTTTGGAAGAAGGTGGCTTCTACCATAGACCAGTAGACGCCTACTTCGTCCAGCGCATCAATCAAGCGCGTGGCGTTCAACCAATCATCGAAAGTGGGTTCCCGGCGTTCTTCGGTCTCGGTGTCCATCACGTAAATTGCAGCGCCGTCGGCCAGCAGGGTGCATTGATTTTCGTTGACGGGAAACTCCCATTTGGGTCGTCGGCCGCCCAGTTTGAATTTTTTGGGCGCCAGCCGCAGCGCCTCTTCGACCAGGGCGCGCGGGAAGCGCACGATATTGTTCGTGTTGTCTACGTCTGCGCCGGCAGCCTTCAAAATTTTGCGTCCGCGCGCAGTGTCTACTCGTACTCCTTTCGTAGCCAAGATAGATAAGGTGCGCTCATGTACCTGAGCGATTTCTTGATCTGACAATACTCTCAAGTCGGTTTCCATAGAAACCTCTTTCTTGTTTTGGAAATACAAATACTATGCTCTCGTTACAATGTGTTAGGGAGTTGGATACGGGTGGCGGTTGAATTTCGTCCGCCGGGCTCTTGCGCCAGGAGCAGGGTTTAGGGAGAGTACGAACCCGCTCCTGGAGGAAGAGGCGCATCGTTCATTCTTTCCCTCCTATCTCCCGGTCTGCCGTTGCCAGGATGCGGGTCAATTCAGCCTGCTGGATAGGCTCCAGCGGCTGCGGATGATGAGTTTGGATAATGGACTCGACTTTCTCGCGCGCTACTTCGACGGGATCGCGCATCTTTCCCGACGGGTCAACTTGCCCGGTCAACCCGGAGAATTTCCGCGCCCGAAGGTTTTCCCGCGTGTGGCGGTGCTTCAAGAACAAGCCGCGCGGTCCCACTTCCTTGATGACATCGAGGGCCAGCGCTTCGCGCGTGATGTCCAGCCCGGCGGCCTCAATGCGGACGCGGTGATAGATTTCGCTGTCGAGCAGGATGGCTTCGGGGTACAACAGCGTGCAGGATTCGAGCAGGCCCAGGCCCGAGCCGGTCTCGGCGCCGGCCAGGGCGCACAACATCAGCGAGGCGGCGGCGTCACCGGCTTGCTGCCAGCCTGGCTGGTGTGCGTCGGTGCCAAAGATGCCTGCCAGCGTTGGCACACCCCAGTGATGCGCCATTTCGACGCCAACGGGATAGAGCAGGGTGCCTTCCCAGGAGGTGCCAAGATAAGCGCCGCTGTGCGGGTGCATGACGCCCGGCATGAAAGAATGAAAGACCGGCGCGCCAGGGTATGCCATTTGAATCAACACCAACGCCGAGACGATTTCGGCGTCGCCGGTCACCACCGTTCCTGCCAGCGTAGCCGGGCCGGTGGAGCCGACGTTTGCCATGGACATAAAGCCTACCGGCAAACCTGCTTCGGCAAACAACAAGGCCGATTCCATGCCTTCTTTGTCTTGTCCGAGGGGGGCAATACAGCACACCAATAAGGACAAGGGCGGACGCTTGCGCATATTTTCTTCGCTGCCGGCAATCACCCGCGCCATTTCCACAGCGTAGCGTCCTAAGGCCTCGCCCATCACGGTTTCGGTTTGGACGTGTTTGACGGTATTGTTGAACGAGGCTTCGATTTCGTGTAGGGGAGCGGTGCTGGGATAATCGGCGGCGCTGACGATGGGCCAGTAAAAGCCAATGGAGGGCAAGGCGTCAGCCACGCGCGCCATGGTGGCTACGTCTGCTTTGCGGGAAGCGCGTCGCTCGCGGGTGGTAAAGTCTATGGTTTCCACGCCGCAGCCGTCGGTGGCACAGTACATTTGTGTGCCGTCCAGGGCCAGGTCGTGGGCGGGGGAGCGGGCGCCCATCGTGTAGTAACGAGGCGCTTTTTTAAGGGTAGCAAGCACCAGGTCCGGTGAGAGGCGCACAATCTGTTTCTGAAAGTCCACATGAGCGCCATGTTCGGCGTAAATGCGCAAGCATTTTTCGGAAGGGCAATGCACGCCGGTCTCGGACAGGATTTCGAGGGTGCCATTGGCAAGGGTCTGGATTTGCTGGTCGTCCAGCAGGTGATAAGGCCGCTTTGGCCGGATGGGTTGAATGGGGGGTGTATCGGTAAACATGGTTTGCCTCTCTCGGCCTGACAGAGGATGAGATACTCTGCCAGGCTATCTCCTATCCAAGTTCTTTATCGGCTGCTGCCAGGATGCGAATCAGTTCGTTTTGTTTGTTCTTTTCGAGCGGTTCGGGTTGATGCGTTGCCAGGATGTTGCGCACACGCTCACGCGCCACTTCGCGCGCATCGCGGTATTTGCCGTCGGCGCCCAGTTCATGCGTTACGCCGCGCACCAGAGAGGTGCGGATATGTTCGCGGGTGTGTTTTTGGCTCAGAAAATGCCCGCCCGGTCCAACGTGGGCAATGGCCTCCAGGGCGAGCGTCTCTTCGCTGATTTCCATCTGCATCAGGTAGGCGCGGGCGCGCTGGTAAAGGTCTTCATCGAGGATGATTTGTTCAGGATACAGGCGGGTGTACGTGCGCGCCAGCCCCATGCCGGTCACGATTTCTGGACTGGTCAGGCCGGCCAGCAGCGGGTCGAGGGCCGTCTCAGCAGCCGACTGCCAGGTGCCGACCTCGAGCGAGTCGGTGCCGTAGCAAGCGCCCAATGACGACATGCCCCAATGATGCGCCATTTCGACCACGCCGTAGCGTCCGCGCGCGTCGCGCGGGTAACTGACGTAGCCGCCGGTGCGCGGGTCGGCCCAGGCTTGCATGAGCGAATGGAAGACCGGCGCGCCTGGAGCCACCAATTGCATGAGAACGGTAGCGCTGATGATTTCGGCATCGGCCATGGCAAAAGCGCCGGCCAGCGTGGCGGGAGCGGTAGTGCCAAGCGTGGGCATGGCCAAGAAGCCGACCGGCACGCCCGCTTGGGCCATCACCATAGCGCCTTCGATGCCGGCATGATCTTGGACGAGCGGCGCAATGGTGCAAACGACCAGCGAAAGCGGGGGGCGTTTGCGCAGTTCGTCTTTGCTGCCCGCAATGACCGTGGCCATCTCGAGGGCGTATTCGCAGTCGCGTCCTCCCATGATGGTTTCGGATTGGACATGTTTTACCGAGTTGTTCCAGATGGCTTCTATTTCGTGCAGAGGAGCGGTTTTCCCATAGTCTTGTGCGCTGACCATCGGCCAGATGAAGGCAATAGCCGGCAGGGCATCGGCCACGCGCGCCATCATAGCCACATCGCTTTTGCGCGAGGCGCGCTCGGTCTGAGTATCCAGGTCTACCACCTGCACGCCGCAACCGTCGGTTGTGAAGTACGTTACTCCATTTTGCAGTTGCAGGTCGTATTCTGGCGCGCGCGCTCCCAAGACAAAATAGCGGGGAACGGTTTGCATGGCTTTGAATACCAGGTCGCGCGGGAATTTGACGTTTTGCGTGGCTTTGTCCACTTTGGCGCCATGTCCATGTAAGACCGTCAGCGCCTTCTCCGATGGAAAACGCACGCCTACTTCTTCCAGGATGCGCAGTGTGGCTTCCTGGAGTTGATCCAATTGCTCGTCGGACAAATACTGGATGCGATAGGCGGAACGAATAGGCTCAAGCGGGGGACGTTGAACGGTCATCTGCTGTACTCCTTGGCTGCCAATCGGCAGCAGCCGCAAAATTTCGAATTAGCGCTCGCCTATTTTCTCGAGCACTTTGTGGGGGTCGAAAGCATCTCGCAAACCGTCTCCAATGTAGTTGACAGAAATAATAGCCAGGAAAATCATGAAACCGGGAAAGATAGCCAGCCAGGGATACTTGGTAAAATGTTCCTGAGCATTGCTCAACAAATTCCCCCAAGATGGCGTGGGCGGCTGAATTCCAAAGCCCAGGAAACTCAAGCCTGATTCTTCGATAATCGCATAGCCTAATTCCAAAGTCGCTTCGACGACGATGGGGCCAATCGTGTTGGGCAGGATGTGGTTCAGGATGATGCGCAAGTCCGAGCCGCCTAGCGCGCGCGTGGCGGTCACAAAGTCCAATTCGCGCAAGGTGAGAATAGCGGCACGCACGAGACGGGCAAACGTCATCCAGGCCAGGATGCCGATGACCAGGCCAATCGTCAATACGCTGTTGCGCTCGAACAAGGGTGCTTCTACTTCACGCAAGATGGCGCTGAGCAAGATGAGAACCATGAAGGAGGGCAAGGAAAGGAAGGTGTCGGTGATGCGCATCAAGGTCGTGTCGAGCCTGCCTCCGTAAAAACCAGCCAGCGCCCCTATCGGAACGCCGATGCTCAGCGAAATGACAACGACCAGCAAGCCAACCGTCAATGAGATGCGGCCGCCATATAAGACGCGCGTGAGCAAATCGCGGCCCAGCGCGTCGGTGCCCATAGGATGACGCAGAGAGGGCGGCTGGTTGCGCTCTCCCATGCTGGAGAGTTCAGGATCATAGGGCGAGAGCGGCGCAAGCAGAACTGCCAGCACCAATAGGCCCAGCACGATCGCGCCTCCCACCGCTCCAGGGTGTTTGCGAAAGCGTTTCCAGACAGCAAACGCCATACTGGCGCTTTCAGCCGTCACGGTGGATTTGCTCGACGAAAAGTCAACTACGCTTTGGGTCATTATTTAGTCATAACGCACGCGCGGATCGAGATATGCGTACAAAATATCAGCCAGCAGATTAGACAGGATGATAAAGGCGGCTCCAATGATGAGCACAGCCATCAAAATCGGATAGTCGCGGTTGAGGGCTGCTTGGTAGTATAAGCGCCCCATCCCAGGCCAGGAAAACAGGATTTCCACAAAAATAGCGCCGCTGAAAATGTAGGGCAAATCGAGCGCCAGGAGCGTAATGAGCGGAATGAGCGCATTGCGCAAGGCGTGTTTGTACAACACCGTTTTTTGCGGCAGACCCTTGGCGCGGGCAGTGCGCAAGTAATCTTTGTGGATGACATCCAACATGCTGGAGCGCAGGAAGCGCGAGTACCAGGCAATCCAGCCGAGTGCACCCGTCAAGACAGGCAGAATCAGGTGTACCACCCGGTCGCCAAGATGAAAGCCTACGCTGCCGGTAGTGGTCATGCCGCCGGAGGGCAGCAGCGGCTCGCCAGTAAAGGGATTTCTCAGCCAGGCGTAGAAAATCAGAATCAGTATCAACCCCAGCCAGAATTCCGGAATGGCCTGACCGGCAAACGAAAAGGTGGTGACGGTAATGTCGAAAGCCGAATATTGTTTGATGGCCGAAATGATGCCAATGGGAATAGCAATCAGCACAGCCAGCAGCATGGTAATCGTCATCAAGTAAATCGTATTGGGCAAACGCTGACTGATTTCGACCAAGACCGGCTGGCGGGTTCGAAAAGAGAAACCAAAGTCGCCGCGGAGGATACCCTTGCGCGTGCCGTAACTTTCAGGGACGCCGTCGCCATCCAAGTCTACCCGCATCCAGTCATTGCCTATCAACCAGACCAGGTATTGCGTTGGCAGCGGTTTGTCCAGCCCAAATTGTCGCTTGAGCAATTCAATTTTTTCTGGGCTGATATGGCGGCTCTGTCCATGTCCAGCCAAAGGCCCGCCCGGCGACACATTGACCAGCGCAAACAAGAGAATGCTGAGCAAGAACAGCAGCCCAACCGTTTGAAGTAAGCGCCGCGCAATGTAAGTGGTCATAGACAGGGTTCGTAGTGTGGCACAATTTCGACTGGGCGGCTTGCCTTTACTTTGCAAGCCGCCCAGTGATAGGGATTATTTGGCCAATGTCCAATCTGCTGCGTTCCAGGTGACCAGGTCGTTGGTGCTGGATTGGACACCTTGCAAGCGCGCGGAGTGGGCATCTGCGTTGACCGCCGTGAACAGCAGTGCCTCGGGCAGTTCCTCTTCCAGAATTTGCGCCATTTCGCAAAAGACTTCCTTGCGCCGCGCTTCGTCGAGGGTGTAGGCTTCATCCATCAAGGCGTCGAACTTTTCGTTCATCCAACGCCCGTAGTTGTAGCCATAATCTGGGGTAGCGGCCTCTGAGTAATAATAGGACCACAGATAATCGGTCGGGTCCACGCCGCCGTAGCCGTCGTCCCAGATGTCCATATCGAAATTGCCGCTTTGCTCGATACCGCCGTCGGTAGAGGCAGCCCACAACACGCTGCCTTCGACCACCGAAAGGTTGAGTTTGATGCCAATCTGACCGAGCATTTCGGCAATCAATTGTTGAGTGAGAAGCAGCGGCTCGCCGAATTCCGAATAGGTGATGAATTCCATCTCCATCTTATAGCCGTCTTCGGCGGTTCCGCATCCCTGGCATTCCCGTATGCCGTCGCCGTCCGTGTCCTTCCAACCGACTTCCTCTAACAAGGCTGCGGCTGCGGTGGGATCATACTTTGGCCGCGGAATATTGCACACGTAAGGCTCACGGAAGAATTCGGTCCATACTGGCTTGGCGTAGCCCAGGAAGAACTCCTGCCCAATCTTGTCCACGTCAATTGCCATACGGATTGCCCGCCGTACCCGCACATCCGACAAAATGGGATGCGGCGTTGCAACTGGATCGGTGGTGCCTTTGGCTGCCAGGTTGAAGAACAGACGGAACACCCAGCGATTGTTCGGGCTGATACTCACTTTCACATTAGGCTTATCTTGTAGATCGGCAATGACAGGCTCGGTCGTCCACATATCCAGGTCGGCGTCGCCGTTGATGAGCATGGTCTTGCGTACCGATTCGTCCGGTACGATTTTCACCGTAATGACGTCAATGGAAGGCTTGCCTGCTACATAGTAATTCTCGTTGCGGACAAAAGTCATGTGGTCGCCATTGACCCATTCCTTCAACACATACGGACCGTTGCTCAGCGGCTGGCGGTTACAGTTCCAGGATACAAAACCCTGCGTGGCGTCGCAATAATGGGCCGGCCAAATAGCAACTTGCTCACCGCCGAATTGCGTCAGGTAGCCGGGATAAATTGCGTTGTAATTGACTTTGACGGTATAATCATCCACCTTTTCTACACTTTCGATATAGTCAAGCCCGGCAATCCAGGCGCCCGTTTCTGGATTTGCGATGGCCTCATAAGTGAAGACCACATCATCTGCCGTGACGGGCTTCCCATCTTGCCACTTGACATCTGTGCGCATCTTCCAGGTGACGCTCATCGTGCCGGCCTCTTCATCGAGCAAGACTCCACCGTTGGCTTGGGTTGGCAGTTCGGTTGCCAACTCTGGGAAGACGTTGCCGTCTGCATCTACGTCGCTCAAGCCAAGCATGACCAATTCCATCACCAGGGCATCATAACCTGCATCTGTAATCGTTGGATTGAAGGACGGCGGATCTTCCGCGATGACGATCACAATGCCTTCCTGCTTTTGGGCGGGCTGGCAAGCGGTTATGCCGCTAACCAGCGCCAACACAGCCAATACCCACATCACTCGTTCGAACGACTTGACCATCTCTCCTCCTTGAACTAGAGAAATATGCATCCCTTTTATTATGGCACAAATTCGTTTTTAAGTCACATGATAATTATACCCTATTTTGTGCTTAGTTGTTATTTTTAATGCTTTTTTTATGCTGCATTTGAATAAAATTGAACATTTTATAACAGTTTAGTTGCATCTTTGCAATTTTGACAAGTGCATCCGCCCATGCTAAACTTCGCTCGATTTCGAGGCTTTCGCGAAAGGACGACTTTCTTATTGATGCGCACTGTTTTTTGGGATGATCGAACCAACGCGCTCAAAATGATAGACCAGCGGCGTTTGCCTGCTGTATTCGAAATTTTGGCTTACCGTGACCATCGCAGCGTAGCGCAGGCCATCAAGGACATGGTCGTGCGCGGCGCCCCGGCCATTGGCGCTGCCGCTGGCTTTGGGCTGGCGCTGGCGGGATTAGAGTCCGCTTCTTCCTCGACCCGCGGCCTGCTTGCCGACCTAGAAGCGGCTGCCGCCGTTTTGAAGGCCTCCCGCCCCACCGCCGTCAACCTGACCTGGGCGTTGGAGCGCGTCATGCGTAAGGCATATTCCGTACAAGGAAACGTCGAAGATATACGTATCGCGATCCTTGCCGAAGCCCAGCGCATTGCCGACGAGGATGTTGAAATCAACAAACGTATGGCAGAACACGGCGCCACATTGATTCAAGACGGCGATACCATCATCCATCATTGCAACACCGGCGCCCTGGCTACCGTAGACTGGGGCACTGCCCTGGGCGTCATTCGCACTGCCTGGGAGCAAGGCAAGAGAATCCACGTGCTGGTGGACGAGACCCGTCCGCGTTTGCAGGGCGCGCGCTTGACGGCTTGGGAACTCTCTCAATATGGCATTCCCTACGAAATCATCACCGACAACATGGCCGGTTACTTTCTGCGCTCGGGTCAGGTACAAAAAGTGTTCTTCGGCGCCGACCGCGTAGCCGCCAACGGCGACGTGGCCAACAAGATTGGCACCTACATGCTGGCGCTTGCTGCGCACGACAACCAGGTGCCAGCCTACTCTGTGGTTCCAACGTCCACCATTGACCTGTCGTTGGCGCACGGCGGCTTGATTCCCCTCGAAGAACGCGACCCCGAAGAAGTATTAGGCTTGCAATTCAAGGGTGAAGCGGTGGCCCCGGCGGGCGCGCGGGCGCGCAACATTGCCTTCGATGTGACGCCACACCGCCTCCTCACTGCCATCGTAACCGAAAACGGCATTGCCTACCCGCCTTTCGAAGCGGCCTTGAAGAGCCTGGTTCGCTCTTGATGCAGGTAGCGTTATTTCTTTGACAATCCACCCATCCCATGTTAAACTCAGCCTGCTGGTATCGGCGCTCTCGAGAGGGAGCGCCTTTTCCTGCGAATATCATCTTGTCATGGCGAGCCTGCAAAGCAGGCGAAGCAATCTTCTCCTTACACAAGGAGATTGCTTCGGGGAAAATTGCCCCTCGCATTGACGGGAGGCGAACATGGATATTCTCCTCACCGGTTCTGTAGCCTACGACTATCTGATGACCTTTCCTGGCTTGTTCAAAGAGCAAATTTTGCCGGAAAGACTGGCTTCCATTAGCCTGTCTTTCCTGGTCGAGTCCATGTCTCGTCAGCGTGGAGGCGTGGCCCCAAACATTGCATACACGATGGCTTTGCTGGGAGAACGTCCGCGCGTGATGGCAACGGTGGGCGAAGATTTCGAAGAATACCGAGCCTGGCTCGAAAGCAAGGGCGTGGACACCTCGCTGATGATGGTCGTGCCGGGCCTGTTTACTGCCTCGTTCTTTGCCACCACCGACCGCGCCAACGCCCAGATTGCCTCGTTCTATCCTGGCGCAATGGACCATGCAGGCACTCAGTCCATCAAAGAATTGCCCTCCAAGCCAGATCTGGTGCTAGTCTCGCCGAACGAACCGCGCGCAATGACCAAGTTCGCCGCTGAATGCCGCGAGTTGGGCATTCCTTACCTTTACGACCCCAGTCAACAAGTCTTGCGGCTAGAGGGGCACGAACTGGCGCGTGATATGGAAGGCGCGTATTTCCTGTTTTGTAACGATTATGAATATGGCCTGATTTCCAAGAAGACTGGTTGGAACCTGGAACAGATTTTGAAGCGCGTCGAGGTCGTCGTAGTCACACGCGGTAAAGATGGCGCTACTTTGTACACGAATGGCGAGGAGCATCATATCCCGACCGTGCCAGAGCGCAAAGTCGTTGACCCTACCGGCGTGGGCGACGCCTTCCGCGGCGGTTTTCTGGCTGGCTATGCGCGCGGCTTCGATTGGAAACTGTGCGGTCAGATCGGCTCGCTGGCGGCGGTCTATTGCCTGGAGCAGCAAGGTACGCAGAACCATTATTACACCCCCGCTGAGTTTGTTGCTCGCTTTCGCGAGCATTTCGACGATGAGGGGAAGTTGGATCAGATATTAGAGAGTAGGGAATAGAGAGCAGTTCGGCGTCAAGGCGAAAACTCACTAATCTCTACTCATCTGTTCTCTAATCTCTACTCATCTGTTCTCTAATCTCTAAGGAGTTGAAATGAGCAATTACGATATAAAAGATATCAACCTGGCCGAGGGCGGCGTGCGGCGCATCGAATGGGCCGAGCGCGAGATGCCCGTCTTGCGCTTGATTCGCGAGCGTTTCGAAAAAGAAAAGCCACTCAAGGGCGTTCGTCTCTCGGCTTGTTTGCATGTGACCACTGAGACGGCCAATCTGGCACGCACACTGGTCGCCGGCGGCGCCGATTTGGTCCTGACTGCCTCCAATCCGCTTTCCACGCAAGATGACGTGGCTGCTGCGCTGGTCAACCGCTATGAGGTGCCAACTTTTGCTATCAAAGGCGAGGACAACGCCACTTACTACAAGCATATTGCCGCCGCTCTCGATCACAAGCCGCACATGACCATGGACGACGGCGCCGATTTGGTCAGCACCCTGCACAAGGAACGCCGCGAACTATTGCCCAACGTCATTGGCGGAACAGAAGAGACCACCACCGGCGTCATCCGCCTGCGCGCCATGGCTGCCGACAGAATGCTCAATTTCCCTGTCGTGGCGGTCAACGATGCCATGACCAAGCACTTCTTCGACAATCGCTACGGCACAGGGCAGTCCACCATTGACGGTATCATTCGAGCGACGAATGTCTTGCTGGCCGGCAAGCGCTTCGTTGTGGCCGGTTATGGCTGGTGTGGACGCGGCTTGGCAATGCGGGCGCGCGGCATGGGCGCGCTGGTCATTGTCACCGAAGTGGATCCGCTCAAGGCGCTCGAAGCCGTCATGGATGGCTATGAAGTGATGCCCATGGAAGAGGCCGCCAAAATTGGCGATATCTTCTGCACTGTGACCGGCGACATCAACGTCATTGACCGCCGCCACTTCGAGGTCATGAAGGATGGCGCCATTGTTGCCAACTCTGGCCACTTCAATGTAGAAATCAACATCCCCGCGCTGGTGCAAATGGCAAAGGGTAAGCCGAAACTGGTGCGCCCGTTCGTGGAACAGTATGAGACGGAGGATGGCCGAAAAATCAACATTTTGGGCGAGGGCCGCCTCATCAACCTGGCCTCTGCCGAGGGACATCCGGCTTCGGTGATGGACATGTCCTTTGCTAACCAGGCGCTGGCAGCCGAGTATATGGTCAAGAATGCCGACAAGTTGGAAAAGCGCGTATATTCTGTGCCAGCGGAAATTGACGCTGAAATTGCCCGCCTGAAACTCGCCGCAATGGGCGTGACAATTGATACTTTGACCGAGGAACAGGTGAAGTATTTGAACTCGTGGGAAGAGGGAACGTAAGCCAATTTTCAGTGTTCAGTGATCAGTTTTCGATGTTCGGTGAGACCTCGCGGGAAATCTTGCGGGGTCTTTTTTTAACTGAATTCGGGGTAAGCCTTCGAACCGTCCCGAAGGTTCGATTTTGCCCCTACAATTGCTCTCAAAAGCCTTCGGGACGGTTATCCTTACTATCATGCACCACTTTGACTGCTATGTTACCCTGTGTGTTGAAATAAGTGGGAAGCAAGAGATTATTGGCATTGAAGGTTGCTCCACGCAAACGAGCCGAGGAATTGGAAAATATTTGCGATTACGACGCGGCAAAGGCCGCATTTGAACATGGCGAAGATGAATTGATGCCCGCCGAGGTGGTTTACGCGCTGATGGAGGGCAAAAATCCTGTCCAAGTCTGGCGCGTCTCCATTCATTTACTTGTGAACCAAATTCGTGGGCGGTCTCTCCCCAGAATCAAAAAGGCGGCGTGACAGCCGCCTTTTTGTTTGAATTATTCGATCATCTACTCCCCGATCAATTTCTTGACCTGCTTCTTCAAAGGAGGCAAATCGTTCTTGACAGTATCCCAGATGATGGTCAAGTTGACCTCTCGATAATCGTGGATAATTTTGTTCCGAATCGCCCGCATGAACGTCCACGGAAGTTCGGGATGTTTCTCCTGGAATTCAAGACATTGTTCGACGCCTCGCCGATAATCTCGATCTGGTGCATGACCGCATCCTGCATCATGTGGTTTTCAAGGAAGTCTTCCTTATCCACACCGTGTAGGTAACTTTCGATCCACTTGATAGCGTCCAGAATATCACCGAGATAGGTGAGGTCAAATTCTCTCTTCATATAAAACCACCCTGTCTTTTTCGATGTATGGCTTGCGCCGCGGATTGAGACCCTCCTCCGTCACCAAATCCACCTCGCGGCCCAATTCCTTTTTCAGTTCCTGTTCCAGCCGTATGACCTCGAACAACCCAAGCGCGGGCCGCAAATGGGACGGTTTGAGTGCCACCAGCAGGTCAATATCGCTTTCGGCGGTCTCCTCGCCGCGCGCGTATGAGCCGAAGACAGAGATTCGCTTGACGTATGGCTTCAACAATGGGGTGATCTTCTGTTCGAGGTCGGCGAAGCGCTTATTGGAATCGCCAATCCCTGTGCGCTTGAGCGCGGGCTTCGATCGGGGATCGCTTGAACGCGAAGTTGATTGAGCCATGCCTTAATTATACAACAGAGAAGCGGAGGTTTTGGGTGAGGGGCGCGGACGCGGCGGGAATCAGCACGCCCTACCTCTCCCAGATCGAGACGGGCAAACGCAAGGGCAGCACGGATGTCCTCGCCGCACGGGCAAAGGCGTTGAAGGTGAGACGCTGGAAGAGGTGATCGCCAGGAATACGAATGAAGGAAGATTTTCTCGAATATAGCCCGAATACCATTGGGCTACAAGATTTGCAGAAGTGTATTTTACACAACCAATGGGGAGAGTCGGTAAACGCGGGCTAATCTGGTTGCGGTCACAAAGTCCTCTTGTTGAAGCGCCTCGCGGACATCATCGAGCTTCATCGCATCGCTCACTGATAGGTAGGGTGACCATTCATCGTCTGTGTACACCAGTTCTACATCTACTTCGGCAACGTAGTTGCCAAAGTGAATCAATTTGGTTGTCTGTTTTTTTGTCATTTCTTTCTCCTTGTAAAATCCTCGGACCAACGGCCAGGGTCAGGTCGGTAGGCGGTTACCAGTACAGCGGGCAAGGCCGCGTTTTTGGGGATACCCCAGAGTATGTGAATGGGTTTGTTTTGATCATCGTGTTGCAAGACCAATACACAGGGACCCTTGGCGTAGTCGGGATACTCTTCGACGACGATGGCCTTTGAAATACCCGCCAGCACATCACGGACAAGGATGCTATTGTCGGCCATTTCATCATACCCATGAGCGGAAATCTGGACTTGGTTCTGTGCGATGAGTTCGAGAATTTTCTGGAAGATTTCGCTCATGGTTGAGATTATACATGAAAACAGGGTACCCCTATCCTTACTCATAGATCCGTAGCGCGGGATTTATCTTGCAACCCAAGACGGCATGAATGCCATGCCACAAAATCTTCACAAACGTGATAGATTCTGCAGAGCAATACTATAGCGCGGCCTCCAGCCTGTCCTGACGGGTGTTCAGGAGGCAAGCAACTGCTTAACGTCAGTTCGGGATAACCGTTCCGAAGGCTTTTTAGAGCAATTGTATGGGCAAAATCGAGCCTTCGGGACGGTTCAAAGGCTTATCCCGAATTCAGGTTAGTCAGGGAAGTAATGAAATCAAAAAGGCGGCGTGACAGCCGCCTTTTGGGTTGAAATGCACATACTCCTTTATCCGAACGGTAACACCCTGATTCTTGATTTCCCTTCATCAACTGTCAGCAACGCGCCTTTCTCCAAAACAGATTCGTATTCCCGTAAGACCTTGACCAACCGATTGCCTAAAACTTCTGGAAACACATCCTGCGTGCGGACTTGGATCACACTGGGGCTTTCGGCGCGAGTTAGGGCAAGTAAGACGCCGAAATCAAGATCGTGGGTGAAGACGATATAGCCGTTTTCCCGCGCCCATGCCATGATCTCCTCGTCTGGGGCGCGCATATCTCCCACGGTTGACCAGTGTGCCGATTCCCATCCTGCGCCTTCCAAAACCTTTACCCAATCGGGCGAAAGGTTCATGTCAACGAGAATCTTCATGCGGCCGCCAACGGCAATTCCATTTCTTCCACGCGCCAGGCGGCGTAGCGGAGAGCCTCGCGGATATCCTCCTCTTCCAGGTATGGATAAGCCTCGAGAATCTCTTTCGTATCATGTCCTGCCGCGATGAGACCGATAATTGTTCCCACTGTCACGCGCAAACCGCGAATGGTAGGCTTGCCGCCCATGATGTTGGGATCGAAGGTGATTCGTTTCAGGTTCTTCATGATTATGCTCCTGTCTTTATTTTACCCGCTTTCCGATAAGTGAACGAATACTCTGCGAGTACGATGTGGGACACGCACCTTCGGCGAATTGGTGCGCCCTCATGCGTTTCTTTACGTCCAGGTAATAAACGACCATTATCATCGGCAGGGACGATAGGGTGTATTTCAGTTTTGGGGCGAGGAAGGTGAGAAAATAGTGCTAGAACAAAGGAGGTAGCCATGAAGAAGAGCATAGAAGAGAAACGAGCGCGCCTGCGAGCCAAAGCGGAGGAGGTGATTGACGAATACCTGGCGTGGGAAACCAATCATCTGCGGCCAGACTTGAAGCAGATTGAAGAGATTGCCTTGAGATTGCGCAAGGAAATAGGACAAGAGATAGCGCAAATGGCAGTGGAAGAACAGGAAGAACGGCGACCGGTGCCTGGGCCGGCATGTCCCAAGTGCGGGAGAGAGATGCGCTACAAAGGTGAGAAAGCGACCCAAGTGGAAAGTCGAGCAGGTAGATTGGAGGTAGAGCGAGGCCACTACTACTGTGCGGAATGCCGGGAGAGTTTTTTTCCCCCTAGATGAGCAATTGAGGTTGAACGATAAGCATTGGAGTGAAGGGGTAGCCGAGAAAGCGGTGAAGTATAGTGCGAAGTTGAGTTATGAAGAGGCAACGGAAGCGTTGCAAGAATTGGCACAAGTGGAGATTTCGGTCAGTAGTGTTTGGCGACTGACGCAGAAATGGGGCGAAGGGCTGAAGAAGGTGGAAGCAAAGGAAGAGAAAGAAGCCAACGAGGTGATCGAAAGCACGGCGACTGGCAAGAAAGCGGAAGCGATTGGACGATTGGGCGCTTCAATGGACGGTACAATGATCTACATACGAGAAGAAGGGTGGAAAGAGTTGAAGGTAGGGTGTTTCTTTGACATAGAGTTGGCGGCGATGCTCGATCCACACACGATGGAGTGGGATGAATTGGCACACGCCCGTCACATCAGCTATGTCAGTCATTTGGGTGGGCCTGAAGCATTCGGTAAGAAAATGTGGTGTGAAGCCAAACGGCGACGCTGGCATCAGGCTGTGGACACGCAGGTGGTTGGTGATGGTGCGCTCTGGATCTGGAACCTGGTAGGCGACTACTTCTACGATGCGCACCAGTTGGTGGATTGGTATCATGCCAGCGAACATTTGGCCGCTGCTGCCCATCTAGCCTTTGGCGAAGGTTCTGCCGAAGCCCAGCGTTGGTTCAAGCAACAGGAATTACCGCTTTTTCAAGGTCAGGCCAACCGTGTGGCACAGTCCATCACCGACTTGGCAAAGCAAAAGCCCACCGTCCAAGAAGATTTGCTCAAACAAGCAAGCTATTTCACCAACAACCAACATCGCATGTACTATCTCGATATGCGTGCAGATGGTTGGGTAATCGGCAGCGGCATGGTTGAGAGTGGCGGCAAACGGTTCAAAGACCGTTTCACCCAATCCG
>DAOUCM010000099.1:0-6642 GCA_034431895.1 Anaerolineales bacterium
CGTCAATTTCGCGGCACAGGTGTATGAAAGCCTGTTCGGCGGCGTGATAGGTCTGCACGAGCGGCATGGACTCCATTTGGGCTTGCAGAGTTGTCATCTCGCCCTGATGTTCCAGCACGTCGCCGCGCCCCCATTGCAGGGCGTTGTCGTGTTCGCGGATTTTGGCCGAGAGTTTCTGCACCTCGAGATCGTGATTGATATCTTTGAGGGCCTGCAGGAAGGTTTGATATTCGGGCGTTTCCGCCAGCAGTTTGCCCAGCGATTGCGCGGCCTGGACGACTTTGGCGTCTCCTGTCATGGACAGGATGGGCAGGTCAATTTTTGTAGATGGTGTACTCATGGATTCCTCTCGAATAGATTTTTAATTGCCTGGTTCCAGAAAAACGATCTGGCTTTCGGCAGGCGGGAAGATGTTGGCTTCCACTTCCAGCGCTTTGAGAATGGCGGCTGGCACGATGCAACTGTTGCGGCAGACATGTTCGTTCGCCAGGCGATACACTTCCGTCTCCAGCAGTTTGACGCTCATCTCACGCGCGATGTCGAGCGACTTCAATTCATCCGCCAGTTTCTGGATGTGTTCGCAGGTGGTGACGAACTCAATGATCACGTGCGTCATATCCGAGCGGCGCGCTTCGATGCTCGTTTCCTGGTTGCATTGCCCTGCTTTGACCCAAACCTGGCTCATGACGCTCCTACTCCTTCCAGCATCCGTTTGAATTTCAAGAGTGCCTGTACGTTGGGCGGACAGATGCCGTATTCCTGCAGGCGGGCGTACAGGAGTTCCAACATGCGAATGCTTATCTTGCGGAAGATTTCGCTGTCTCCCAGCCGCCGAAGGTCGAATACAACCAGGGATGTTGCTTCCAAAGCGCGGGCAGATATGCCCACGCGGTCAGCCCGCATCCAAGCCGCCCAGCCGAAGGGTTCGCCCGCCGCGCTCAACTCGACATGGGCGTCTCCGCTACATTGCCGCGTTGCCGTGAGAATGGTCAAATACAAATCCACTTTACCTTCCCGCAACAGGAACAGGCGTTCGTCCTGACCGTCGGCGGAAACGATATCCTGTCCCGCAGCATACTCGTGGACTTGTCCGCAACCTGCCAGCATTCGTAGCTCGGCTTCGCTCAAGAAGTGCGCCAACGGACTGGTGCGCAACGTTTGAATGACTTTACCGCTCATGATTTTTCCTCTATGGCAATTCTGCCCAACGCTCGTTGGGCAATTTCAGCACAAACACGGGACAAAACCCGTGGATGGCGGTCACGTTGTTTTGTTTGCAGATTTCTAGCGCGGCGTCGGATTCGGTGCCAGGCGGCATCCAGAAGAAGGGAATTCCCAGCGCGGCGCAAGTCTCGGCGATTTTTGCGCTGGCGGCGGACGGGGCAGCGGTCACGACCACATCGGGATTGTGCGGCAGGTCGGGCAGGGACGGGTAACAGGTCACGCCGTCTATCGCCGCGTATTTCGGGTTGATGGGCAGGACGGTATGCCCGTGCCGCGTGAGCGTCTCGAAGAGTTCGTATCCGTACTTGGACGGGTCTTGCGAGACGCCCACCACGGCGAAGGTGTGCGGGGTTTGGAGCAATGGAGCAATCAGGCTCATCTGAAAATTCCTTTATGAAGCGATCCTTGCTGTCTCCCGTTTGGCGGTCTGACGATTCAGATAGCGGTAGAACAGGCTGGCAGTCAGCATTTGCAGGATCATGGCGAGGGCGACTGGCAACCCAACCAGTTTAGGAAAACTTGCAAACGCCAGTCCCACGGCGATGGGCAGGTTTTTCATGCCTGAAGAATACGTGACTGCGATGCGTTGTTCCCAGTTGAATGCGTAACGTCCGAGCCAGTGAGGGATCAGAAATCCCAGCGGGAAGATGAGTATCACCGCGCCCAGAAGCGATGGAACCAGAGACCAGCGCTCGCGGATCATCGGCACGTTGACATTGCAGATGGCAAACATCAGCAGGACGGCGGTCAGCGCCGAGAGCGCAGGCATGAGCGGCAGGTAGGGTTTTGAATCCCAGAAACGGTCAGCCAGCCAGCGGAGCGTGATTCCCAATGCCAGCGGAATCAACAGGATGACAGCCAATTGCTGGAACATTCCCCAGGGATTGACGGCGACGCTCGAACCAGCCAGTAGCACCATCAAGGGTGGAATGAGAAAAGGAGCCAGAGCCATCGTCAGCGCGTTGATTGCCATGCCGAGTGGAACGTCGCCTTTCAGGAGCGCCGTCCAAACAGCCGCCATGCCCGCGCAGGGAACGACTCCCACCAAAATGACGCCAACTGCCAGTTGGGAATCGTTCACCAACAGCCGCGCCAACCCCCAGCAGAGCAGCGGCATGAACGCAAAGTTGAGCAGCAGTCCGCTGAGAACCGCCAGCGGCTGACGAGTCACCAGGGCAAACTGGCGCGGGGTGATGGTCAGGCTGATGAACAAAATCATCAGGAAGGTCAGCGCTTGTGAGTACGTTTGAAGCGCCTTGCCAGGGGCGGATGTCCATAACCCCAACAGTAATCCCAACAACACCGCACCGATGATGATGCCCTGATATTGTTTGCGGACGAACTCAGCAAATGCCAGGAGTTGCTTCATGGCTTATCCCGCCACAAGCGCGCGTTTCTTGACATCGTATTTTTCGGGGTCGGCGCGCAGCATGTTCTTGGCTTGTGTGATAATCTTGTTTTTCTTGATGATCTGGCGCACGTAGCCCTGGGACGGGAATTCGAGTGCGTCTTCGGGGCAGGTGGTGGCGCAGGTGGTACAGCCGACCATGCAGGCTTGCGGCGCAACAACAACGGGGAGGTTGGCTGTGTAGTCGAAGGCATAGACATTTTTTCCGCAGGAGGTGGCGCAGATACCACAGCCGATACAGCGTTCAGCAACGAGAGTGGGGTGCCAATTAATTTGCTCGCGCGGAATGCCGTGCCATTGAGCGGCGGGGGTGGGTGTTGTGGACATTTTAGTTTCTCCTTGTTTTGAACTTTCACACTGCTGATTTTGCAAGACGCATTTCAGCATGTTCTTTGTGATTTCAGGCTGGGCAAGTTCGTATTGGCTTTTCACGCCCAGCCGCGTACTTTTGACCAGGCCTGTCTGACGGAGCAGCATGAGATGTTGGGAGATGTACGCCTGGCGCTGGCGCGTCTGGAACATCAGGTCGCACACGCAGGCGGGACCACGCGCCAGGATTTCCAGAATCTGCAAGCGGACGGGATGCGACATGGCTTGTAAAATCTTCGCCTGCTTGCGATAATCTCTCATCAAGAACCTTTCTCAACTGCGCCATTTTTATTCAATGAATTGAATATATTTTGGCGCAGACAGGTTGCTCTTCAAACGCGGGCTGTGGTTTCTCAGGAAGCCTGCATGGCTGCGTCTGCCAGCCAGGTGGTTACTTCGGCAGGCGTGGGGATGCGTCCCGCGCAGACCAGTTTTTCGTTAATGACCAGCCCAGGCGTGGACAGAACGTTGTATGCCATGATGTCTTTGTAGTCGGTAACTTTGACAATCTGCGCCTGAAAGCCCATTTCGGCAACAACCTTTTGGGCAATCTGTTCGACGCGTTTGCAGTTGGCACAACCAGAGCCGAGAACTTTGATGGTAAGCATGGGAAACTCCTTGTGTGAAGAGAGTAGTGAGTAGTGAGTAGTGATTAGTGAGTAGTGATTAGTCGGCAGGAAGCGTTGCAGTTCTTTGTTCGTTGCGGCGGTTGACGAACCACAGCGAGCCCGAAAGCAGGGCCAGGAAGATGACCAGGTAAAGCGTCACTACCCCGATACTTGTGCCGTCCACCCATGCGCCGTAGATGAGACCCGCCAGCGTGCTGAAAAGCGCCACCCAGCCGACGTATGTCCAGGCTTTGAGCCGCCCGATGATGACCGAAATCATCAGAATACTTTGCAGGCTGAGTTCGGGGTCCGCCATCAGGTATGCCAGCAGGGGACCGCGGTGCATACCCAGGCTGAGGAACATGTTGGCAATCGGCACTTCGACCAGCGTGGGGAAGTACATGAAGACGCCGAAGATGACGCCCGCCAGGTTGCCCAGGATGGTGTTGCTGCCCGCCAGCGTCTCGATCCATTCGGGCTGGATGAGGACGCGAATCACACCGACCGCGAACACACCCGCGACCAGCAGGGGGAAAATCTGCTTGACAAAGCGCCACGATTCCCACAGCCAGTCACGCAGTTCGTCTTCGCTCAGGCCTTTGAACATCAGCCAGACCAACGCGCCGATGGCGATGAGGACGCCGAAGAAACGCCCCGTGAATTGCACGTCCAGCCCGCCCGCGTGCGGCGACATGCCGACCGCGGCGGTGAGCAGGGTCAAGCCGACCAGCCCCATGGCAATCCACGTCCAGGCGGTGAAGCCCTCATGGATGTTATCGAGACCTTTCCACGAAGCCAGCCCAATGAGAACGAGCAAGCCGATGAGGATGGCGCCCTGGGCGGTGACGCCCTCCTGTCCCTTGCTGGCATCGTAGGGGACTAGACGGTAGAGGAAGTCCTGGAAGCGATCCATGCCCGCGATGGGCAGCGTGACCTGCCCGTAGGAGTTGGTCAGCAAGCCGATTTTGAACGTCCCAGCCAGCAGCAAGGCGACCAGAATCAGCAGGAAGACCAGCGCGGCGCGGCGCATCCCCCCCTGACCCGCGAACATGGCGTCGGTTTCTTTATCGTGGGCAATGTCTTCGCGCGAGAAGATGAGCGCCATAATCATGCCAATGCCGATGCCGAACACCAGCGAGAGGAACAGGCGGGCAAACGCCAGGTCCACGCCGATAACGCCGCCCGTATAGACCAGCGCCAAGATGTTGGCGGCAGGCGCAAAGAACAGGAAGGTGATGGCGGGACCAATCCCCGCGCCCTTCTTGTAAATCCCCGCGAAGAGCGGCACGATGGTACACGAGCAAACCGCCAGCACGGATCCCGCCAATGCTGCGGCGGGGTAGGCAATCCATTTGGGGGTATTGCGCCCCAAAAAGCGCGTCACCGATTCCTTTGGGATGAGCGCCGTCATTGCCCCCGCAATATAAAAGGCAGGCAACAGGCAAAGCAAAACGTGCGCGGCGAGATAGGCGGCAAGATTGCCAAGTCCGCCATTGAGAAGAGACAAAAGAAACGCTGAAACGTTCACAACGAACCTCCTGATTGGGTCCCTCATCCCCTGCCCTTCCCCCACAAGGGGAAGGGAGTCCCATCTCCCTTTGGGAGAGGGATAGGGTGAGGGACTACGGACATTGAATCACTCCCCACGCCCACAGGCATCCGCCGCAGGTGGGGAAGGTATTACCGAAACAATCTTCCTGGTTGGCTTCGGCCATGTCACAGCCGCCGCACAACGTACAGGGCGAAAAGTCAAATTCATGCACGCGCTGACGGAAGGCGAGATGATTCGCCTCGTTCCAGATTTCAGACAGCGCCGCCTCGTTGATGTTGCCGACGACATAACGGCTGACTGTGCGCGGCCTGTCATACAGATAACTGACGTGACTGTGCATCAACGCCAGGCAGGGACTCACCGCTCCATCCCAGGACACCGCGGCGGCTCCCGTTTCGATGAACGGACACCTGCCCTCGGCGGGAGTCAGCCGCACCCCGTTGATCTGCGCGTTGTTTTGGGCGCGCAAGGTCTGGTAGAGCGGCATGAGCGTATCCTCGTTCCAGTCCATGCGCGGCAGCAGAACTTCGGGCGACCACATGGAGGGCTGGCTTTCCATCGCGTCCAGCGCACGCGTGTAAAGCATCTCCTCGCACATTTCCGCCGTATACGGCAGAACGTTGGTCACCATGTAATGCGAAATCCCGTAACGGCTGGCAGCCCGCAGGAGATTGGGCAGTTCGTTCACATTGGAGCGTGCCGCTACAAAGACGATTCCCGTTTCGGGCAGGCAGGCGTTTTCCACATAGCGCAGGTAATTCAATTTCTCGATGTTTGTGACGGGGTTGGCGCCATTGGCGTAGGCGTCGGCATGGAGTCGGTCAAGCGAGAACCAGACCAGGTCCAGCCCGAGGCGGATGAATTCCTGCGCCAGTTCTTCGGTGAACAAAGTCCCGTTGGTGATCAACTCCACGCGCGAGGCGGTCTCCTTCGCCTGCCGCACCATCTCACGGATGTTCGGATGAAAGAGCGGCTCGCCAAATCCGCCAAAGACGATGACAGGTTTTTCGGGCAGCGCGGCGATGGATTCCATCAACCGCTGGAAGGTCGCCTCGGACATGTGTCCCTGCTTCTCCTCCCACGAGTGGCGAATACACATGCGGCAAGCCAGGTTACAGCGGCTGGTCGGCTCGATGTAGATTTTGGCAGGCTGGGAGAAGGTGCGGCGCAGGGTCAGCGCGTGATGCGTCTCTTCGAGCAGGAACTCCGTCCCCTTGGTCAGACCAAGACGCGCCCCCACTTCGGGCGGGAGGGTGATCCTGCCTGCGTCATCCACTTGCACGCGTAGCCCGTTTTGAAACGACATAGCAGCCTTGTCCATCATATTCATTCTTTTGAATGTAATATACAACATTTAAGGGATAATTTCAATGTGACATACATCACAAACTGGATGTGATTTGCTATGGATTCGCTGAGGATGCCACCGTCAAATTCTCTCCCTGCCCGCAGGCGGCGCACTCGAACTGGATGGTGGTGTG
>DAOUCM010000100.1:0-23132 GCA_034431895.1 Anaerolineales bacterium
CCCAAACTGGCATTCCCACCCCCGAAAAATTGCGCCAGTTGGGGCTGGAGTGGGCGATTCCGATGCTCTCATGAAACTCTACGCTGGAGGACATCTCACCTTTTACATGCCGGGGCGCAAGCACACCCTGGAAATCTCCCTTAGCGAGCCGACCCCGCTGCGGGAGGTTTTGGCGCGGCTGGGACTTCCCTTGCCCGAAGTGGCCCTGGCCGCCGTCAACGGCGAGTTGGTCGAGACTGAGACGGCGGTTGTCTCCGACAGCGACCAGGTGCGGGTCTTTTCGGCAGTCAATGGCGGGTAAATCTCGAAGCCGGCATAGTATTACCGTCGAACATTTGTATTGTCTGCACAAATCTTGTTCGCGCCGCAGTTGCCTGCCCCCTGGACACCCACCAGGACAGGCTGTCGTTTGCCCAGGGACCTGCGGCGCAACACCAGTTTGGTTGCGGCTGGAGGCCGCGCATAAACCAAATCTTGTGGACGAATCCCCCCAGAAACGGAAGAACCAGAAAGACGAAATAGAACGGACAGCCTCTTTCGTCTTTCCTTCCTCCTCAGGCAAGGCGGAAATTCCTTATCCTTTAATGATTTCCAACGGTCGGCGGCGGCTATCAGCGGCTACAATAGGGGGGAGGAACAGCGATAGCAAGACCCATAGCAAGGCAAGCCGCAACTCGACCGACGTTGTGCTGCTGTTATTTAACCTGAATTCGGGATAAGCCTTCGAACCGTCCCGCAGGCTCGATTTTGCGCATACAACTGCTCTAAAAAGCCTTCGGGACGGTTATCCCGACTGGCGTTGATAGATTCATTCCAATATACGATTACTTTAATGTTGAAAGGAATATTCTGCCATGGCCTCTCCCTACGACATCCTCTTCGAGCCGATTCGCATTGGACCGCTGACGGCCCCCAACCGTTTCTACCAGGTGCCGCATTGTAACGGCTTCGGCTACCGAATGCCGCGCGCTCTGGCTGCCATGCGCGGCATCAAAGCCGAGGGCGGTTGGGGCGTAGTTTGCACCGAGGAAGTGGAAATCCATCCCACCAGCGACCTGTCGCCGTACTTCGAGGGCCGCCTGTGGAGCGACGACGACCTGCCCGCCCTGGCGCTCATGGCCGAAGCAGTACATCGTCACGGCGCGCTGGCGGGCATCGAACTGGCCCATAACGGGTTGGATGCCAACAACCTGTACACGCGCTTGGCGCCGCTTGGCCCGACTTCGATAGGAACGCTAGGCGGCACCGGCTTCGACCCCGTGCAGACCCGCCGCATGGACAAGGAAGACATCCGTAACCTGCGGCGTTGGCATCGTACTGCCGCCCTGCGCGCCAAACGCGCCGGCTTCGACATCATCTACGTATACGCCGGCCACAACTTAAGCACCGCCGCGCATTTCCTGTCGCGCCGCTACAACGACCGCACCGACGAATACGGCGGCTCGCTTGCAAACCGCGTGCGCCTGTTCCGCGAACTGCTGGAAGATACCAAAGAAGCCGTCGGCGATACCTGCGCAGTGGCAGCGCGTTTGGCCGTGGAAGAACTGCTGGGCGAAGACGGCCTCACCCATCAGGGCGAGGGACATGACATCATCGCCATGCTGGCCGAACTGCCCGACCTGTGGGACGTGAACCTGAGCGCCTGGAACAACGACTCGGCCACCTCGCGCTTCGAGAAAGAAGGCTACCAGGAAAAGTACATCGCCTTCGTCAAATCGCTTACCAGCAAGCCGGTGGTGGGGGTGGGACGCTACACCTCGCCCGACTCGATGGTCTCGGCCATCCGGCGCGGCGTGCTAGACCTGATTGGCGCGGCGCGCCCATCCATTGCCGATCCCTTTCTGCCCAACAAAATCAAAACAGGCCGCCTGGACGAAATCCGCGAGTGCATTGGCTGTAACATCTGCGTCACTGGCGACACACGCTTCGTCCCCATCCGCTGCACCCAAAACCCTACCATGGGTGAGGAATGGCGGCGCGGCTGGCATCCCGAAAGCATTGCTCCCAAAAAGAGTACAGCCGAAATCCTGATCGTAGGCGCCGGGCCGGCCGGGCTGGAATGCGCCGTCTCGCTGGGCGCGCGCGGTTACGCTGTCACCCTGCTGGAGGCCCGCCGCGAGTTGGGCGGGCGCGTGCTGCGCGAGGCGGCTTTGCCGGGCCTGTCTGAGTGGCGGCGCGTGATAGACTGGCGCCTGAACCGCCTGTCCAAACTGCCCAACGTCGCCTGCTATCCCTCCAGCCCAATGACCGCCAACGACATCCTGGAAAGCGGCTTTTCACACGTCATCCTGGCGACCGGCGCTGTCTACCGCCGCGATGGCCGCGGCCGCAGCATTCAGCATCCCATCCCCGGCCATGAACTGCCCGGCGTCTTCACCCCCGACGACCTGATGGACGGCCGCCTGCCCGCTGGCCGCGTCATCCTGTACGACGACGACCATTTTTACTTGGGCGGCGTGCTGGCCGAACTGCTGGCGCAAAACGGCTGCCAAGTGACCCTGGTCACGCCGGCGCCGCTGGTCTCTTACTGGACGCAATTCACGCTCGAACAATCCAAAATTCAGGCCAGATTGATGAAACTGGGCGTCGAACTACTTCCCCAAACGTTTCTTTCCGACATTCAGCCGGCTTCCGTTACCTTGACCCATGCCTTGAGCGGCGAGTCTACTCTGCTCCCCCGCGAAGCGGTCGTCTTGCTCACCGACCGTCTCTCCAACGACAGCCTGTACTACGAACTCCAGCCTGCGTTGCGAGAAGGGAAATTGAAATCCCTGCGTCTCATCGGCGACGCTGAAGCGCCCAACATCATTGCTCAGGCCGTCTTTTCCGGTCATCTGGCAGCCCGGCAGTTCGACGAACAGCCAGACGGGGAAATCCCCTTCCAAATCGAACGTTCCTTGTAACGCTACGCCCGCTTGCGCCAATCAACGTTCTGTTTCAATACCGAAGCCGGCACTCCGCCAATCAGGAGGCGGCTGTCGGTAAATTTCTTCGTCACCACGCTGCCCAGGGCCACCATCGTATGGTCTCCCACCGCCGAGCCGGGCGCAAAACGGACGGCGCTGCCGATGTAGCAATCGCGTCCAATCCGAATGTCGCGATCGGTCACGCCCGCGCCATGCGTCCAAAACTGGGAACCGAGGCCGGCAATCCACGAACCCTCGCCGAGGACGAATGAACCGGCCAGGTCGAAATAATGCCCAGAGGTGATGAGGGTATTGGCGCCAATGTGCAAGGAGCGGGCATACCGCTGCTCTCGGTATTGCTCTTGCATGGTCCAAAATCCGCAAGAAAAGGCGTTGAGGTTTTCGATGCGGGCGTCGTGGCCTATTTCCACTTTCATTGGCCCGATGAACAGGTTGAACAGGCCAATCTTGCACGTTTCGAGGTGGGCTTCTGAAACCGCGATCACCGTCCCAAAACCGATGCGCCCGCTCACCTTGTAACCCAGCAAGCGGTAACCCACCAAGCGCAAGAAATTCATGGGTAAAATACTGATGAAAACAGCCAGGGCGAGTTTGAGTTTTAGCACATGTCACTCCAGAAAATGACCGATGGCGCGTTAAGTTTTTTGTCACTGCGAGCGATAGCGAAGCAGTCTCCCGGTCTGCCAGGAGATTGCTTCGTCGCAAAGAACGCTCCTCGCAATGACAACTATGCGAAAATGTGACATTGTCAAAGTATACAGCAGAAAAATGTTCCAAAAGGAAAAATGTGAAGATCACGAGAGAGCAAACGCAAAAGAACTACGACCGCCTGTCCCGCTGGTACGACCGCCTGGCAAGCAATGAGAAGGCTTTCACCGAACTCGGTTTGCAAATGTTGGCCGTAAAGGAAGGGGAACGAGCGCTGGAAATCGGCTTCGGAACTGGTCACGCGCTGGCGGCGCTGGCGCAACGAACGGGAGACGCCGGTCTTACGGCGGGGGTGGAACTATCGCAAGGGATGATTGCACAAGCCCGGAAACGGCAACAAGTCGAGGGCCGGGGAAGAGGCGCGCAAATGCTTCAGGGAGACGCAGCCCATCTGCCATTCCTACGCGCTTCGTTCGATGCGATCTTCTTGTCCTTTACGCTGGAGTTATTCGCAGACGAGGAAATCCCGCTGGTATTGGGCGAATGCCGGCGGGTGTTGAGGCCCGGCGGGAGGCTGGGTGTCGTCTGCATGGCAGAAGGCAAGGCGTTGGCCTGCCGCCTGTACGAGTGGGGACATGCGCGCTGGCCGGCGCTGCTGGATTGCCGCCCCATCGCTGCACGCACCTGGCTGGAACAAGCCGGATTCTACTTGCAAGCCGCAACCGTCAGAGCCTCGTGGGGACTGCCGATAGAGATCTTGCTTGGCGTTGCCCCTGGTTAGGAAGCCTTTTGCCGATACAAACTGGCATCTGGCACGGCCAGCATAGCGGGCAACTGCTCTCGAAGGCCGAGGAAGTCGGCCACCGCCTGGACGTGCGGAGCAGGGTCGCGCATCAGGGCGTTGTAGTCCACGTACAGCACTTCCATGTTGGGCTGATTAGCCAGCCAGACGCGCACGCGCTTGAGATGTTCTTGAAAGTTCTCAGCCATCTTGCGGTCATCGCCTTCCGCCGGCTCGCCGCGCCGCAGGAGCATCTGTTTCTGCGAGGCCAGAATCTCCTTGATGTCACGGCGCATGAAGATGACTTTGTATGTGTACGAGGCGGGCAGATATTCCAGCAGCGAGGAGATGACCTTGACGACCTTACCGGGCGCATCTTTGATCCAGGCATCGTCGCCATCGCGCAGGGCTTTGACGCGCTCCAATTCATAGTAGCCTTTGGGGTTGTCCTCATCGGCCAGGCGTAAGTTGTCGGTCATGATTTGCAAGCCGCCGGCTTCGAGCAGTTTCATCATCATGGAGGTGCCAGAGCGCGGCAGGCCAGAGACAATCACAATGGGAGGGGAAGGCGGGCGGCGTTTGAACAAGCGGAAAGCCATGTCATCTCATTCCTTTTGGAAGGGTCGGTCGGCCTCGGCCAGGGCTTGCAGCATCTCGTCCTGCATCTGGCGGGCCGCCGCCGGCTGTAAAGCGTAGAGATCGTTCATTTCTTGGGGATCTTCTGCCAGGTCGTAGAATTCGAATTGCCGATAATCGGGATAATTGTAATACGTCAGGCGTTGTTGCTTCTTGGTCAAGGAAATGGAAGCGCGGGAGAGAGGCGCAAAGGATGGATTGCGCGCCGCTTCGACCGTGAACAGGCTGCGGTCGGGGTCTTCGGCGCCTCCCAGCCCCGGCAGGATTTGACCTTCGGCCCAGGCCGGGCGCGGCAAGCCGTTCAGATGCGCCAGGGTGGGAAGAAGGTCGGTCGAACTGGTCCAGGCATGGATGTCTTCCCGCCCCTTTTGCCCGGGCCGCGAGACGAGCAGGGGAATGTGAATGAGGGGTTCGTAAATGAGCGGCGTGACGTGTCCCAACTCGCCGCGCTCGAACATCTCGCCATGATCGGACGTGACGAAGACGTAACTGGTCTCCAACAGGCCCGAATCGCGCAGGAAGTCGAACAACTTTGCCACCGTCTCGTCCCAACTGGCAAGGTAATCGTCGTAGATGTGGCGTTTGGCAAGCAGGTCGCCAAAATCTTTTTGGAGCGATGCCAGAGGATGAATGGGCTTCTCTTGCGGTTCCCAGACGTTCAGTCCGAGGAAACTACCCTTGAATTTCTTCGTGGGGCTGTAAGGGTCATGCGGAGGGTAGAAGTGCAGGTAAGCAAAGGTCGGCACTTGTAGCCCCTCCAGCAGGCGGATGGCGCCCTCCACTACGCCGCCGAGGGAAAAATATTCGCGCGCGTCGGTTTCGGGCAGCCCCAGCGGGTAGGCCAGGCGGTGGGAAGACCGATCGGCGCGGCGTTCGGCCAAATGGAGAGAGCGCAGGAGCGGGCCGAGGAAGAGCGAGGCGTCGTAGCCGTCACGATCGCGCACCAGGTTGTCGTCGAAGGCAGAAAAGGCAATTTGGGGGTCGTTCTCGAACCAGGGGCGATAGAAGGCGCGGTCTTCGTAATTGAAGGCGCTGGCAGACACGTGCGTATCCAACGAGCGATGGAACTGGTTCAGGAAAACGTCCGCGTATTTGTTTTGGGCATAACCCAGCGTCAAATGGCTGTTTGCCAGGAGCGCAAACGCCTGCCTGTCTTCCAACTCTGGCAAGACGCCGCTGCCCAGCGAGAAGGCGCGGTGCGTCCAGGGGAGCGTGCCGGTCAGCAGCGAGGCTGTGCCGGGAATAGTGAACGTGCCAGCCGAATAGTGGCGGTGATAGACGACGGCGTTTTCGGCAAAGCGTTCGAGGTGGGGCATGGTCTGGCGCGGATAGCCATACAGCGAGACATGTTCCGCTGACCAGGCATCGAAGACCAGGATGAGGATGTTCTTCGCTTCAGCCGGCGACCCAACGGTCTGTTTCGCTTTCGAAAGAGGCGCCATGAAGGCCGATAGCGAGGCCAGGCCGGCCAGTTTCAGGAAGTCACGCCGCGAGAGGGATGAGGAAGCAGCCATATCCTAAAGCGCCAGAATATTTCTGAGCAGCACCACCAACAGCCCCAGGAAACCCAATGGCAGGTAGAGATAGGCAAAGACGGTAAAGCGTTCTGCCAGCGAGGTGAGAAAAAGCCCCAAGCGGGGAAAAAAATGGGGTAGCGCAAGCAGGCCGAGGAGGAGAAAGAGCGGCGCAGCCATCCACAGCAAGAGGGTCTCTTTGGGCGGCAGGTCGTCTCCCAAAGCGCGCTGGTAACCAATGGCAGCAGCCGTCCCCACCAGCAGGATGAGCAAGCCTTTGTACGCAAAGCCCTGTCGCAGCCAGCCGGCAGGCAAGACCGCGCTGAGCAAGGTCAGCCCGCCCATCACCAGCAAACTCTCGGCCAGCGCAAAGGCCATCATGTACATGAAAATACTGAAGACCTCCCAGGCACGGAAGTACATCACCCGCGAGGGAAAGACGAACAAGAAGCCCCGAATGGACCAACTAAAGACCACGAACATTGCGGCCCCCAGCACGGCAAGCATCTCTTGACGGGCGGGCAGCCGATTCTTAAAGATACCCAAGCCCCTTGAGCCTTTCTTCGATGGCTTGCTGGCTCTCCCCGCCCGAAATGGTGGGAGGCGTCACGCCACTGTGATCCAGGTATTTTCCGACAATCATGGGGGGGATGTCGCGGAAGGAGGGATTGGGGAAATCGGCCAGGCCCTGGCTGGCAAACAAGACGCCCGGCACCGCATCGGAATCAATGCAATGGTCCGCGCCCCAATGGTCGGTGTTCTCCTGGATGACGGTCTCTTCCCATTTGCCGAGGCCGGTCTCAGACGAGGCGCGGTAGCCGGGCGCGTAGCCCAGCACCAGGTCGGGGCCGAAGCGCAGCAGGGGGCCGCTGAAGGCTTCGTGGCGCAGCAAGACGCGGTTGAAGACGTTCCTGCCGTCTGGCCCCTTCCAGCCTTCCAGTTTGGATTTCAATTCTCTGGCGGTCTCCTCGACCAGTTCCACCGGCACGATGCCCTGGCGCTCCCGGCCTGCCAGATTGATGTACACGCTGTTCAAGCCGAGGGCATAGGCTTTGGAGCGCGACCAGTCCACGTTGGGAAGCGTCTTTTCCGGCTTGTCGGCTTGCAAAGCCAGGTAACCGTTCTCGACCAGCCATTGATTGACATGCACCTTGTAGCGAAAATCGGCAAAGCCATGGTCCGACATGACCAGTAAATTGACTTTGCTGCCATTCTGTTTTTCGAGCGCCGCTGTAACGCGCCCTACGAACTGGTCGAGGCGGCCATACCAATCCTGCACCACGTCGGGGCGGTCGCGGCGGAACATGTGTTGGATGCGGTCCAGGTCATCGAAAATGGAAGCCAGCACACCTTCCTTGAAACTCGCCAGATTGTGCATCAAGATTCGCTCGCGCGCGGCGAAAATATCCTCGCACAGGGCGATGAACTGCTCATCGGAGATGCAGCCATCCTCCAGGCCGGTGGTATCTTGCGGCCAGCCCAGGGAGAGGAACGCGCCCGCCGCCTGCCAAGCCTCGCGCACGAACGACTTCGGCGAAGCATATTGCCAGAGGGCGTGCAGCGGGTGGATTTGCAGCGGCAGGAAATACAGCCGCACCGGGTCGGTGGAAGTCAGGATGGCGCGCGTGATAGCGTGGACATTCATCATGAAGCCGGCCTTGAAGGTCACTTCCAAAATCGGACTCCACCCTCCGGGCGTCAAGTCGAAGGCGCCGTTCGGCAGTTTCAAGCGGGCGTTTTGGGCGTTCAAGATGTCCAACTGGAAAGCGACCTCGGCCGCTACGGCCTGTCCCTTTTGCTTGACAAAGGGTCCCTTCAACGCGCCATGAAACGTCCCTGCGCCACCGGTCAATTTCTCTACCGGCGTCTTGTGACCGGGCTTGAGCGGGTCGTCTTCCTGACAGTAGAAACTGCCCAGCCCCAACTGCCCGCGAATATCGGGCGTGCCGAGGCCGGGGATGACGCGCACCGGCAAATCGGCACGCGCCGGGAACATGGCCGGCCACCACAAGGCCGTGGCCGGATAGCCCTGGTCTACTGCTTCGCTGAACAGCGTGCGGGCCGAGTAAGGCGGCACGAACTGCGTCCCCAGCGCCCCGCTGCGGGTGGGCAGGATGGAGACATACGGGGCATACGTCTCTGGGTTGCGATGCACGAAATCGAAGATGCCATGGCTGCCCGGGTCCGCGCCGGTAGCGATGCTGGTCCACGAGACTTCAGTCTGCGGCGGCGAACAAACCTTGAAAGGCGAATAGCCGCCTGTTCCAGCCAGACGGCTCAAATTCGGCAACTGACCCTGGCCGGCAAATTGCTCGAACAAGCCAGGGTCGAAAGAATCGAAGCCCAAGAGGAGCGCACGCATGGACTTACTTCTCTTGCGTTTCCTTCGCAGATTCTTCCTTCGACGCCTTGCCGCCAAACATGCGGCGCAGTCGCCCCAGACCGGTGCGAATCTGGCGCGAAAAGACCAGGAACATGCCGCTGACTGCGGCAAAAGCGACCGCCAGCACCTGGAACAACATGCCGCCGGTATTCGGGTCAATGTACATATCTACCTCCAATTATCTATTCTAACGCCATCGGATAACCGTCCCGAAGGCTTTTTAGAGCAATTGCATGGGCAAAATCGAGCCTTCACCCTGCGGGTACTTCGCGGGACGGTTCGAAGGCTTATCACGAATTCAGGTTATTCTAACAACGGCGAGTATTATACCAAACGAAGATGGAAAACCGCGCATCATTCGCGGATTTCGGCCTGCTGCCGTTATAATTGACGTATGACCGCTCCCCTCTCCCCTTCTGCCCAAAAAGTGCAGGACAGCCTGCGCAGCCAGGGCTTCGACTTGACCGTCATTGAGTTTGCCGAAAGCACGCGCACCGCACAGGAAGCCGCCGAGCGGGTGGGCTGTACGCTCGGGCAAATTGTCAAATCGCTCATCTTCCGCGGACAGGAAACCGGCAAGCCCATCCTGGTGTTGACCAGCGGCAGCAACCGCGTGGACGAGAAACGGCTGGCCGAATACACCGGCGAACCCGTTGGCCGCGCAGATGCGGATTTCGTCCGTGAAGTGACCGGTTATGCCATTGGCGGCGTGCCTCCGCTCGGCCACGCTCGACCGATGGAAACCTATTTGGACGAAGACCTGCTGCAATACCAGGTCGTCTGGGCCGCTGCCGGCACGCCCCGAGCCGTTTTCCAATTGACCCCGGCGCAATTGCAAAGCATGACCGGCGGCAAGACAGTCCCTGTAAAATAACCCCTGGAGGAAGCGATGAAGAAAATCCCTTTGTTCGGTGCCTTGGCGCTGGCCATCATCCTGGCCTGTTCGCCGTTTGGCGTCCCCTCACAGCCTGGTCAACCTGGCCTGGAGACCATCGTTGCCGCTACCATGCAAGGCCTCCTGCCCACCCAGGCGCAGCAGAATCCTCCGCCCGCCGAAACGCCAGCTGCGCCCCTGCCAGCCTTTTCTGGCACGCCGCTTCAATTTGCCAACCTCAGCCTGACCATCCCGCCCGGCCTGGCTGTGGGCGGGAGCGGCGCACAGATTCCCCCGGCCAGCGGCGACAATGTAGAACCCTGGGGCGTCACCCCCGGCCATACCGAGTTGACGTTTACCGGTTATGCCCTGCCAGATAGGTTCCACGAGCCCAAAATTTACGTCTACCCGGCGCAGGGCTTCGCCGCCCTGAACAACGGCGCAGCGGAAAGCATCCTGCGTTTGCAAACCGTCCTGGCAGACCCCAACGCCCCGTTGAGCGAGGACAACATCCCCTTCGTGCCGTTCTTCAACGCGGGCGCGGTCTTCACTGCGCAAGCCAAAGCCATCCCATTCCAAAACGGCGTCGGCGTGCGCATGTTGACGCAATATGCCCAGTCGTTCGCGCAGGTCAACAACCATGAACTGTTCTACCACTTTCAGGGCTTGACCCACGACGGACAGACCTACATCATCGTCATCCTGCCCGCCAGTGCGCCTTTCCTGGCAGCGAATGGAGAAGCGCCCGCCCAAGCCGACGGCATCCCCTTCCCCGGTTACGAAGACCCCAACGCCGATTTTGGGGCCTACTACCAGCAAATCACCGCCCGGCTGGATGCCACGCCGCCCGACACATTCAGCCCGTCGCTCACCCTCTTGGATGCGCTGATAAGTTCATTGAGCATTGCTGCGCCTTGAAATGGCGCTTCTTCATTCCTCTGACGCCACCTGATACGGGACTTCGGTGACGACGATACCCGGATGGCTGAGCAGCCGTTCGCGTAGGGCATCGGCGGTGTTAGTGTGCAGGAGTTCGTGCCATTTCCGCGAGGGGATGAATTGCGGCACGATGATGCTCAAGGTCTCGCCGGGCTGCTGCAAGGAGCAAATCTCCCTGACGTATTTCAGCAGCGGCTCCATCAAGATGCGGTAGGGCGACTCCAGGATGACCAGCCGCACGCCCTCGCCCCAAATTTGCCACTTCTGGCGGACTTTTTCGGTCTCTTCCGGTTCGAGCGCCACGTGAATGGCAGTGACATCATCCGAGAGACGTTGGGCGTATGCCAGCGCCTGCAGCGTGCCGCGGTGGACGGTGCTGACCAGCAGCAGGACGCGGTGACGCCCGCCGCGATTGGGGTGGCCGGGGAAATTTTCCAGCGACAAATGGCGCGCCAGCGTCACGTAGTGGCGGTTGACGATGAGGAAGAAAGCAATCACAGTCGGGATGAGAATCAGAACCACCCAGGCGCCGTGTACGAACTTGGTGACGGCGAAGATAATCATCACCACAAAGGTACAGATAGCGCCGAAGCCATTGATGAGCATTTTGCTCAGCCAGGCTTTGTCGTGCCGCAGGGTAGAGCCGCGTTCTTTGAGCGTTTCGCCGGCCTGCAAATGCCCAATCTTCCACCAGCGGCGCGCCATGCCGGCCTGCGACAGGGTGAACGACATGAATACGCCCACCGCGTAGAGCGGGATGAGGCGGTTGACGCTGGCCTGGAAGACGATGATGAGCAGCGAGGCGACCAGCGCCAGCGTGACGATGCCATACGAGAACACCAGCCGTCCGCTGCGCAGGAATAACTGGCGCGGCAGGAAACGGTCGCGAGCGACAATGGAACTTAGCCGCGGAAAGTCGGCAAAGGCGGTGTTGGCGGCCATGATGAGGATGACGGTGGTGGCGCTGATAGTGAGCAGATACCAGACGCTCTCGCGGCTGAACACGGTGCGGCTCAACTGCGAGATGACCGTCTCGATCTCGGAGGGGGTGGCGCCGATTTTGCCCGCCAGGAAGGAGATACCCAGAAAGAGCGTACTCAAGATAGCCGCCATCCAGATGAGCGTGATGCCGGCGTTACGGCTGCGCGGCTCCTTGAAGGCGGTGATGCCGTCGGAAATGGCCTCGATGCCGGTCAGGGCGGCTGTGCCGCTCGAAAAGGCGTGCAGAAGCAGGAAGGGAGTGACCGTCATCAGTGTCTGCGCCACCTCGATTTCGGGCGGGTCAATCACCTGTCCGAGCGAGCCGCTGAAATGCCGATAGAGGCCGACGCCCACGGTGATGAACATGGTGACGACGAAGAAGTACGTGGGAATGGCAAAGATGGCGCCCGATTCTTTCACGCCGCGCAGGTTGATGAGCGTCATGAACCAGACGAAGCCAACCGCCAGCAGGACGCGGTACTGGAACAGGCCCGGAAAGGCCGAGACGATTTGCGCCACGCCGGAGGAAATCGAAACGGCCACCGTCAGGATGTAATCGGTCAGCAGGGCGGCGCCGGCCACCAGGGCGGCCATCTGTCCCAGGTTGTCGCGCGAGACGATGTAGGAGCCGCCGCCGTCCGGGTAGGCGTGGATGGTCTGTTCGTAGGACAGGGCGACAATGACCAGCAGTCCGATGATGACCAGTGAAAGCGGAAAAACGTAGCCGAAAGCCGCGCTCCCGGCCGCCGCCAGGATGAACAAAATTTCCTGCGAGGCGTAGGCGGTGGAGGAAAGGGCATCCGAGGCAAAGACGGCCAGACCGATGAACTTGCCGATGGTCTGGTGCGGGGCATCGGCGGTGGCTAGCGGCGGGCCAAAGAGCCAGGTACGCCAGTCGCGCGGCGGTTTCTGGTCGCCCTTGCGGTGAATAATGGGAGAGGGTTGTTCTTCAGGTAACATAGAACTCTATCGTTTTAGACAACTCTAAGTTGCGGAATGAAGTCCGCGTTGCGAATAAACACAGGCACACAAAAAGCCCTTGCCGGGCAAGAGCAAAGGCTTATTATAGTCCAAAATTTTGTTTGCAGAAGACGCCTGATGCTTATTTTAAACGCCAGTTCGGGATACCGTCCCGAAGGCTTTCTGGAGCAATTGTATGGGCAAAATCGGGCCTTCACCCTGCGGGTACTTCGCGGGACGGTTCGAAGGCTTATCCCGAATTCAGGTTATTTTACGGCAAACGTATCAATGAGCAAATGTACGTTGCCGCCTGCCGAGTAGAGAATCGGGCAAGTACAGCCGCGATGGATATATTCCTGCACTTTCGCCCGCGCTTCGTCTGGCGTCCCGGAAGCGGTGATGCGATGCACCAGGTCATCTGGCACCAAGTGTTTGGCGCGGTTGATTTGCTCTTTGGTCGCTGGCCAGCCCAGGATGGACTGAATTTCATGCACCACCTCGTCCGAGACGCCGCTGGCTTTGGCGATGTGCGGCTGCTGAGCCAGGTACTGGCAGAGAAGCATTTTGGTCGTTTCGATGGCTTTGTCGTGGTCTTCGTCCACCGAGCAGACGATGAGTTGGGGGCGGTCGAGGTCGTCCAAGCGGCGTCCGGCGCGGCGCGCGCCGCGGTCGAGCAGTTCGAGCGCCCGATCGTTGTATTCGGGCGGGACACAGTAGTTCAGCACTGCGCCGTCGGCAATTTCGCCGGTCAGTTCCATCATCTGCTCGCCAGTGGCGCCGATCATGATGGGAACATGACGCGGCTCGCGGCGACCATGCACCACGTCCAGTTCGATATCGTGGACGTGGACGAACTCACCCTCGAAGGTGACCCGTTCCATGTTCAGCAGGCGGCGCAGGACGGTAACGGTCTCGCGCATGGCCGTCAGCGGCTTTTTTCGCTCGATGCCCACGTTGCGCGCCAGCGGGTCCCACCACGCGCCGATGCCACACAGGATACGGTTCGGCGCTAAATCGTCCAGGGTGAGGAAGGTAGCCGCCAGCAGACCGATGTTGCGCGTCCAGTTGTTGATGACCCCAGAACCAACCTGGATGCGTTCGGTGACCGCAGCGTAGGCTGCCATGGGGACAATCGCATCCCGCACCAGGCGCGACTCGGCCTGCCAGACGGCCTCGAAGCCGCGGCTTTCGGCATAGCGAACGTAGTCCAGGCCATCGCGTAGATCGTGCGAATCTTGCAAATAGAGGGCTACACGTTTCATATCTTCGTTTTCCTTTTTCTTCTCTTGCTTTTTGGGCAATCAACACATGGGCAAAATGTAGATAGACGGGACTTCTCTACGAATAGACAAGCCGCCAAATCATCTGAAATTGAATTCCTCGAAATGGATGGCCTCTCTCGGCACACCGAGCGCAAGAAATTTTTTCTCGAAGGCTTGCACCATCGGGAGCGGGCCGCACATGTAGACGTGATGCCCCTTTACGTCCCCGCCCGCGTCGGCGAGGATGTGATCCATCGTCAGCGAACCATCCGTCGCGGAAAAGCGGAGGTGGGGCTTCAAGCGCGGGTTCTTCCGCGCGGCGGCTTCGATCTCGTCCAGGAAGAGCGCTTCCTCTTTCGTGCGGACGGTGTAATAGAAATCCACGTCGCGGTCGAGGTCGCCGTCCATGTCGCGGATAAAGGAGAGGAACGGCGTCAGACCGATGCCTCCTGCGATCCAGATTTGCTTCGGGCCGCCCGTCTTGTAATCGAACAAACCATACGCGCCCTCGACGACCGCCTCCGCGCCGGGTTTCAAGTCGCTGAACAAGGCGCGGGTGAAGTCGCCGCTGGCTTTAACGGTCAGCCGCAACACGTCCTCGCACGGCGCGCTGGAGATGGTGAATGGATGGGATTCGTTCAACCTCCTTTCGCCGGGAAAACGCACGAAGAGGAATTGTCCTGCGCGATGTTTTGGAATCCCGCTCCCTTTGGCGCGCAGCGTCACCTCGGTGGTCGAGCCGTTGGGATGTCGGACCGCTTCGACCGTGTAAGGGTGATACTTCTTGAAAAAGCGCCCGAATATCTCCGTGTAAAGATACGATGTCGCGCCAATGACAAAAAAGATTTGCACCCAGTTGATAGCAATGAACGCATCCAGGGGGTTACCGACGGTCAGGGAATGAATGAAGGCAAGGATGAAGAAGATGCCGATGAATTTTTTGAGATTCTTCCAGCCCTCGTAGGTGCCGCCGGTGAGTTTGTTCAAGAAGGCAATACGCGGCGCGAGGCTGACCAGCACGATGGAAACAATCCCTATGAAGGCAATGACCGCAAGGTAGTTACCCAGTTTCCAGCCGGTGATGGAGATGGGAACGGTCAGCACGTGAACGAAGATCAACAGAAAGGCGGCCGTGGAGACGCGACGATGAGCCACGTACATTTTGTCGAGGCCCCCGAAATAGGGTTCGGCCCACTTGGGACGGGTGGAAAGGAAGAGCGAGACCGCCATTAGAATGATATTGGTCGCGCCGATGATCTCGCCCGCGTACTGGCGCACAAAATTTGGGCGCCCGTCGTTGACCGGCGGAAACACGAGCCAGACCACCACATTCAACACAACAAGCAGGATAATCGCCAGGTTGCCAAAGTGGGTCTTCTTCATAACGCTAAATCTCCTTTGCGGCTAATTTTACCCGCTCTACTTCGCTTTTTGTTGTAATGTGGGTCTCTTTTCGAAAAGGAGGGAAGAATGGTGATTACCCACATCTTTGCATCGCCAAATTGGGCGGGCTAGATGCCCTGCCTTAGAACGTGAAAGTCGGATCATGAAGTTCCAGAAATGGTTACCGCCCTCTCGCTCGTGTTCCAGCGTAAAGGTCTTTCTTGTGTGAGCAATAGTGAACGGATGTCGAAGCGAATAAACGGATAGGAGAACCTTATTCGTTTCCTATCCGCTGGTCGCCGTTTTGATTGCGCGCCATACCCCTTGGCTGACCCAAGTCTTTGCTGGCTCGCGGCGCATACACTGGAGCGATGTAGTTGCTGCCTGTGTTGAACGAAGCACCGCGATGCGGCGTCAGATGGAAGCGTTTGTTGGGTGGCGCTCTTGAAATACAAGATAAGGCAACCGCTGCTCAAGTAAGCGTAACTGCACTGCTCTTTCAACGGGGTAGTTCGTGATTAATAGTTCCCTGACCTTGCCTCGTTTCGACCCATTGCAGTTGATAGCCCGATTGGCCAGGACTTCATCAATGGCAAAGAAGGATGTGGCGTATAAAGAGCGAATGACCGGGGTGTCAGAATTGGAAAGCGTAATGTACACGTTATTCTTGCTCAATTTAGCGCAAATGGCTCGTAATCGCTCTTGATCCTGTAATCCAAAACCACTGGCATGATAGGATGTAAAGTTTGATGTTTGTGAGACAGGAACATAAGGAGGATCGAAATATACCCAGTCACCTGGCTTGGCTCTTTCCACTACTGTTTCGAATGGTATGCACAAGATTTCGACGTTTTGCAAAGCGAAGGAAACGGCTAAAAGGTTGTCTTTGTCCAGATATTTTGGGGATTTATATCGCCCAAAAGGAACATTGAACTTCCCCTGCCGATTGACACGGTATAGACCGTTATAGCCTGTCTTGTTTAGATAGATCATGCGCGCTGCTCGTTCAACGAGATTCATTGACCAGGGATCTTGCTCGCGAATTTGGTAATAGAAACTTTCGCTGTGGGGAAATTCAGAAAGCAGTTGAATAACCTCGCCGACATGATCGCGAATGGCCAGGTAAGTATCTATCAACTCGGCATTGATATCAGAAAGAATCGCTTTTTTGATTTTGTGTTCTCGATACAGGCGAAAGAAAAGAGCGCCACTTCCAACAAAGGGCTCGTGGTATGTGTTGAAATAGAGTGGCATTCGCTCCACCAGGGCATCTGTCAGTTGTGTCTTGCCACCAGCCCACTTGAGGAAAGGTCGCGGAAGGAGCAAATCGCTCATATTACAATCCAAAATACAAACGCAGCCAATCTTCTAAATCGCTCAGCCAGATCACTTTACCTGTAGACATAAGATATCCCTGCATGTTTTCTGAGAATCCTTCACCATCAATCACCACGATCCCTGGAATTGGCCAGTGCTCCATATCTTGAATAGTTGCAGGAATTTTCTCTTCTGCTGTGCCTGGCGTCGCCTGGAATTTGCACTCCACTCCCAAGCGCTTGCCGCTTTTATCGTCGGTAATCACCACATCAATATATCGCCGTTGCCCCCATAATCTTCGTGCTGCTTTCACTTCTGTTTGCGCTTTCAATCCCAGAGATTGTGCCAAAGCAACCACTTCTTGCTTTAGTTTGTCTCCACTTCTTGGGGCTGTTCCTTTTCCTGGCATAAGAAACACTCCTGCAAACAATGACCTTTTCTCTATTTTACCACCCACGAGGCAGCCAGCGTCAACCGACTCTGATTTCGCCTGCATTTCTCTCGACTGCCCACAAACGCCCATTCCCGCAACTCAGCAGCCATCATCTTATACCCCCTCCACCGTCAAGCATGGACGCAAAAAAACGCTGCCAGGGCGGGACATCTTCCCCTCCCCGGCAGCAACCAATTCGACTATCAGACGATCTTCCTATCAGCCGAGCGCCTCCAGCCTCTTCCACATCTTCGGCGCCAGTTCGCGCGAGCGGGCGGCGATGCGTTCCTCGTCCATCGTCAGCACTTGCTTGTTGCGCATCAAGATTTGCCCGCGGCAGACGGTCGTATCCACCACCGCGTCCACCAGCCCAAAGATGAGATGGCCGAGGAAGTTGGCCTCCGAGAGCGGTGTGGGCGGGTGATAGTCCAGGATAGCCAGGTCGGCGGGGCGGCCGGGGGCGATTTCACCCAGGGGCAGGCCAAACTGACGGCGGGCAATTTCGCGGTTGTTTTGCAGCAGCAGCGTCGGCGCTTCGACGAAGGCCACGCGCGGGTCGCGGTTGGCCAGGCGGTGCAGCAGGTAGGCGCAGCGCATTTGCGCCAGCATGTCCGAGTTCATCCCGTCCGTGCCGAGGCCCACCAGCACGCCCTTCTTCAGCATCGTCAACAGCGGCGTGACGCCCACCGCGTTGTTCATGTTCGATTCGGGGTTGTGGACAACAATCGTGCCGGTCTCAGCCAGGAGGTCCATTTCGGCCTCGTCCACGTGGACGCAGTGGACGAAGATGGACTTCTCGCCGGTCACGCCCAGGCGGTGCAGGCGGTTCACGGTCGGGACCCCGTAGCGGGTCAGCGAATCCTGGCGGTCGGCGGCGTCCTCGGCGACGTGAATGTGGCAGCCGACGCCGTGGTCGCGGGCGATGCCCACGCAGGTCTCGACGGTCTCGTCCGAGACGGTGAAGGAGGCATGCAGGCCCATCATGGCGGCGATTTGCCCGTCGCCCTGACCGACTTTCTTGATGAAGCGCTCGTTTTCGGCAATCCCGCCGCCTTTGACGTTGCGATCGGAGACCTCGTAACACAGCGAGGCGCGCAAACCGGCCTGGCGCACCGCGCCCTCGATGATGTCGAGCGAGCCGTCGCGCATGGACGGGGAGGCGTGATGGTCAATGACCGTGGTCGTGCCGTTGCGGATGCAGTCAATCAGCGGCAAGTGCGCCGAAAGCAGGATGTCCTCGTCCAGGATGGCGCGGTCCACCTTCCACCACAGGCGCTCGAGGATTTGGACGAAGTTCTCGGCGGGGTCGCCGGGGATGGCCATGCCGCGCGCCATGGTCGAGTAGAAATGATGGTGGGCGCAGATGAAGCCGGGTAGGATGACCTTGCCCGAGCAGTCCACCGCCTCGGCCTCCGGATAGAGACGGCGCATCTCGGCCGCGTCGCCCACCGCCGCGACCGTTTCCCCGTCGGTGACGACCGCCGCGTTCCACAGCACGCGGTTGTTCTCGCCGAGGGTGACGACAATGCCGTTTTCAAATCGAGTGGTCATGGAATCCTCTTCTTCTCGCACTACTTTTCTGCGTTGTCCTGTTCCAGATTTAGCGCTTTCAGCCCGCCGAGGGCCTCCAGGTCTTCGGGCAGGTCGAGGTCGAGGCCGAGGGAGGGGGAGACGACGATTTCGACCCGCGCGCCGGCTGCGGCAGCCAGTTCGGCGTGACGGCGGCTCGAGCCGGGACCGTAAGCGTAGTTCAGCAAACCGGCCGGGTTGACGAACAGGGCGTTGGTGCCGTCTTCGCGCCGATCGGGGGCAATGACCACGACCGGCGCTTTTTGTCCACGCCGAATCACTTCTCGGATGTCATCCGCTGTGACCAGCGGCAGGTCGGCGGGCAGGATGAGGACGGCGTGCGCACCATGCATTTGGGCGACGGCTGTGGCGCGTTTGAGCGCCAGGTTGAATTGCGGAGCGCCGTTTTCCAACACGGTGCGGCCGCCCAGTTCGCGGGTCAGGGCCAGGGCGGCCGGGTCGCGGCTGACGACCAGGGTATGCTCGATTTCGCTGACTTCGTTGAGCGTGTCGAGGGTGTGCTGGAGCAGGTAACGGTTCAGGCGCGCCCGCTGGTCTTCGGTCAACAGGCCGGCCAGACGGGATTTACCGCGCCGCAGGGGTTTGACGGGAACGATGCACCAGATAGGCATATAGTCTGGGAGACGGATAGTCAAATAGTCGGATTGTGTACCGCCGACCTGTGGTCGGCTTTACCAGGCATAGCCTGGTGGTACAGTGTCTTGCCGACCTCTGGTCGGCCTTGCCAGGCCTAGCCTGGCGGTACAGTCCTGCCAACCTGTGGTCGGCCTTGCCAGGCCTAGCCTGGCGGTACAGTCCTGCCAACCTGTGGTCGGCCTTGCCAGGCATAGCCTGGGGGTAATGCGTACCGCCGACCTGTGGTCGGCTTTACCAGGCATAGCCTGGTAGTACCACGTACCGCCGACCTACAGTCGGCCCTTACCAGGCATAGCCTGGGGGTAATGCGTACCGCCGACCTGTGGTCGGCCTTGCCAGGCACAGCCTGGGGATACAGTGTCTTGCTAACCTACGGTCGGCCTTGCCAGGCATAGCCTGGGGGTACACAGGTTTCGAGAAAGTTTAACACATCTTGCGCCAGGCGTCTGCGGTCGGCGGGGGTGTTCATCAAGGTATCGGTGACCAGGGTAGACAGGCCGCTTTCCTGGAGCAGGGGGGCGCTGGCGGCGTCCACGTTGTCCAGTACAAAGGCTGTCAACAGGCCGCGGTAGTGTTCGGCCACGGCCACCGCCGAAGGTTCGATGCCCAGTTCGCGGAACATCTTGGCGGCCGGGCCTTTGACGGTTTTGCCGCCGAGGATGGGGGAGACGGCGGCCCTCACCCCCGGCCCCTCTCCCAAAGGGCGAGGGGTGGCTCTCACCCCCGGCCCCTCTCCCAAAGGGCGAGGGGTGACTCTCACCCCCGGTCCCTCTCCCAAAGGGCGAGGGGTGACTCTCACCCCCGGTCCCTCTTCCAAAGGGCGAGGGGTGACTCTCACCCTCGGCTCCTCTCCCAAAGGGCGAGGGGTGACTCTCACCCCCGGCTCCTCTCCCAAAGGGCGAGGGGTGACTCTCACCCCCGGCTCCTCTCCCAAAGGGCGAGGGGTGGCTCTCACTCCCGGCCCCTCTTCCACCAGGAGAGGAGAAAGGACGCGGAGGATGGGGTCAATGCTGACCCAGGGGTTGGAGGGGCAAAGGATGATGGCGTCGGCGCGGCGCAGGGCTTCTTCCACGCCCGGCGCGGGGCGGGCGGACTCGATGCCCGCGAATCGAAAGCCTTTGACGCGCGGCTCACAGCGGTATTTGACGAAGTACTCCTGAAAGGGCAATTCGCCGTATTCGACCGTGTCTACCATCGTGCGCACGGGCTGGTCGGACATGGGCAGGACGGTGTGACGTACGCCCCAGGCGGCGCAGAAGTCGCGGGTGATTTGTGAGAGGGGCTGTCCCTGTTTGAGCCGGCGGGTGCGCTCGAGGTGGGTCGCCAGGTCACGATCGCCGAGGTTGAACCAATCGGGTGCGCCGAGGCGGCGCAGGTTGTCCATCGCCTGCCAGGTCTCGCCGTCGCGGCCCCAGCCAGTGACCGGGTTGGCCAGCCCCGCCAGGGTGTAGCAGACCGTGTCCAGGTCGGGGCAGATATACAGGCCGAAATGCTCGAAGTCATCGCCGGTGTTGACGACGATGGTCAAGTCTTCGGGGGGCAGGAGTTGGGCGAGACCGTCGGCCAGTTTTGCGCCGCCGACCCCGCCAGCCAGGGCGAGGAGGTTCATCCGTGCGCGTCCACCTTCTCGATTTTCATCTCGATCTTCATTTGCTGCTTTCTTTGATTTTTTCCACTACCTGACCGATTGCCCTTGCTTCGGTTGGCGAAAGGTTTTCCTTTTCGACCTTGTCGTATAGGGTCAATAGCCAAACCGTGTTTCCCTTGACCAGGTAATAAATCATCCGATACCCGCCTCGTTTGCCGCGCCCTTTGGCTGGCACTCTTGCCTTTCTTGCTCCGCTCGTGCCTGGAATGACGGGATGCGCTTCTGCGTCGAAGGTGGCAAGGAATGACTCGAAATCGCTGCGCAAGTCCACGTTATGCTTACGCAGCGATTTCAAATCGCGGTCGAATTGCGCCGTAAAGAGGAAGCGATATTTCATTCCGTTTCCCCAAACACCTTGTCCAGGTGCGCGGACATTTCCTCCTCGCTGTTGACTTCGGTAAAGCGTCCCAACAAAATATCCTGCAAACCCGCCGCAAGCCTCTCTGCGACCGTCAGCGATTGCAACAGGCTTTCATCCATCACCGTTACGAAAACTACGGCGTTTTCAGGCAATTCGATGTCGTTCAACAAGCGAATCTGTCCATTGTGGACCGTGGCGCGCAAAGTTGGGTACACCATTTTTTTCGTTCCTTTCTCCTGTGAACCGATTATACCGCACGCAGAAATCCAACTTGTGACGATGTTGCGTTCTTCCCGCTCTCCAACGGATATACCCGGTCAGCGCAACTCGTCCATCGCCTGCCAGGTCTCGCCGTCGCGGCCCCAGCCGGTGACCGGGTTGGCCAGCCCCGCCAGGGTGTAGCAGACCGTGTCCAGGTCGGGGCAAATATACAGGCCGAAATGCTCGAAATCATCGCCGGTGTTGACGACGATGGTCAAGTCTTCGGGGGGCAGGAGTTGGGCGAGACCGTCGGCCAGTTTCGCGCCGCCGACCCCGCCAGCGAGAGCGAGGATAGACATGGGTTGAGGATTCAAAACAAGGTCACTGGCCCTAGACCAAGTCTCTAATTTGTCTGAGTAGGTCGCTGTTCTTCTTAAAATTCATACCTGTAAGTTTCTATATCCCAATTCAACTCGTGCCAACGTGTTGATGTTCGAGGTGACAAAGGATATATGGAAATTTCAAGATCTTTCTCTTCCCATTTATGCTCACGCACTTTAGAATTGATCACTTTTACGGGGATGATGTAGGCATACCTGCCTAGCGGATAGGTCAAACATAACCAGGCATCTTTTTGAGAACTAGTCAGGTACTGCCAAGGCTCTTGACTAAGTCGATACCAGAGTCTCTTGTCAGCTTCTTTATTGTAATTCTGGAAGTATACAAGATCCTTTGCTGACTCAAACATTAGCTGAAACGGCCTGACTTTTCTGAAGTACCCTTTGAAATGATGCCGGAGAACTATGTTATCAAATTCTCTTGAATTTTGAATCGCAATTGACGAGACAGGTGACGGGGAAGTCGCTTCCTTTATGACTTCTCGCTCTTCTTTCAACAATAACCGTCTTAAAACATCATTTGGAGTATCCACAAATGGTCTTGCCTGTTGCTGTAAAAAAGAAAATACTTCTTGATCAACGTCAATTGATAGCCATCCTTTTTGCTTGTTTCCTTTCATTGCAACCTCCTCATTTCTTTTATTTTGGATTGAATCTTAAATCTTGCCTGCTAGGGCAAGGATCTTCACCCGTGTGCGTCCACCTTCTCGATTTTCACCCGGTAGGTCACGCGCACTTCGCCGGGGGCGCGGTAGGGGTAGGTGCGCTCGCCGCGATATTTGAATGTCAGGCGGTCAATGTGTTCGTCGGCGCCGCTTTCGGTGATTTCGACCACGCGGCCTTGAATCTGAAGGTAGCGGTAGGGGTTGGCCGGGTCGGCAATGCACAGGGCAACGCGCCCGTCACGGCGCATGTTGCGGTCTTTGACGCGCCCTTTAGCCGAGTTGAGCAGGATGGTTTCGCCATCGGTATCGAACCAGACCGGCGTCACCTGCGGCGAGCCGTCGCGGTTGAGGGTGGCCAGGTAGAGAAAGGCTTTGGTCTCGTCGGCCAGCAGGTCACGGTGGGAGGGGGGAACGAGGGACATGGTACCTCCATCTCGATGAATTCGACAACCGATGAATCACCCCATCTCTTCCAATTGCCTCACCAGCCCATCCACCACATCGAAGCCGCCCTGCCAGAAAGCCGGCGACTGGATGTCTATCCCAGCGGCAGCCAGGATGCGCGCCGGAGACTCGGAGCCGCCGGCCGCCAGGA
>DAOUCM010000101.1:0-25131 GCA_034431895.1 Anaerolineales bacterium
TGCTTGACAAAATAGCCATGTCGTTGCGAAGCGGCGGTTTGTGCCGCTGAAGCAATCTCCTCAAGGTCAGTTTTGTCCGTCGAACGGGAGACTGCTTCGCCAGAGAGCGGCTCGCAGCGACATTTTGAAAACATTTGTGATATATACATTTTCTTGAGAAAGCCGTAGCGCGGCCTCCAGTGCAACCAAAGTGACTAGCAGAGTAACTGCCTGCTGTTATGTATCGAGTTGGTCTTTGCAAGAAAACCGTCAACGAATCAACGAATGGGAAAAGCGAATAAACGAATAAGGCCGTGCCATTGGTTTATTCGTTCAAAAATTCGTTGACGGTTTGCCCAGGGAACTGCGGAGCGAACCGAGAACGGTCGAACATCGTGCAAAATCTTTACGATCGTGATCGATTCTCAAGAGCAATACTATAACGGCTATGCCCTTGCATGATTTGGAATACTGATATATTATAAATAATATCAATAGAATGTCAAGAAAAACACCATCCCACGTTTGCTCAAAAGTTGTCGAGCACAAGGAGTTGCTCTGATGAGCCCAAAACCGACAAAAAAAGAACAGGTGTACGAACGTATCCGCCGCGCGATCATTGCTGGTGAACTTCGACCGGGTGAAATCCTGAATGAGGCTGAGATTGCGGCGCAATTCAAATCGGGCAAGACGCCCACACGCGAGGCCCTGCTCTTGTTGACGCACGAGGGCCTGCTGGAGGCCCTGCCGCGGGTTGGTTATATTGTGAGCAAGCCGACCCTGCAAGACATCCTGGAGATGTTCCATTTGCGTTTGCTACTTGAGGTAGAGGCCATTGGGCTGGCGGTGGATCGCCTCACCCCTGAAGACTTGCGCCGCTTGCAGGAGAATAACCAGCAGGAAGAGGCGCTGGCGGCTTCTCCCACCTCAGCCGACAAGGTAACGGCTTCGGCGCTCAATCGCGAGTTCCATTTGACACTGGCGCGGCTGTGCGGAAATGCCCGCCTGGCGGCGCTCATTCAACAGCAAATTGACGACATGGAACGTATGTTGGCAGATGACCCCTATCTGATAGACCCCGGCCAGCATAGGAAAATCCTGCTGGCACTCAAGGAGCGCGACAAGAAAAAAGCGCAGGAAGCCATGCGCCAGCACATCGAAGAGACTCGGAGGAGGATTGTGAATCGGTATTGAGGGGCAGCAGGTCACGCTTGAAACATGACCTGCTGCCTTCCATACTCTGCGCAGTGCCGAGCCAGAGATAGCCGGTTTGATCCTGCAAGATACAGTTGACCCTCCTACATTCACTCACCCTGCACAGCCCGGTCGGTTATCTCCAGCGCCTTATCCAGCACCTCGAACCCTTCCTGCAACTGTGCCTCGGTGATGATGAGCGGGGGAATGATCAATACTGTATGCCAATGCGTGTACAGGAACAGGCCGTGATCGAGGCAATACTTCCGCAAAGCCGTCATCTCCGGCGATGAACCGTTCCAGGGCGCCATCGGCTCTTTCGTCTTCCTGTCCTTGACCAATTCCAGGATGCCAAACAACCCAATGTTGCGGACTTCGCCAACCGAGGGGTGACTCTCGCCCAGGTCGGTCAACATGCGCTTCAGCACCGCCCCCATACCGGCTGCATGTTCGACGATTTGCTCCTGCCTCATCACCTGGATGTTCGCCACCGCCGCCGCCAGCGAAACCGGATGCGAAGTGTACGTCAGCCCGGACTCGAAGACACGCTCATCGAAAGCAGAAGCAACCTCCGGCTTCATGGCGACCGCGCCCAGCGGCGCGTAGGCCGAAGTCAGCCCTTTGGCCATGGTCATGATGTCTGGCACAACATCCCAGTGATCCACCGCAAACCACTTACCGGTGCGGCCAAAGCCAGACATGACTTCATCGGCGATCATGACAATGCCATACTTGTCGCACAGAGCGCGTACTCCTTGCAGGTAACCCTCTGGCGGGACGATGATGCCGTTGGTGCCGGTGACCGATTCCATCAGAATAGCGGCGATGGTCTCTGGCCCCTCGTATCGAATGATTTCTTCCAGATGGTTGAGGTAATCCTGGGCAAACTCGGCTTCGGAAATATCGGGGTTGGTGCGGTGAAAGGTGGAGCGATAACGGTAGGGATCGAGAAAGTGAACGACGCCCGGCATGGTCAGCGGCTCCCACATGTGACGGCGCGGGTCGCCGGTGGCGGCCATGGCGCCCATCGTTGCGCCGTGATAGGAACGATAGCGCGTGAGAATCTTGTACCGTCCTGTATAGCCGCGCGCCAGTTTGATGGCGTTCTCGTTGGCATCGGCCCCGCCCAGCGTGAACAAGATTTTCGTCAAGGCTCGATGCGGGGTGACCTCGGCCACAGCCCGGCTGGCCAGGGCGCGAATTTTGGTGGTCATGCCCGGCGCAGCGTAGGGCAGTTCGGCGGCCTGTTGCTGCATGGCACGGATGACGGTCTGGTTGCCGTGGCCGATATTGACGCACATGGTCATCGAGTTGAAGTCCAGGTAGCGTTTGCCGTCTACGTCCCAGAAATAGACGCCTTCAGCGCGCGTCACCGCGATAGGGTTCACCCTGGCCTGCGCCGACCAGGTGTAGAAGACGTGTTCTTTGGAAAGAGGGAGAATTTGCTCGTTGGGTAGGTCGAACATAAAACCTCGGCTGGTTGCAATGGGATGGATGAGTACATTAACGCCAGTTCGGGATCACTGTCGCGAAGGCTTTTCGGAGCAATTGTATGGGCAAAATCGAGCCTTCACCCTGCGGGTACTTCGCGGGACGGTTCGAAGGCTTATCCCAAATTCAGGTTACATTATAATCCACTACAAATCAGCCGAATCTTTTGCCCGCAGTTGCACTGCGGGCAAAACAGATGCACAAAAGCCGGTTAGTTGCTCACATAGAGCCTAAACACGCTTTCGAACTCTTCTTGAGAAACATATCCCACCCATTTGTGCAACACCGCCCCCTGAGCATCTAGCAAATAGAACTCTGGCTGATAGCGGAAGCCTAACGCGCGCTGAAACTCTTGAGTGCGGCTGTCATCCGCGTCGAGATAAGTGAATTGGATTTTACCGGCATATTGCGCTTCTAGCCCATGCACGATGGGCGCCATCGAGCGGCAGGTGCCTCAAGTAAAGCGGAAAAACTCGACCAGTTGCAAGCCGCCGGAGGCCAGACGAACGGAAGCGGGATCGGTGGCCTGCAGGTTGGGACCGCGCGAGGTAGCCGCCACTTGGGGAACAGACGTCGGTGCTTCGGGGACGACCGAGGGAGCGGCTTCCGTTATGGCGGGCGAATCCACCGCCTGAGAGGCCGCCGGCGCGACGGCGGGGGAAGCGGTAGCGGCCGGGGCGCAAGACGAAAGCGCGATAACGGCCAACAGGCACAGGGTCAGGATGCGGAAGCGGGGGTTCATCATCTCTCCTTGACAAAAGGTTGAGGTCTAGGCCGTGGCAGACAGTTGTCCATTAAGACATTTTCGGTCTTCATTATCTTACCTGAAACGGCAGTGTTTTGACGTTTCATTCAACCTGCGCTATACTAAGATTAACGTCAACAAGTCTCTCCTGGAGGAAAAATGGCTGACTTCAAACTCACCTATGCAACCATGTTCAACCCGCCCGAAGAACTGCACACGGGCTTCGACAAGGCGGTCGAAACTTTGAAGAAAAACCTGGGCAAAGAACATGCCATGTTCATCAACGGCAAAGACGTGTTTGCCGACGAAAAATTCGATGACTACTCGCCGGTCAACACGGACTGGAAACTGGCCGTGATGCAAAAAGGGAATGCCTCGCACGCTCATCAGGCCGTGGCTGCGGCGCGCGCGGCCTTCCCCAAATGGAGCCGAACACCCTGGCAAGAGCGCGTCAAACTGGTGCGCAAGGCCGCTTCGTTGATCGAGGAACGCATCTTCGAATTGGGCGCTGCCATGTCGCTGGAAGTGGGCAAGAATCGCATGGAAGCGCTGGGCGACGTGCAAGAAACCGCCGACCTGATGTATTACTCAGCGTTGATGATGGAACAGAACGACGGTTTCATCAAAGAGATGGGCAAAGACCCGCTGGTGGGCTACGAGGCTCGCAACATCTCGGTGCTGCGGCCTTATGGCGTGTGGCTGGTGGTCTCGCCCTTCAATTTCCCCTTTGCGCTGACCGGCGGCCCGACCGGCGCTGCGCTGGTGGCCGGCAATACGGTCGTCATCAAACCCGCCACCGACACCGCCTGGATCGTGCGCCTGTACGCCGAGTGCCTGCGCGACGCCGGCTTCCCCGATGGGGTGGTCAACTTCGTCACCGGGCCCGGCTCCACGCTTGGGCAGGCGCTGGTAGACAGCCCCGAAATAGACGGCGCGACCTTCACCGGCTCGTATGATGTCGGCATGAAGATGTTCCGCGCCTTTGCCAACCGCGATTACGTCCGCCCGGTGGTGTTGGAATTGGGCGGCAAGAACCCGGCCATCGTGTCGAAGAACGCCGACCTGGAACGCGCAGCCATTGGCATCGTCCGCTCGGCATTTGGTCTGCAAGGGCAAAAATGCTCAGCCGCCTCGCGCGTGCTGGCCGAAGAACCCATTTACGATGCGCTGGTGGCTCGTTTGAAGGAATTGACCGAAAAACTGGTCATCGGCGATCCCACCGAGCGCAGCACCTACCTTGGCCCGGTCATCAACGCCAGCGCTTACCAGGACTTCCAACACTACTGCAAAGAGATTGCTCAGGGCGGTGGTAAATTCGTGACCGGCGGCAAAGTCAAAACAGGCGGGCTATTCGACAAGGGCTATTACTGCGAACCGACCTTCGTCACCGACCTGCCCTACGAACACCGCCTATGGCAGTACGAAATGTTTCTGCCGATCACGACCATTGGCAAGGTCAAAAACCTGGACGAGGCGATGAAGATTGCCAACAGCGTGAAGTATGGCCTGACAGCCGGCTTCTACGGCAGCGAAGAGGAAGCCGAATGGTTCTTCGACAACATCGAAGCGGGCGTGACGTATGCCAACCGTCCGCAGGGCGCTACCACCGGCGCCTGGCCTGGATTCCAACCCTTTGGCGGCTGGAAAGGTTCTGGGGCGAGCGGCAAGAACGGCGGCGGCTACTATTACGTCCAACTCTACATGCACGAGCAAATTCGCACGCTTATCAAATAAGACAGTAACCAAAAGAAGGGAAGCGGGGCGTTTTGGACGGGCTGTGTTCGTCCAAAATGCCCCGCGCCTGCTTTATCGAGAGGATGCTAAAGTCTCGCCATCGAGATATGACCCCGGCCTGACATAAATGGGGTTGCTGAAAATCCAACCAACCCGCATCCCCAAGTAGCGGCGATAGGCTTCTACGCGATAGATGCCCGGCTCGGTAACGATATGGGCGCAGGCCTGTTGACGATGCCAGGCTTTGATCGTTTTGCCATCTTTGAGCAAGCGGCATTCAGCCAGGCCCGGAAAGCGCGCTTGCAAGGTCACCCCGCCTTCGACCGAAATTTCCTCGCCCATCATGGCCGTCTTCTCACGCCCCTGAGCGGTAAAGCGAAAGCCGCGCGTGGAGGCGGGCAAGTCATATGCAACAAAGCAGCGCCCGGCAGCCAGGGCCTCGTAGATGACCTTGCGGTCTATGGCGGCGTTGCCTGTAAGCGGTTGGGACAGGAATAGATGTGTGTTGACAGCCTTGAAATGAAATTCATAAGGAAAAACCACGCGCGAAAGCGGGCCCAAGCGCAGATGTAGAGCATGCGCATCTGAGCCGCCAACGGCAACCACGCGCTTGCCCTCTAGCAACAATTCATCCCATTTGAGCAAGGTCAGCGGGCTAGGGCCGTGTCCGATGAAATGGGGAAAATAGGCATAGAAAATGCCATGCAACTTGCTCTTCAGATACACTTTGAATTCACTGAAGCCATTCCACAATTCCAGGCCGGTATACCCCTGCGCATCCCACGCTTCCCAGGTAATGTCCGTTTCGCCAAAAGCCGGCGCTGCCATGTCGTGCGGATGCGCCAGAAAGGACAAGCCGCCCGCTTCACGGACTGCATCAATGAGGCGCTGAGGGCTTTCTGCCAGGGTAGCCAGGTCACGCTGGGTATCGAAAACCAGCAAGTGATTCTTTTGCGGGTTGCGCGCCTGGTCGTGAATCTCCTGTCCGACCAAGAGCAACACACGGCTGGAGCCGCTGCGGTAGTATCCTTCTACGCCCTGAACCAGCACATTGTGGTCTGTCACGATGACAGCATCCAGCCCAGCCCGCATGGCAGCCTGGGCAATGTCTTTGTGGGTTCCGCTGCCGTCAGAGTAGCGGGTGTGCATGTGTAAATTGACGACAATTTCGTTCATATCGCCTCAACGTTGACGATTTCCCTTTAGGACAGGTATAATTCCTTCCGCTTACTTAGAAGGAGGCTCGTACATGGAAAAATTTTTGGACATCGCCTTGATTATAACCTCGGTGGCTTTGATTGCCAGCGTCATCCTGCAAAGCAAAGGCGCCGGGTTGGGCGGATTGAGCGGCGCAGATGCCGGCAGCGTGTTCACCGCACGGCGGGGCATCGAACGCACCTTGTTTTGGGTGACCATTATCCTGAGCGTGATTTTCTTTGCGCTGGCCATCGCGTCCGTGTTGCTTGGTCGCTAAGAGCAGCCTGTCCTGGGGAAGGCCGCTTCCGGATTCGGCTTCTGCTGTAACCGGCAAGGCCTTTCTTTTTTGCCTATGAAACAATTGCGCTGGCAAATCTTGATGGTCGTCGCGACCCTTGCGGTGGTAGGGGTGCTTTTGATCACCCAACAACCGGTAGGGCCGGTGCAAGTGCTTCCTCAACCCGTCAGCGGTGGAGTGTATTCGGAGGGGCTGGTAGGCTCGTTGGGACGTTTGAATCCGCTCCTGGATTGGAACAACCCGGCCGACCGTGATGTGGATCGCTTGCTCTTCAGCGGGTTGATTCGCTTCGATGAGCGCGGTCTACCACAGCCCGACCTGGCCGAATCATGGGGGGTGAACGCAGAGGGGACGATTTACAACTTTACCCTACGCCCAAACGCTGTCTGGCACGACGGGCAAGCGGTGACCAGCGACGATGTCATCTTTACCATTGAATTGCTCAAAAGCAACGGCTCGCTTTACCCCCAGGATATCAAGGATTTATGGGCCAACGTCGAGGTGCGCAAATTGAACGACAAGAACTTAAAGTTCACTCTGCCAGAACCGTTTGCGCCGTTCCTGGACTACCTGACCGTAGGTATCCTGCCTAAACATATCCTGGAAACCACGCCGCCAGAAGGGTTGGCGAGCGCAGAATTCAACATTCAACCCATTGGCAGCGGGCCGTACAAATTCGACCACTTGATTTTGAGCGGTGGGCAAATTAGCGGCGTGGTATTGACGGCTTTCGATGCCTATTACGGGAAACCGCCCTTCATCCCTCAAGTCGTATTTCGGTATTATCCTTCTGCGGCGGCGGCGCTAGACGCTTACGAACAGGGTGAGGTGCTGGGCATCAGCCGCATCTCAGCCGATGTACTCCAACGGGCGCTTGCCCTGCCCAACTTGTCGGTGTATACCAGCCGTTTGCCGCAAATCAGCATGGTGATGCTGAACCTGAACAACCCCGAAGTGCCATTTCTGCAAAATGCACAGGTGCGGCGGGCGCTGATGCTGGCGTTGAACCGTCAGCGCATGATTTCTACCCTCTTGCAAGGACAGGCCATTGTGGCGCACAGCCCGATTTTGCCCGGCTCTTGGGCGTATTACGACGGCGTCGAACACCTGGAATATGATCCTGAAACAGCCATCAGCCTGTTGAAAGCTGAAGGTTATGTCATCCCCGCAGAAGGGGGCACCGTGCGCGCCAAAGAGGGCCAGGCGCTGGCATTCACGCTGTTGCATCCAGACGATGAATTGCATACGCAGATTGCCCAAACCCTGCAAGCCAGTTGGGCGGCGATTGGCGTACAAGTCAATTTACAAGCCGTGCCGTATGACCGCATCGCCTTCGACTACCTGGGTCCGCGCACCTATCAGGCGGCATTGGTAGACCTGAATCTGGCGCGCACCCCCGATCCGGATCCTTATCCGTTCTGGCATCAAGCGGAGGCAACCGGCGGCCAAAATTATGCCCAGTGGGACAACCGCACCGCCAGCGAGTACCTGGAGCAGGCGCGCGTCAACACGGACTTCGGTGTGCGCACGCGCCTATACCGCAATTTTCAAGTCGTTTTTGCCAAAGAGTTGCCCTGCCTGCCGTTGTATTCGCCGGTCTATTCTTTCGCGGTGGATGCGCAAGTGTTGGGCGTGCAGGTGCCGCCGTTGTATGACATCAGTGACCGTTTTTCGGTCATCACGAACTGGTATCTGGTAACGCGCCGCTCATTGGAAAGCGCGCCGCAAGAAACGGCCACGCCTTGAGAAGGGATACGGCGTGACGGCTATCGAAAACGATTGGGCTTTTCTGGAGGCGGGCATTCCTGAATTAGAGGATTACCTGCTTTCCAATGAGTTATATTGGCCGCTCTCGACGCGCGGAATGAGCCTGCCGCGCTTGACGATTGGCGGTTTGCTCTTGTCTTTGGCGCGCCTGGAGGCAGCCGGGCAGGGCAGCCTTGCTTTTCGGGCGCGGATAGACGGAATCCGCTCGAGATGGCGGGTGGCCTGGGAAACGAGAGCAGGCCGCGAGTTCCGAGCCAGATGCGGATTGTGGCAAGCCTATCTTGGCGATTATCGTCACAATCCCGAACAACACGCAGACGCTTATCCGCAGGAGGTTCGCTATCGTGTCATGCTGCATTTGCTGAAGGGAGAACTCCCTGCGCCCCCGGCCGAGCAGGAACTCCTTGTCCAATTGGACAACCTTGTACGGGCAAATTGGAACCCAGGCGGTTTCGTGTGGGAGGCCAAATTGCAGACTGGTTTTCCACGCGAAACCTATTGGTACCTGTATGGAAAGTTGAAAGGTTAGGAGAAGAACATGACGGATACACGCCAAAAAACGCTCGATTACGCCAGGCAACATCACGAGCAGTTCCTGGCAGATTTGAAGAGCCTGATCGCCATCCCTTCGGTTTCGATGCAAGATGCGCACAAGGCCGATATGCAGCGCGCAGCCGAATGGCTGGCGAACAAACTACGCGCACTGGGCATGGAAAACGTCCAGGTCCTACCCACCGCAAAGCATCCGGTGGTGTTTGGCGAATGGCTGGGCGCCGGCAAGGGTGCGCCCACCCTGTTGATTTATGGGCATTACGATGTCCAGCCTGTAGACCCGCTTGATTTGTGGAAAACCCAGCCTTACGAGGCGACGCAGCAAGGCGACCTGTTGTTTGGACGCGGCGCATCGGATATGAAGGGACAGGTGATGGCGACCCTGGCGGCTGTGGAGTCGCTTGTCCGCACTGCTGGCCTGCCCGTGAATGTCAAATGGCTGATCGAAGGGGAGGAGGAGATGGGCTCGCCCAGCATGGAAACCTTCTTGCCGGCGCATAAGGACCTGCTGACAGCCGACTTTTGCCTGAACCCAGACGCCGGCATGATTGCTGCGGACAAGCCCACCATCACGTATGGCTTGCGCGGCCTGGCCTATTTCGAGGTCCACGTATGGGGACCCAATCACGACCTGCATTCTGGCCTGTACGGCGGAACGATACACAACCCGGCCCAGGCCCTCATCGAGCTGATCGCCGGAATGCACGACGCACAAGGCCGCGTGACCCTGCCCGGCTTCTACGACGCCGTTCGGCCAGTGAGCGCAGAAGAACATGCCGAAATGTCGAAACTGCCCATGGACGAGGCGTTCTACCAGGCGCAGACGGGCGTCCCTGCTTTGTGGGGCGAACCAGAATACCTGCCGGTGGAACGCACCAGCGCGCGTCCCACGCTGGAAGTCAATGGCTTTCTTGCGGGTTACACAGGCGAAGGCTCGAAAACGGTATTGCCGGCCAGGGCCATGGCAAAACTATCCTGCCGCCTGGTGCCTGACCAGGATGCGCATGAGGTACACCGTCAACTGCTCCGTTACATGGAAGAGAAGGCACCCAAGACAATACACTGGGAGGTTAAACTGCTCAATGCCGGGCCAACCGCCATCACCAACCGCCACTTGCCGGCCGTCCAAGCCATGGCAAGAGCCATGCAAGCGGCCTGGGGGGTGCAGCCCCTGTTCAAACGTGAGGGCGGCTCCATTCCCATTGTGGCTTTGTTGCAGAGAAATCTAGGCGCGGAGTCCATTTTGTGCGGCGCCGGCCTGCCAGAAGATAACGTCCACGCGCCCAATGAGCGTTTGCACTTGCCAACCTGGTACAAAGCCATCGAAGCATACATCCATTTCTTTTACAACCTGGCTTAAAGGCAGGCTGTACGCCTGTCCCGTTTACACTTAGCCCTATCAGGACATTTACAGGTATGGAAGACAGAATCATCACATATGGCGGTCAGGCTGTCATCGAAGGGGTATTGATGCGCGGAAAAAAGGCGATGGCCATTGCCATGCGCGCCCCCAATGGAGAAATTGTCACCTATCAGGAGGCGCTATCGGGCATCTACCGCTCCACCATCACAAAGATACCCTTCCTGCGCGGCATTCTGTTGTTATGGGATGCGCTGGGACTGGGGATGCGCGCGCTGACGATTTCGGCCAACACCCAAAGCGGTCAAGACGAGAAATTGGAAGGCGCGGCTCTTTATCTGACCCTGGGCCTGTCTCTGACCATCGGCATTGGTCTGTTCTTCCTGCTGCCGGCGGGCATCGGCAGTTTGGCCGAATCCGTGCTGGGTTGGAACGTGTGGTGGAACAACCTATTGGAGGGAGTGGTACGCCTGCTGCTGTTGGTAGGGTATATTTGGGCGATTGGTTTCATCCCCGATATCAAACGGGTATTTGCCTATCATGGCGCCGAGCATAAGACCATCAACGCCTATGAAGCCGGGGCAGAATTGACGCCCGAATCGGTCGCCCGCTTCCCGCTCGAACACGCCCGCTGCGGCACCGCCTTCTTGCTGACGTTGGTTTTGCTTTCCATCCTGGCCTTCACCGCCTTGGGGCCTTTGCCCATCTTCTGGCGCCTGACCAGCCGCGTGCTGCTTATCCCTGTGCTGGCAGGTATAGCAGTAGAGTACATCCGCTGGACCGCCAATCACCTGGATTCGCGCCTCGTCCGCTGGCTCATCCAACCCAACCTGGCGCTGCAATCGCTCACGACACGCGAACCCAGCATGGACATGCTGGAAGTTGCCATCTGCTCATTCAAGACCATGCGCCAGGCGGAGGAAACACAACCAGAAGCCGCCCGACGATAAACCGTCGGGCTATGCGTACAAAGACGGTTCGAGCCGCCTGGTTCGCTTTAACGGGGCTCGTTTGAGGGGGGTAAGGCCAGGCAAATCCGTATGACGAGGAACCGTCATGCTTTTACCAGCGTTCGCTTCCCTCAGAAAATTTGAGTCACGCCCTGTTTGCAGCGCAGGCTTTAGGGCGATAAATATTGGAGTATAATTATTTCCACACGCCCCCGTAGCTCAATGGACAGAGTGCCTGACTTCGAATCAGTAGGTTGTGGGTTCGAATCCCGCCGGGGGCGCTTTTTCATGATGAGCCAGGAAAGCGACCAAGAATTACTACGCATTCTGCTGAGCCGCCTGGAGCGCATCTCGGTTGATTCTTACTGGGCGCATCGCGCCAGCGGCATACGCGGCTCGTTGGTTCGCACATTGGAAAAACTAGAACGAAATATTGCTGTCTCTCACTCTGATTTGAAGCCGTTGCTAAAGCAAGGCTTCTTTGTTTTGGAACAGGCCGCCAAAGAGAAAATACGTAACGAAGACAATTGAGTTTTCGGCTGAAACAAATGAATACCACTGACTATTTACTTCAGAACGCGCCAGACGACGACATCTCGATCATTACTCCCAAACAGGAATATACTTACCGAGACCTAAAAGAGGCTACCAGCAAAGTACTAAGTGTATTTCACTCTTTGGGGTTAGCCACTGGCGAGCGAGTAGGTATTTGGGGAAACAATTCGCTGTTCTGGATAGCCAGTTATCTAGCAGCCATGAAATTTGGCGCCATTGCCGTCCCTCTTGGCACCAAATTGCCTGGAGATGCTGTTGCCGAACAAATTCAAATAACGAACTGTAAGATCTTGTGCATCGAAAAAGGGCTGCAGAAAAGACATGCCAGCCTGTTTCACTCCCCTCTACAATCAATCAACGAAGACGTTTTGACGCAAACTTTGCCCCCCTGGTCCGCTCCCCCCGCCGAATTCAATGAAAACCAGGATGCCGTCTGGATGCTGACCTCTGGCACTACTGCCAAGCCCAGGATCGTGAGAATCACGCATCTCAATATTCAAGCCAATACCGACTCGATCATTCAATATTTGGACTTAAGTCGTGTCGAAAGAATGATGGTTGTTCTACCTTTTTATTACTGTTACGGCACTTCGCTGCTTCATACCCATTTGAGAGTGGGGGCTTCGCTCGTGCTAGGCGATACGCTGGGTTTTCCAGAGAAAGTGTTAGATCTGATGGAAGAAAAAGCCTGTACTGGATTTGCAGGCGTTCCCACCACTTTTCAAATGTATTTGCGCAATTCTACGTTTCCCAAACGCGCCCTGCCCAGCCTGAAAAAAATCCAGCAAGCCGGCGGGAAACTGCCCAATGTGCTAATCGAGGAACTCATCAAATGCCGTCCATCATCGAAAATATACATTATGTATGGACAGACAGAAGCCACTGCCCGACTATCCTACCTCCCTCCTGACCTTTTGAGCAAGAAACTTGGCTCCATTGGACGCGGCATCCCAGGAGTGGTCTTGAAAGTATTGAACGACGATGGAAAAGAAGTAAAAGCAGGGGAATTGGGAGAAATCGTTGCCTATGGGAAAAATATCTCGCCAGGTTACGTCAACGAACCCGAAATCAACGCAGAAAAATTTGTCAACGGCGGGCTGCGAACTGGAGATATAGCCACCGTTGATGATGAAGGTTATATTTACATTGTTGACCGTAAGAGCGATTTCATCAAATCATACGGGCATCGCGTCAGCAGCCAAGAAATCGAAGCCTGTATACTAGAAATAAAGGATGTAATAGCAACGGCAGTGATAGGCGTACCAGACCCACTGCAAGGAGAAGCCATTCGGGCATTTGTAGTTTTGCGGTCAAATTCCCATGTCAACGAAAGCATCATCATAACTCATTGTATGCAGCATTTAGCGCGCCACAAGGTTCCTAAAGATATCGTTTTTGTCAAAAGCCTGCCAATGAACCAGCATGGAAAGGTGATCAAGTCGGAATTGAAAAAACTGGAGGTCCCAAAATGACCGAAGAGAAAACAAGTGCGCCCAAACAGCCTGTGCGCCTGGTATTCATTCACCATTCCAGCGGTGAAAATTGGCTTGCAGATCACAATGGCGGCTTGGGTATCGCATTGGAAAAGAACAACTACTTTGTCAGCGATACCAATTACCATTGGGGGCCTAACCACGTAGGCGACCGCACCGACATTGGCCACTGGTGGGAATGGTTTTGCGACCCTCAACAAAGCCCCAAGATATTGAAAGCATTGTTTGACGAAAGCGGGCAAAATGCGCCTTATTCACGCACGTCCCCTCCACCAGCAAGCGAGAATGAAATCATCCTCTTCAAATCCTGCTTCCCCAATTCGCATCTTCGAGGCGATCCTTCAGCGCCGGTGCCAAAATTTCAGCAAAACCCCATACGCGGCCAAAAAGCGGCTCGCGTTCCACCCGATTCAAAAAGCACTTTGCGTTATCTCATCTACGTTCTAAAATTCACAATCAAGTTTTTGACAGGTAAAGCGAAAAACGAATTCGCATACACCGTTGCCAACGCCAAAGGGATGTATCTGGAATTGTTGAACTGTTTCGAAAAACATCCCGACAAATTGTTCGTGGTGATTACTGCCCCCCCATTGTTGTATTCCACAACAGCATCCAACGCTCGCGCATTCAATCAATGGTTGGTACATGACTGGTTGAAAGACTACCCCTTGAAGAATGTAGCCGTCTTCGATTATTTCAATGTCTTGACGACCAACGGTGGGAAACCGGATGTAAATGATCTGGGGCAAGCAACTGGCAATCACCACCGCTGGTGGAATGGAGAGATTCAGCATCAAGCGGACTTGCGATTCAACTTGCTTGCTTATCCTACCCAAGATCATCATGCCAATAGCGCAGGCAATCAAAAGGCAACAGCAGAATTCGTGCCATTGCTCAACCTATTCTATTGGCAATGGAAACATTCCATCTAAGTAGAAACATTCAATCTATTTGAACCGTCCCAAAGGCTCGATTTTGCCCATACCATTGCTCTAAAAAGCCTTTGGGACGGTTATCCCGAACTGGCGTTAAGTAAGAGAGACAGCGTTTGTACGCAAATATTCTGTCGTGCGCTTTTTCTGAGTCAAATCTGCCATGACTCTTTCAACTTGCTCCTCGGTCAAGCCAAGATCTTGCGCAATAGCACGCGCCGACATGTTACGTTCCATGCCGAGCCATATCTTATCGAGCAAGTCAAATGGTACACGAAAGTAAAACTCTTCTTGAGTACTTCCTGCGCTGTAAGTATCTGTAGTTGGCGTCCGATCAATAATTTCCTGTGGAATCTCGAGAAAACGTGCCAATTGATATACCTGTGATTTATAGAGATGACGAATGGGTTGTAAATCAGCGCCTCCATCTCCATATTTCACAAAAAAGCCCTGATCATGTTCATTCTTGTTTGCTGTGCCTATCACGGCATAATTCCGTTTTTCAGCATGAAAGTATAAACTCAACATGCGCGTCCTCTGTTTCATATTGGAGGCTGCTACAATCCCAAGATATGCACGGGGAGGCAATAATTTCCGTCGTTCTGGCTCACCATCCCTTCGCAAGACAAGAGAAAATACATTCAATGACGGTTTATCCAACAAATCGTTGGGCAAGACCAATTTGACTTTATCTTGATTTGCATCATAGTCAGGATAAACCTCACGAATAGCGTTCGCCAAATACTCATAGCAACCCAACGCTTGCAAAGCGGGCGTAATATCGTTAACAACAAATTCCACCCCAACCTTCGAAGCAACTTTGGCGGCCAGCACTTGACTTTCAGGACTCGAATCTTTCTCTGGCATGAACAAGGCGGTGACCCTGTCGGCCCCCAACGCGCGCACCGTCAAAGCCAAAGTCACTGCCGAGTCAATGCCGCCGCTCACCCCAACCACTCCCCCCCGTCTCTTGAACTCCTGAAACACATATTTCCCAATCCAGCCAGAAATACGCAAGGTTTCCTCTTCTGCTGAAATTTTCATCGCATCGGCTAATATAGACATTACGAACTCCAATTGAAATGTAATAATTGAGTCGAGAGTATTCCGGCTAACGCCATTTCCTCGGTCTCGCTGACATGGACGCTGCGTTGGCATTTCGTGGTCAAGGTTTCCACTACGGCAGGTTCGAAGTAACCTGTCTCTTCCAATTTTCTTGGCGACAGGCACTCGCGTACGTATTCTGGACTATCATCGCCAAAGAAAACAGACCGAATCGGGGCGCGATAAGGATGCTTGTAACGATTGAGCGTTTCGGGGGGCAATAGTCCCCTCATCGCACGCTTTAAGACGGCTTTTTCACGCAGCCCATACATCTTGTAGTGCGCCGGTAGAGCAATCGAATAGTCAACAACTCGTGGGTCTAGAAAAGGATAGCGCCCTTCGACAGAATGCGCCATACCCATTCGATCTCCTTGCGACGAAAGCAGGTATTCAGAAAGAAATATTGTGATTTCCAAGTATTGGGCTTGGGCAAAAGTATCCCACTTTTTGAATTCAGCAGGAAGAGCGCTGGCCAATTCATCTAAAGGATCATATCCTTTGATCTCCTCACGAAACGCTGACGAAAAGAAGCGCCAGCAACGCGCCGTATTTTGCCACCGCAACTGGTGTGAGTAGAACGGTTCCATCGTCTCAGAAAGATTTTGAGCAAAAAACATTTTTAGATACGCATCTCCCCCCTCCTGCATTGTCCTCATGTAAGGGTACAGACGCTGCAATAAAAGGGGACGTAATTTAGAAGCAGGTTGACGCGCCCAAAAACGCCGGATCTTCATTTCTTTGAAAATATCATATCCACCCAAAAGTTCGTCTGCGCCTTCGCCGGTCAATACCACCTTGAAACCGTGATCATGCACCAATTTCGAGAGCAAAAACATGGGAATGGGTGCAGTGCGCATGAGCGGCATCTCACAATAGCGAACAGCATCAGGGAAGGCATCGCCAATATCCCTGAAAGTACATCGAACAGCATCATTATCAACTTGAAGATATTCGTTGATGCAAGTTTGATAACGCGATTCATCGAAGGCTTGCTCACTAAATGCTATGCTGAATGTTTTCAATCGCGTCTCTGTATGTTTGCTAGCCAAAACGGTTATAGTGGATGAATCCAAGCCTCCACTAAGATACGTTCCCACCGGAACATCCGAACGCAAACGCAAACGAATCGCGTCATCCAAAAGCCAACGAAGGTGCTCGGCAGCCTCGTCCAGAGACTTTGGGGTATCTAATCTTGACCCCATATCCAAACGCCAATGCGCTCGAACGCTCACATTTCCATCTTTTATAACTGCATAATGACCTGGAGGAATGCTCAAAATATTACGAAAGCCCGAGCGGGGACTGAGCGTTGTCCAAAAAGTAAAAACTTGGGCCAGCGAAATGGGATCAATCTCTGCCTTGATACCCGGATGAGCAAATAAAGCCTTTGCTTCAGAACCAAAGAGAAGAAAAGAATCTTGGATAGTGTAATAGATCGGACGCACACCCAGTCTGTCGCGCGCTAATATCAATTTATGTTGTCGCTGATCCCACAAAGCAATCGCATATTGCCCATTCAACCGAAGTAGCCAATCCTCTTCTTCTTCATACAAGTGGATTAAAACTTCTGTATCACTGTGAGTGCGAAAGACATGTCCTTTGGCAATCAACTCTGAGCGCAATTCAAGGTAATTATAAATTTCGCCGTTGAATACAACCCAGATGGTATCATCCTCATTACTGATGGGTTGGTGACCACCCGCAACATCAATGATCGAGAGGCGCGCACTGCCGATTCCTATCTGGTCGTCCACAAAAACTCCCCAATCGTCAGGGCCGCGATGGCGAATAGCATCCAACATCTGGTAAATCAAATGTGATCCTATGGGTTCCCCAGGTTTGAGGTTAATCCTGCCGGCTATTCCACACATAGTACCTTACTGAGAACCTTGCTTGCGCTGAATATAGGCTACAAGACGATTGATTGAATCGAAGTTTTCTGGCAAAACCTCAGAGGTGTCAACTTGAATGCCAAACTGTTCTTCGACAAAGAAAATCAATTCAAGTATTCCGGTTGAATCGATAATACCGTTGTCCAAAAAGGAATCATTATTTCCTAGTTGATCCAACTGCTCGCTTAGAATGAAGTTCTCGATCAAAAATCGGCGAATTTTATTTTCTATTTCGGACATGTAAACCTCTACTCAAGATGTCTTGCAAATAAGGAGCCATCAATTTTGCCATCGTGACATGACCATACGGCGTTAAATGTCCCTCCAGATAATACATTTTTCTGCGTTCCTCCATACTAAATTTATGGAGGTCAGGCAAAGGATCATATAAAAAGCAACCGCTTTCATTCATCACTTCCCGAAAGCGTTCCTGGTAATTTTGAGCGCTTGCCCGCTCTTTGACATAAATATAGCGAGGAAGCGGTACAATCAAAAACGGTTTGCCGCTGCTTTCGATCCACTCTAAGAAAATTGCACGCATGATTTTCCATGCAGGAGTATCAGGGCTATCATATTCCGGAAATGGCTGATAGTGTATATTTTGTAATACCGCATCCTTTAATTTGACTTTTTGCAACATATTGCCCACTTTGGAAAATGTATTGCCGCGGTTAATGCTTTCTCTTTCTGATTTTGAGAGACTGTTAGGGTCAATAAACCCCTCCCTCAGCGGCACATTTTGCCGAATCAGTCTACCGTTGACTAACTCAAAATAAGGTCTGGCATAACATCTTTGAATATTATCTTCATCTTCAGTGATTTCGTAATGCGCAATCAATTTGCGAATAACCTCGACCGCCGGTGCGCTAATAATCAAATCATGTTCGAATTGACTGGCAATTTCTTGATAACATAAGTATTGCTGGTCCAATGCAAATCCTTCCATGGCAAAATTGTAAATTTCGACATCGGGGAGCATTTTTTCCAGCAAATCAGGAAAACGCATTTCATTCGACACGCCATTGCCAAAAGCGTTCGAGTCTCCAAATATCAATATGCGCTTTCCACATGCTTTTTTCTTATAAAAAAAATCTTGACTGCTACGAAAACCAAAATTGTTAGCCTGAAGCACATACTCTCCCCATTCTGGATGCTTCAAAAGGCATTTTATTCCGGGCTTCAACGTTTTACCTAAAACAGGATGAAATTGGATGATATTTTCACCTAACAACATAACTCCTCTTTTCCTTTACTTCAGGCAAAAACAATTCCTCTTACTCCGGAGTGTTCTGAAATTCAACCCAAAGCCGCCATCACACCCTCAAAAGCCATACCATCCATATCGCTTAAAAATAAGACGCTTCTTTGACTTCTGTTGGCGCAACGGATCTTCTTGCTAAGCAGGCATAAAAGCAAGTTTATATATCAACTGGAGATATTTACCAAACTCATCTTTCCACGAATATTTATCCAAAAAACTGTTTGTGGCTCTTTCTGTGAGCTCTCTCCGCAAAGTAGAATCTCGATGTAACTTCAAGACATGTGAAACAAATTCATCTACATTACCGGGGGAAAAGAAGAGTATCGCCGTCTCATCAAAAAAGGCTTCTAAAATAGGTAACCGCGAAGCAACCACCGGAACCCCCATGGTAACATATTCCAATACTTTTATCGGCATTGCAATACTCATATGCGGATCGGGCAAGGCAGTGTATATACCCACATCCGCTTTAGCAATTTCCACAGGAATCTGGTCGGCAGGAACAAAAGAAACGAAATTGACATATTCTTCGACGCCTAATTTAGAAGCCAGGGCTGCAAGTTCCTTAGAATGATGCGTATGTTTTCCAATAATTTTGAGACATATATTGGGGATTTCCTGACACAACTTAGGCAAAGCCTTAATGGCAATATCCAGACAATAGCGAGGGGCTATCGTGCCAGGAAAAATCAAGGTAAATTTATCTCCAAGTTTATCTACCTTTCCTCTCACCTTTTCACGATCGAATAACTGGGGATTGGGAATATTATTGACCACCAATATTTTCTGAGCAGGTATGCCGCGTTGAACAAGCAAATCTTTAAATAACGGATTGGCCGTAATGATCTCATCTGCCAAATTGGCCGAAATTTTCTCCTGCGCCTCGAAGAGTTTTACGATAGCACTTTTAGGACCCTGACGATACTTAGACATGAAAACATTGGGCATTGGGTCATGGATATCCAAAATAGCCTTTGCACCCAAAAAACCAGGTAAAAGAGCGGCAAGAATAAGGGTGTCGGGCATGTTATGAATGTGCATAACATGATATCGGCGCTTGAAATAAAGCACAGAAGCATAAAGTATAAAGAAAAGCGTTGAGACAATATAATTGACAATATATCCAACACCGCTTCTATAATTTCGCGCTATGGGTATAGAATAAACCTTTATGTTCGGATTTTGATTCGGATCGTCACGGTCAGAATATCGCGATGCGATAATGTCTACCTGAGCGCCAGCCTGCGCCAAAACGTTAGCATAACTCATCACACGCGTATCGGTATAATAAATCTGGTTTACCACCATACATACTTTTACGCCATCCAATTTACTCGATATGGCGTTGTTTCGAATGTTTCGAGTGGTCATAATAAAACCTTTCGCGCTTACGCTTATCAATCATTTGCCGGTAAAAAGACAGAACTTCTTGCGCCGCATAAAGAGAATCATGGATCACTGCCGAACGCCCAAATAAATCATCCCCTCGCTCGAACACGAGTGATACCTTATCGGCTAAATCGGCGATCTCGCTGTTGGCGATATAGCCTCCATTCAAATTTTCAACCATCAGCCGAACATCTCCTACATCCACAGAAACAACCGGCAAACCACAAGCCAAAGCCTCTCGAACTGCCAAAGGCGCACCCTCGTGCTTTGAGGTAAGAATCATCACATCACAAGCACTCATATATTTGGCTATAGTTTTGCGGGGTTGATTGAAAACTGTCAACAAATCCACATCATATTGGCGTTTAAGAAGTTCAACAACTTCTTGGGCCATCCAATGTCTTTTCTCAGGGCGCGCTGGATTCCACGGGAAGAGCACCAATTTCTTATCTTGCGGCAAATCCAACTCATGACGGGCCTGATGCTTAGGATAAGGCTTGAAAATAGAAGTATTCGCCCCAAAAGGAATCACTCGAGCATCCTGGCGTCCCGACACCTTTTTCATTTCATTCGTCATCACAATCACCCCATTTACATAGCGAGCAACCATTTTTCCAATTTTGCTATCTCTTTTATCCAACAAATCTGAACCCAGAAAAGTCGTAATGACCGGATATCTCACTTGAAGTTTGGCTAACGCTCCAGAATGTCCATAATAAGCATGAACCAGGTCATAGCGCTTTGGCTGAAAAGAAAGAGCCATAATCTTCAGCGCGCCCCACAAATAATTAATCCGACGTGCTCCGTCAATGAACAAAACATCCACCTGCACGCCTAGTTCTTCCAGATTCTCGACCTGGTCCTTGATGCAAGGCGTGGCTCCCGGCCTCTCCTGGGTGGGATAGGTATTTGTGACCACCAAGACTTTGATGTTACTTTGCATACGTTTGAGCAACAATCGCAGCCATTTCATTCATAGAGACAGATTTCATCTTTCCAGCCTCAACTTCTCGAGCAACATGCTCAAAAACATAGCGCAACTTATCGAAGTCCTTCTCGGTTCGAAATTCCCACGGATGCGCCCAGATATGCACCACCTTTTTCTGCGCCGATGCTTTTTGGATTGCATTTACAATCCTTCGCATTCGTAAGAGCGGCAAATTCCACGCATCCAGAAGCAATTCAACCTGGCGATTGAAACCAAAGATATGTTGAGTTGCGCGCAAATTAACTAAATTGTCACTTCTGAACTCGGCCGGATCATAAATCGGCGGCGTGGTAAAGCCCAAAATATGATCCACTGTTTTAAGAATTTTGCCAACAAAATACTTGTTCCGTATGATAAGCGGCAAAGACTCCTCGCTCCGATACGAAACAAAGCCATATTTCTCGAACAAATCGAGATGCCCAACTTTGTCTCGAGGAAAAACGACCGATCGCGCTTCTATCCCCCTTCGTTTTGCTACCCTTATAAATTCTCGAATCTCCACCTCGGCCTTTTCCTTGCTCATCCGCCTTTCATCAAAAATTTCGTGAGAATAACCATGAAAAGCAATTTCATGTTTGAGACTTTGGGCAAGGAGCATATCAATCACATCCGAGCCATACCACAAAGGATGGTCGGTTTTGTAAGCCTCCTCGAAACTTTTGTACTTGCCTTTCCACTCAAGCACAGGGCAAATTTCGCATTCCTCACACCGCTCATAAAAAATATGTCCCACTACAGCCCACGTAGCCACAATTTGATATTCATCCAACAGCCCTATCAGCCGCCTGATCTTCTCACGTTCACGAGAACCATCTGGCGAGAACAATCTCTTGCGCTCTTCATCCAAATCAAAAAAGCCCGTGCCGAGTTCTGTATCCAACGAAAAAATAAAATAACCTACGCCGTGATTGTTACCAGTCATGTTCAACCTTTCTGAAATCCATATACAAGAGCCTCTTTCAATTTCTTAGCGGAAGACTCCCACGTCCAATCATGAGCGATAAGTGCAGCCCTTTCTCCCATCTTAGGGAGCGCCTCGCGATTTTCGTATAGCAAGAGCAAAGCCTCGAACAATCCCTCTATATCCGAACTCTGGGCCCAAAAAGCAACCGGCTGGTCTCCAATCACATCGGTATGGCAAACGATCTTTGTTGCCAAAATAGGAAGGCCAGCCGCCAAATATTCGAACAGTTTTATCGGGCTACTTACACGGAACTTCTCCTCATCAGGAAATGGCAACACACCAACATGTGCATTAGCCAACCATTTCGGAATTTCTTCGTGCGGCACCGGCGGAACAATATGGACGTGCCTGCCTTCATCACGAGCATATAGTTCCAATTCTTGTCTTGCGTTGCCATCTCCCACAATTGTCAGAGTGAAACGATGTTTCTCGGCATTCGCCTTTGTGACCGCCTTCGCGAGAGACAATAGGTTTCTTTCATGATGCATACAACCAATATACAGCAATTTGATCGGCTCTCCAGGCTCGGGCCATCTCCTCATACGCAAAGCATCTGCAAAATTTTCCAATTTCACCCCCGAGGGCCATACACCCCATAGTTTGTCATCAGGGATATGCAAAGATTCAGCCATTCGTTTGGTAATGACTGTCCTCCCATCAAAGAAATGATTGGCCAATTTATTCATTTGAAGGATAAATTCCCCTCGTATTTTATCCCTCCAGGTTGCTTTGTCTTCAGGTGTCATAGGCAAGGATCGTGCATCCATGACAAACAGCGGCCTCTTTTTGCCCATGATTCTATTACATACGGCCAAAAACATAAACCAGGGAGAAGACGCTTCGTGAAAGAGAAGGACATCAATGCGGTCAAATTGGCTGTACAAATTTTTGATGACCTTAACATGAAAAACAACCTGGCGCAGAAGAAAGATATCCGGGGCGGAAATATGATATACATCAACATCCCCAACATGGGTTTGCCCTGGATCCCCAATGGCCATCAAAGTAACATCCAAACCTAAGTTCCTCATTTCCTGCGTGGGAACCAACCAAGTAGCAGCGTCCAATTTATCCATCCTTGCACTACAAACCCAAACTACTCTGGGAGTGGCCTTTGTGGGTATTCTTGTCTTCACAGCACTCATAGTTTATCGTGTTTCCAAAATCATTGTAGAGGAGTGAATTCAAAAGCGCCCATGTCAACGCCGGCGCCTTGCGGTCTAGGCATACCGCTCATGTCAGATACAACGCCTAAATCAAGACCTACATCAATGCAAGGAGAGCCTGGAAGTAGGTGATATTCATCATCCAACCTAGGATCCACATCCCAAACATCGCCCAAGTCGGGAGGACGGGAAGGCGAGCCTTGTTCCCTATAAACACAATTGTATCCAGCATCCACAGGTGTGTTGACAGCCCATATATGACCAATGCCATTATCCTGACGATAGAAAATGTTGTTCTTGATCACCACAGGGCCAAGGCAATCTTCAAGTTGTAGCCCTTGCGAATGTTGGTGTCCAGAGCCAATAAAGGTGTTATGAAAAAAAACAATATTCCGGCAAGTACCCTGGAAAGAAGAGAGAAAATCAGCCACAATTAAATTGTTCCTAAAAGTCAGGTTATAAGTATCGCCTGTGCCTTGAAAAGCCTTGGCTGCGCCATCATTCCACTCACTAGCAGGGGGCAGATCGCAACGATTACCTTCGAAGAGAATGTCGTGTCCTGCAATCTCATCTCCTCCATAGGTCTGAAAACAGTCTATGTGACTATCAAAAACATAATCGTTATTTAGATTAGACAAATTTTCGATACTACAGGTAGTATGGTCATAGCCCGGCGGCCCAAAAGGCATATCATGGACATAGTTGTTCCTGAATATATGCCCACTCCCGTGAAAACGAAAAGCATCGGAATCGAGCCATGAAGCAGTAGATTGGCTGCAGGGATTGTGCTGAATGGTATGAGAGACATCGTTGCTTTCAATGAGATGATTTTGCCCCTTAATCTCTGCCGCATACAAGGTGTTACGAAAAAAAATATTATCGCGAACAACACAGTTATTCGTATCCTGTTGCAAACGCAGACCGCCCCAAACATTGAACAAGAAACGATTATTCTCAATGAGACAACCACTAGCGTCAACAACATCAACGCCTATACCTGTTGGCACATTGTCTGTCAAAGATGTAATTGTGAAGCCTGCAATCGTAACCCGATCAGCCTGGATAGAAAAACCTTGCATACGAACATCACCCTGAGCATAGAAAGTCAAATTAGATTTTTCTACATTCACACGTTCCTCATACTCGCCGGGTCGTATAACGACCACACTGCCAGCCGGTACGGTATCAGCAGCCTTCTGAATAGTGCGCCACGGTTCTTCTTGTGAACCAGTATTTGTATCAAAGCCATTGTTTGCATCAACGTAGTAAACGTCTTGTAAAATCATCGTTGGATTATCAATCGGGCGGGAGGGCGTCACATCCGTTAGCGGTTCTCTTGTGGGTTGCTCTGTCAAAAAAAGTTGTTGGGTATCAATGGAAACAGGCATACAAGCAACCATAAATAGCAAAAAAACCGTTGCCAGGTTTATTGATTGAAATATTGATTTTTGCCTTAAGGATTTCATTTTGTTTATCATTTATCAGCCCAAACAGGATTCCTAAGATAACCTGAATTCGGGAAAAGCCTTTGAACCGTCCCGAAGGCTCGATTTTGCCCATACAATTGCTCTAAAAAGCCTTTGAGACAGTTATCCCAACTGACGTTAAAATAGTAACTAAAACTCATGAGGTTGCCCTATCAATCATATCCAACACGGTTTCATCCACCGTGACATCGAATTTCCTTGCAAATAGATTTCCCGTCTTCATGAACTGGTCGAAGTGCTCTTCCCTCAAAATAAGCGGATGGCGAGCCTTCGACCAAACAATATATCGCAAACTGTCATTGACCACTCGATCTTTCAAAGGAGAGTTCATCAGAAGCGTCTGAAAGAAAATTTCTCCAGGAATACCTGTATGCTCGAAGAATTTCACAAGCCCTTTATTCTCCTTTGTCAACTCGTCTACATAATCAATACATTCTTTGGTGAGACACCAATAACCGCTGCCTCCATACCATTTCAGGTCTACCGGCGATTGACGTTCGAGAGGTAACACCTTGGTTATGCTAGACCAAGTTTGCTCTGGAATTGACAATAAAGACCGAACTCTTTTCATGAGCGGCACTTCTCGTCCTCGCCAGTGCAAATGCCAATAATTGACACGATCCAACCCCCCAT
>DAOUCM010000102.1:0-7504 GCA_034431895.1 Anaerolineales bacterium
TCTTTTCGTTAGGCAGGATATAATCGAGCGTGTACTTGTTGCCTTGTTGCCGCGGCAGAACGGCAGAAAGAGACACCCTATGACAAATGCTCCTACTCTCTACGCAATTACAGAAGATGAAATTGACTTGAACGCTCTGCTCGAGCAGATTACCCTGCCTTCGACCGGCGCAGCGGCTATCTTTACCGGCATGGTGCGCGGTGTGACCCGCCGCGGCGACCCACACGAGACCGTCTTCCTCGAATACGAAGCCTACCGCCCCATGGCCGAGGCAAAGATGAAGCAGGTGGCGGCTGAAATCCGCGCCCGCTGGCAGACCATCGAAGGGATTGCCATCGTGCAGCGCGTTGGGCGGCTCTATCCGCGCACGCCGACGGTGCTGGTGGCTTGCACAGCCCCGCACCGCGATACGGGCGTGTTCGAAGCGGCACGCTATGGCATAGATCGTTTGAAGGAAATCGTTCCAGTTTGGAAGAAGGAGGTTGGCCCAGAGGGTGAAGAGTGGGTAGAGGGCGATTACCTGCCGCAGCCCGGCGAGTAACCTGCAAAATCTGGGGATTTGGCCCTCCGCTGGAACGAGGCACAGAGTAGAATACGAGACAAAGCATGTCCGAAACCGATTCTCTTCCCCTGATTGAATTGCGCGAGGTCGTCAAGACGTATTCTACCGCCGCCGGTGATTTTACCGCCTTGAAGGGCGTCAGCGCCCAGGTGGCCGCCGGCGAGTTTTTGGGTGTGCTGGGCAAATCTGGCGCCGGAAAGTCTACCCTGCTCAACATGATTACCGGCGTAGACGACTTGACCAGCGGCGAGGTCATCGTGCGCGCCAACGGCAAAGCGGTTTCTGTCCATAGCCTGGACGAAGATGCGTTGTCGCTGTGGCGCGGACAAACGCTGGGGATTGTCTATCAGTCGTTCCAGTTGCTGCCGATGCTGACTCTGCTCGAAAACGTGATGCTGCCCATGGATTTATGCGGACTGTACCATCCACGCCGCAGCCGAGAGCGCGCCCTGGAATTGCTCGATAGAGTCGAATTGGCCGAACACGCCGACAAATTGCCGGCTTTCATTTCTGGCGGCCAGCAGCAGCGAGTTGCCATTGCCCGCGCCCTGGCGAACGACCCGCCTATCTTGGTCGCCGATGAGCCGACCGGCAGCCTGGACTCGGTGACTGCCGACCATGTCTTCGAGGTGTTCGAGCGTCTGGTTAGGGAGGAAGGCAAAACCATCGTCATGGTCACACACGATAAAACCCTGACGCCGCGCTTCAGCCGCACCCTGCGCCTGGCAGATGGCCAGTTTGTCGCCGGGGAGGAGGAAACGCTCGAAGGCGCGGAAGCCAGGCCGGAGCGTAGAAAGAAGCGAGGCTGGTTATGGTGACGGCAGAGGCCCTCATCCAAATGCGCGGTGTGGTCAAGACCTTCAAGAACGCCGCCGGTTCCTTTACCGTCCTCAAAGGCATTGATTTGGATGTCTGGCGCGGCGAGTTTGCGGCCGTGATTGGCAAGTCTGGCTCGGGGAAATCTACCCTCTTGAATATGATGACCGGCATTGACCATCCCACCAGCGGGCAGGTGGTCATCGGCGGCGTAGACATCTACCGCATGAGCGAGAGTCAGCGCTCGCTCTGGCGCGGGCGTAATTTGGGAATCGTCTTTCAATTCTTTCAATTGCTGCCCATGTTGACGTTGCTCGAAAACGTCATGCTGCCGATGGACTATGTAGGGCTGTACGATTTCGACGAGCGTCCGCGCCGCGCCATGCAATTGCTCGAAATGGTGGGCTTGGAGCAGGTGGCGCATAAACTTCCGCTGGCCGTTTCCACCGGTCAGCAGCAAGCCGCTGCCATTGCTCGCGCGCTTGCAACCGACCCTCCCCTGCTGGTGGCCGATGAGCCGACCGGCAACCTCGATTCGCGCGCCGCCGAGGCCATCATGGACTTGTTCGATGAATTGGTGAGCAAAGGCAAGACCATTGTGATGGTTACGCATGATCCTTCGCTGACCTCGCGCACCTCGCGTACCATTACCATTTCAGATGGTTTGCTCATCAATGAGACGGTTGCCCGTGCTTTGCCTTTGTTGACCCATCCGCAGATGCTGAAGGTGACGCAAAAACTGGAGCGCCGCCGATTTGCGGCCGGGCAAACCATTCTTCAAAAAGACGATCATGTAGAGCATTTTTTCTTGATCGAGCGCGGCGAGGTAGTGGTGGTCTTGCAGGGGCGGCGGCGCGAAGATACGGTCATTGCGCGCCTGGGAGCGGGCGATTTCTTCGGCGAAATCGAGTTGGTGAGGGGCGGTAAGTCCATTGCCAGTGTGCGGGCGGCGCCCGAAGGAGAGGTGGAATTGCTGGCCCTGGCGCGCGCCGATTTCGAGCAGATGTTGGCCGAGTCGCCCCTCACTCAAGAAGCCATTTCTAAACTGGTCCAGGAACGTTTGCGCGAACACAAGGTTGCCGACCGGCGCAGGAAGTGGAGGCCGTTTGGTTGATGCCATGAACCCAACCGACCCTCGCCTGTTGCCGCGCGTGCTGTACATCGAAGATCAGGAGGAAGCGCGCGCCCTGGTGCGCCGTCTGTTGCAAGGCCGGTACCTGGTGCTGGAAGCCTCTGATCCGTTGGATGGCTTACATCTGGCCGAAGAGACCCGCCCCGACCTGGTGCTGCTCGATGAAAACCTGCCGCACATGAAGGGCAGTGAAGTGGCTACCCGCTTGCGCACCCTCTTGCCAGAAGCCCGCCTGGTCATCGTCTCGGCGGATGCCAGCGAGTCTGCCCGCCAGCGCGCGCTGGCAGCCGGGGCAGCCGGTTTGATTGCCAAGCCTATTGACGTGGATACCTTTGCCGAACAGGTTCATTCCTTCTTTGGCGGCAAACGCGAGCAACTCGAACAACCCGAACGTTACCTGCAAATCTATCAACAGGAATTGGTGCAACGCCTGGAAGAAAACATCCGCCAACTGACCCGCTCGGTCGAGCATAACCAATACCTTTTGCAGCAGAACAGCGTCATGCTGGCTATGCTGGAACGGCGCAACAAATTGTTGGAGGCCGCGGCCCGCGTGGGGCAGGCAGTCACCTCCATTCTCGATTTGGACCAATTGCTCAATCGCACGGTGGACATCATTTGCAGTGAATTCGACCTGTATTATTCCGGCATTTTTCTGGTTGCGCCCGATGGTCAGTGGGCCGACCTGCGCGCAGGCTATGGTAAGGCCGGGGCGCAGATGCTGGCTCGATCCTTTCGATTGCGTATAGATGAAAATTCGATGATTGGGCAGGCCATTTTGCATCAGCGGGCGCAAATCGCCTTGGCGTTGGACGGCGAAACTGCCCATTTCAAGAACCCCTATTTGCCAGATACCCGTTCCGAAATCGCCTTGCCCCTGGCGGTAGAAAAGCGCGTCTTGGGGGCGCTCACGGTGCAAAGCAGCCAGTCGAATGCCTTCAGCCAAGAAGACATCACCAGCCTGCAAAGCATGGCCGACCAGGTGGCTATTGCTATCAACAACGCCCGCCTGATGCAGGAACTCGACGCTGCCAATGCGGAACTGGTGCGCACCAAAACCTTCGAGGCCATTGCCACCGCTACAGGCGAGGCCATCCACTGGGTCGGCAACAAAGCCGCGCCGATTCCGGGCAGCGTCCAGCGCCTGCGCGAAGACCTGGGCAACATTCTGGCTTTGTTTTCCCTGTTCCAGCATTCGCCCCTGCCAGAAATCCAAGCGGCTGCCCGTGCGCTTCTCGAACAGGCTGCTGCCCTGGGGGTGCCGCTGGAGGACCTGGCTGCGGCGCTGCGTTCCTATCCTGCGCGGCGCTTGCAGGCTGTGTTGGACATCGAATCGCTGTACGAGGACTTGCAGATCATCGAAAACAGCGCCGTGACTATCCTGGACATCAAAGAGGGACTGATTGGCCCGGCCCGTCAGCGTCACCCCGTCTCGTTCTCCCTGACCGATTTGCTTGCCTCCACGCTCACGAACATGGGACTCCCCCCCGGCGTGGTCCAGCCCGCCTGGCCCCCCGACCTGCCGCCGGTCTTCTGCGACCCGCGCCAGGTGGAACAGGTCTTCAACAACCTGGTCAAGAATGCCTGGGAAGCCCTGGAGGGGCACGAAAACCCGAAGATTTGGATCAACGTTCGGCTGGGAGATGAACCGAATACCGTCTTGGTTGCGGTCGAAGACAACGGCCCCGGCATCCCCAAGGAGATTCAGGACAAAGTATGGGTATCCTTTTTTACCACCAAAAGCGGACGCGGCGGCACTGGGCTGGGACTTTCGGCCTGTATGCAAATTGTGGCGCAAAATGGCGGTAGAATCTGGCTGGAAAGTGAGCCTGGCCAGGGAGCGACGTTCTTCGTCTTGTTGCCGATTGCGCCGCCTGCTTGAGTCCGAGCCTTACTTACTCTCTATTCTCTACTCTCTACTCTCTACTCTCTACTTCTTACTCTCTGCCTCAGGAGTTCTTTATGACAACCGTATTGCTCGTTGACGACGAAAAACTGGTGCTGCGCAGTTTAGAGAAGACTCTCCTGCGCGCCGGTTACGATGTATTGACGGCAGTGGACTGTCCCAGCGGTCAACAGACTTTTGCCCATCACATGGAGCAAGTGGATATTGCCATTCTGGACCTCAACATGCCCGATTTCCAGGGCCAAGCCAGGCCTGGTTCGGGCCTCGAGCTGCTGGCCGAATTGAAAAAGCAAAAACCAACCCTGCCGGTGGTCATTTTGACCGCCTACGATGAGGTCAACAAAGCCAAAGATGCAGTCTCTGGCGGCGCCAGCGCGTTCTTCGTCAAAGGGCGCGAACAGGGGCTGGTGGAATTGATTCAATCTATCTTGAACGAGAGGTAAATCATGTCAACTGACCTGCAGCGTCATACTACCCTGCTCAAGGCCTCTGCCCGCGCGGCGCGGCTGATTACCCTGATTCTCGACCCCCAGGAACTCCTTCAGCGCACGGTGGATATTATCTGCGATGAGTTTGGGTTTTATTATGCCGGCGTTTTCTTGATCGAACCCAGCGGCCAATATGCGGTGCTGCGCGCTGGGCGCGGCGAGGCCGGCCAGGCCATGCTGGCTGAGGGGCATAAATTGGCCGTAGGTGGCAATTCGATGATTGGGGCCTGCATTCAAAACCGTCAGGGACGCATTGCCCTGGATGTAGGCGCAGAAGCGGTCTTCTTCCAAAACCCGCACCTGCCCAATACCCGCTCCGAGATGGCTCTGCCCTTGATCGTGGCCGGCGAGCCTATCGGTGCGTTGACCGTGCAAAGCACTCAAGAGGCCGCTTTCCGCGAGGAGGATATTGCTGCCCTGCAAACAATGGCCGACCAATTGGCAGTTGCCATTCACAATTCTCATCTACATCGTGAAAAGCAGGAACTCTTGCGCCAGGCCGAGCGTCGTTCACGCCTGTTGCAGGCCGCCAACCGCGTGGGCAAAGAAGCCGCTTCGATACTGGAATTGGATGCGCTTCTCCCGCAAATCGTCAACATCATTTGCGATACCTACGGTTTCTATTACGCCGGGATTTTCCTGGTGGACGAGAGCGGGGAGTGGGCGGTGCTGCGCGCGGGTTACGGAGAAGCCGGCAAAGCCATGCTGGCTGAAGGACACCGCTTGAAAGTAGGCCCCGGCTCGATGATTGGCGCGGCCATCGCTTTTGGCGAAGCGCGTATTGCGTTAGACGTGGGCGAGGAGCGCGTCCATTTCAAGAATCCCCACCTGCCGCATACCCGCTCAGAGATGGCCCTGCCGTTGATTTTTGGCAAGCAGGTATTGGGCGCCGTGACCGTGCAGAGCGTCGAAGAGCGCGCTTTCAGCCAGGATGATATTACCACCCTCTTGACCATGGCCGAACACCTAGCGGTTGCCATCAACAATGCGCGCACGCTCGAAGCCCTCAAGCAGGCTCACGCCGAAATCCTGCGCGCCAAAGTCTTCGAAGCCCTCACCACTGCCACAACCGAGGCCATTCACTGGATTGGCAACAAGGCTCTTCCTATCTCGATGACCGTAGCCCGCTTGCAGGAAGAAATTGCCGATGGAAAGGTGGACCTGGACTCTCTGCGCGAAGATTTGGGTATGATTGCCGAGAGCGCAGAGCAGATCACGCAGGTCAAAGAACAATTGATTGGCCCGGTACGCGAACAGGCTCCACGCCTGATTTTGCTGGCCGACATTGTGCGCACGGCCATGCTTCAGCGCGGGCTCGACCTGTCTATGCTGGAGATGTCCATTGCGCCCCAAGCCGCATACACGGTTGCCGATAGCGTCCAGTTGGTGCGCGCTCTGGGCAATTTGCTGCAAAATGCAGTCGAAGCCGGCGCCAAGACCATTCGCGTCCAGGCGGAATTGGCAGACGAGCGTGGGATGTTACACCTTGTCCTGGCAGATGATGGCGCTGGCATGTCTGCTGAGGACCTCTCCAAAGTCTGGTCGCCGTTCTACTCTACCAAGAGCGGCCATCACGGTTTGGGCTTGCCAGCCGCTTTGCATGTCGTTTCACAGGCACAAGGACGGATGGATATTACCAGCCGCGAGGGGCAGGGTACGCAAGTCGAAATCTGGCTGCCTTTGGGGTATGCCCCTGTTTTTCCGCTGACGCTGTCGGGTAGCGCCCCCTCGGTTTTGCTGTTGGACGACAACGATGAATGGGCGCAGGCTTTCGTGCAAGAGGTCAAGAAAGCCGGTGGCCGGGTGGCTCACCAGACGAAGTTGGACTCCTTTCCCGATGTCGAACTCCTGTTGGTGGACGAACACGCCGCTTCGTTCTCTATGGACGATGTGCTTGCTGCCGTTGAAGAGGCCGGTCTGGTCGGGAAGACGGTCGTGCTGACCGCCGCCATGAATCCGGAGCGCGTCACCCGTTACCTGCGCGCCGGGCTGCGCGATGTGCAACTCAAGCCGTATACGCCGCAGGAGATCGCGGCGCTGTTGGTATAGGGCAAACATTCGTTGCCAGTTCTGGCGGCAGTTGATGAAGTTTAACAAATTATTGCCGTCATCTCGTACCCCCGACCTTCGGTCGGTTTGACCAGGCAGAGCCTGGTGATACAGAGCCTGGTGACTGTCTGCGCCTGATCTCGTACCCCCGACCTTTGGTCGGTGCGGCCAGGCAGAGCCTGGTGACTGTCTGCGCCTGATCTCGTGCCACCGACCTTTGGTCGGTGTGGCCGGGCAGAGCCTGGTGACTGTCTGCGCCTGATCTCGTACCCCCGACCTTTGGTCGGTTTGGCCGGGCAGAGCCTGGTGATACGCTGTCTGCGCCTGATCTCGTACCCCCGACCTTTGGTCGGTTTGGCCAGGCAGAGCCTGGTGACTGTCTGCGCCTGATCTCGTGCCACCGACCTTTGGTCGGTTTGACCAGGCAGAGCCTGGTGATACAGAGCCTGGTGATACGACTTGCGGGAGCCGCAAGGAAGGTTACCGAATTATTTTCTTGAACTCCATGAATTGCCGCCGCCCGCATTGCAACTGCTGGCGCAACAACAAGA
>DAOUCM010000103.1:0-3111 GCA_034431895.1 Anaerolineales bacterium
CCCGCCAGGTTTTCATCGGCGCGATGCCGCCCAATCAATTTCGAACCGTCCTGCAAACATTGACCCTGAAGCCTTGATACAAAAAAGGGAGTCAAGCCCTGAGCAGGTTCAACTCCCTTATCCCTTTGAGAGAGATTATGTTAATCCGCGGCGGCAACAGCCCCATGCACTTGCGCTTCCAGGTCTTCGAGGGGTTGGTTGGTCAACTGCGAGGCATTGACGGAGAGATATCTCATGCCTGTCCGAATCGCCAATCCCAGCAGCCCGGCCAGGGCAAGCACCCACAAAGCATAGAAGGCTTGCTGTGCGCCAACGCTATTTGGGAAGAAAACCTGCGCCCATGAATAGGTGTCGCTTTGAACAATAACCGAGTTTTCGAGAAAAGCCTTATGCGCTTCCGGGAAGAGGGTGTAAGGCAGGTAGCCAATGGCAAAACCGATGAAGCCGATCAGCGTATTGGTGTAGCCCAGCCCGAGGCGCATATACGAGCGGATTTCACATCCGACCAGCATGACCGCGCCTGCGCCCAGGAACAAACCGCCCAGCAATGCCGCCCAACTGAGTTTGTCCATGAACGAACCCTGGTAGCCCAGTTTCGCGCCAAACAGCGTCCAGGCGGCCAGCGCAAAAGCGCCGGTCAACACCTGCGCTATCAAAACTCCCTGGATGGGAATGAAGCCTTTCATCAGCGTGCGGGTAATCGCCGGGACTTTGAAACCGATGAATTTCGGCTCGTCTTTTTTGAGCATGACGCCAGCCTCGATGCCAACCAGCGCGCATTCCGTGCCAAAGCCAGATTTCGCCATCGCAAAACCTGCCACAATGCCAGCCAGCGATACCAGCCCCGCGAATACCCATCCCGCGTTCGGGAAACTATCCGCCGCTTCGGGGCGGAAGAAATTCACCAGCCCTGGGACCAGGAACATCGCCAGGAAAACCAGCCCAACCCAACGCCAGGGGTCGCGCCAGGGATTGTAATTGGCGTCCAGCGTGATTCCATCCACAGGGTTCTTGGCCTTAACCGCCGAAACATAGGAACGGGTTTCCTGGTGCTTGAAGAAAGGCGCCAGCCCCGCCTTTGCCATCAAAAAGAACGCGGTCAGTCCGCCGATGGACATCATCACCACAACGAAGATGGATTTGACGCTCATCAATGCCGTTCCGCCCAGCAAGTGATGAAGCGTACATCCGCCCGCCAAGCGGGTGCCATAACTAAACAGGATGCCGCCCGCAAAGGAAGTCAACAGCATTTTGGGACTGAATTTTGCCCACGAACGCGATTCGCGCTCCGCCAATGCCACCAGAAAGCCGCCGACAATCATCCCGACAATGGGTCCCCAGGTGCCGACCTTGAACACGCTGCCGTACAAACCGTTTTCCAGCCCAAAGGTGTTGCCGCCCCACCAGAATACTTCGATACTGCGAAACATATTTCCCAGGTAGGTGGTCACGCCGATGGGTTGCGCGACCAACGGCTTGCCTGCCTCTGCCTGCTGGATGAACTTGGCGATCATGAAAATGATCTGCGCGACGCCAAACCCAACGCCAGACCAAAAGAACGACCACTGACGGGTAAAAATTTTCTTAAGCATGATGCGTTTTCTCCTTCTTTGGTTTGAGAATATGACTGTTGTCAGTATAATGATTGTCAAGAACGGCGCAAGAACCATCTGGTTATCCCAGGCATAAGGAAAAGTTATGAAATGTTAAGTCTCCGTAAACTCAAAACCTTTGTGAAAGTGGCGCAAATCGGCTCGTTCAGCCGCGCGGCAGAAGCGCTGTATCTCACCCAGGCGGCGGTCAGCCAGCAGGTCCAGGAACTGGAAGCGCATCTCGGCGTGAGCCTGTTCGAGCGCAAGTCGAGCGGCATCGCCTTGACCAGGGCAGGAGCCGCTTTGCAGAAATATGCGCTGCAGATGCTGACGCTTTCCGATCAGGCTGAGAATGCAGTTACAGATATTGTTAAAATGCAGGCGGGCGACTTACGGATAGGCATGACCCGCCCGGCCGCGGCGTATTTGGTTCAAACCTGGTTGGCGGCATTTCACAAAGAACATCCCCAGTTCAAAACCGTTTTACAAACAAACAGCGATGCCGAAGCGCTGTATAAAGAAATCCTGTCAGGCGGACTGGATATTGCCTTTATCGAAGGGGAAATGGATTTCAAATCGCAAAAAATCAAAGTAGCAGAATTGAAAAACGCAAACCTTTTTGTGATTTTCGGCGCGGAGCATCCCTGGAAGGAACGGAAAAGTATCTCCATTTATGAAGTGGCGCAGCAACCCCTGATTTCCTGCTCGCGGCACAGCCCGTTATCCAATTGGCTGGAAGGATTGTTCGGATCGTTCAAACTGAGTTCCCATACAGTGGCTGAATTCGACGACCCGCACGCCATTCTGATGTCCGTTGCCGATGGGACAGGAATTTCAGTCATGCCCTCCTGTGTCTTTAGCGGAGATACAACGACGCACAACGAAGCCATCCATTGCGCTTTGATCGAGGAAGTTCCAGAGATTCGCTTTCCCATCCAGGTCATCTGGTCAGCCCACAGGGCCTACTCGCCTGTGGCGTGCGCCTTTATGACGTTGTTATCCGAAGATTTCCCAGATGTGCTGCCTCTTTTGATTGACCAACCACTATGACCCTCGATTTCACTCTCATCGAAAACGCCTCCCTGCTGGCTTTTGCGCTCGTCTTTCTGGGCGGCATCCTCACCAGCATTGGACCGTGCAACGTGGCGATGATCCCACTGGTGGTCGGCTACGTTGGTGGTTCACGCGACCTGCCTCGAAGCCGCGCCTTCGTTCTCTCATTGACCTTCGCCATCGGGTTGGCGCTGACTTTCATGTTGCTCGGAGTTGCCGCCGCGCTGATTGGTGGGCTAGTTGGCGCCTCCACCACTTGGTGGTACTACCTGGTTGCCTTCGTGTGCTTCGTCATTGGCTTGAATATGCTCGGCGTCCTTCACATCGAAACCCCGCTTTGGCTGGGCGGACTGCGCGAAAAAATCACGCTCAAAGGTGTGCCAGGCGCGTTGATGTTGGGTCTGGTCTCTGGCTTGGTGGCTTCGCAATGTGCCACTCCAGTTTTAGCTGCTATCCTGACCTACGT
>DAOUCM010000104.1:0-8547 GCA_034431895.1 Anaerolineales bacterium
TCAACGCCGTCTTGACCGACCCCAACTCGACCGTGATGAAAGAATTCCTGAATGTGGTGGCCAAATACGGCGCGCCGGAAGAAATCAACCGCAAACACCGCGAGAACCGCAAGATGGAGGCGCTCTTTGCCAAAGTGCGCGAGCGGGCGCCCGAATACATCCAAGACCTGGAATGGCTCATCGAGCAGCGCGAGCGCGGCGCCTTCGTGAGCGTAGCCGACTACCGCCGTGCCGTCCTCGGTCCCAAAGCCGAGGCAATGACCTTCAAGGACGAGTACGCCGTCACCCTCGAGGTCAGCGCCCTGCAATACTTCCCCTGGATCCGCCCGATGTGCGAAAAGGCCATCGCCGAGCGTTCGCTCGTCCCCGGACGCTTCATCGCCGTCCGCAAGATGAAGGAATCGGAGGCCGACGGCGACCTGCCGGCCATCGTCGCCGCGCTGGACATCATGGGCTGTTCCTTCGTCGAGACGCTCGACACGAAGGGAACGGACGGCTCCAACCTGCACCTGGGCGGCCCGGCCACCATCACCGGTTACTTCGGCGGCATCGGTCAGCCCGACGAGCACGCCCTGATGTGGCTGGACGAGTTCCTGTACTACTACACCAACTACGGCGTCCAGCACGTGCTGAACTTCAACGCCGGCACCATCCTGCTGTCTTTCCTGCTTTACAAACTGGGCGTGGACATCAACTTCAAGATTTCGGTTTACTTCGGCTCCGACAACCCCTACCATGCCCTGTGGATCATGACCATGGCCAAACTCTTCAGCCGCGACGACGGCTCGACCCCGCTCATCGGCTTCAACTGGTCGAATTCGATTCACAACCGCACCATGGAACTGACCGCCGAATTCCGCCGCGCCCTGGGCTTCGAGCGTCACATCCGCTTTGAGCATCACATCGTTGAGACCTGGAAAAGCATCGTCGTCCAGCCCTACGACCGCCGCGCCGAACTGGTCGAGATCGCCGACCACGTGGCCAACATCGCCGCCAAACACGAGGGCGGCCTGCCCGAAGTGGAACAGACCCTCGACCACCCCTCGGACATCCTGGATTACTTCCGCGAAAAGAAAGAAGTCATCGAGAGCGGCGACTGGGATCACCTGCAAAAGAACTTCCTGCTCAAGGTCGAGGCGGCCAACTCCACCGCCCGCATGTTGACCGAGAAAGGCCTGTCATTCATCGCCGCGCCGAATTTGCACAGATAGCATGTGTAGGACAAGTCTTAGACTTGTCCTACATAAGACGTGTCCCACAAAAACCCTGCGCGCGGTTCGTCTCTGCGCAGGGTTTTTCTTCGAGGGCGAAATGTCTCAGCCGGCGGACGGTCACCCTACCCCCAGTGGGACAGGACTTTGTCCTGTCCTGCACAGGCGGGGCAAGCCCGCGCAAGTCCAAGACTTGCACCACGCATTTGCGCATTCGTGGGCAAAATTCGTGGATGGTCACCCTACCCCCAGTGGGACAGGACTTTGTCCTGTCCTGCACAGGCGGGGCAGGTCAGTTCTTGGGCTTCGCGCAGCCCAAAGGCAAAACAAAAGACTTCCGAATTCTCGAAACTTTGGAAGTCTTTTGTTGACATTCGATCGCGTGGTATTGCCCTGCAGTCATCCGTGGCTTTGTTGCGCGTCATCTGTAAGCATCCTTGCGATGGCGGACGCGCACGATTTCGATGAGCAACCTGCTTTCGAAAACTTCATAAACCACGCGATACTCGCCAACGCGAATGCGATAACTAAACTCCGAGCCGACCAGTTTTCTGACACCCCGCGGAAATGGATCATTTGCTAAATAGGAAGCCATCGCGCTTTAGCCTTTGGATAACTTCCTCGTGCAGAATGGTCGGTTCATCACGGCGTTCTGCCAGAACAGCCAGATCGTCCAAATCTTCCAACAGTTCTTCGAACGCTTTGATGGGAAGAATGACGGCGGTTTTTTTGCCGTTTTCGTCGGTGACATATTGCGCCTGCAATTCTCGAATTTCCATTTGACCTCTTTTCTCTATCGCTGAAGTCAATTATATCAGGTTCAGAGATACCCCCGCCGCAGGCCCGGCGCGCTTTCACCCTCTCCGTCCTGCGGACACCTGCCCCGACTCCTGTGGATTCGGGGCAGGCCGGGAGGGGTCACAGCCCACACAACGCTTTCACCCGCGCGTCAATTTCCGCTTCCACGCGGGCGATTTGGGCGCTGAGGGCGATCGTCCAAGTCCGCATTCCCGGCGACAGTCTTTTTTTACAACTGTCACCGTATGATTTCGTTATTTCACGAGCAGCAATGGAATCTGGGCAAAGTCGTCGGCGGTCAAAGAGGCGATATCTACTCGCGGCGGATAAGTCGAAAGGATTTCATTCTGAGCAGGGGTCGAATCCCAGGCCAGGTCAATGATGCGCGTGTGATTGGCATCCTGGGGAGCGCCCCCAAAACGCCACTGCTCAGCAGAGAAATTGACATCACGCACGCGCCAAACCCCTGTAGAGGGGTAACCTTCCTGGCTAAGCACCGCAGCGGCAAAGCCCCAAGTTGCCGGGTCGCCTTCTCCAAAAACGAAGCGCGGCACACGCAGGGTAACGGTTTGGGCAGCCGGGTCCACAATCACTTTGAAGGAAACGCCGGTCACTTGCTGGGGAGCGCCACTTTGAGCATCCGGAGCAATAAATTGGGGCGTCCACCCCTCAGCCCAGACAGCGTATTCCCAGCCATTGCCAGCCGAAAGAGCCGCATTGCGGCCGGGCAACAACAAGCGGGCACCGGTCCCCGCGCCGGGGTCTTTATCTACATAGACATCCAACGTTTGTAGAGCAAGGTTGTTGGGAGAGCCCCAAGGGTTGGGAACAGGACCATAAAAGGCAAACTTAAAAATGAGGTTTTTGTCGTCGTAAGCAACGGTAAAGGATTTCAAATCGAATACACCAGCCTGGAAAACCGCATCGGTCGGGTAGATGTAAGAGCCAGGGCCATTGTCGTCGCCTGGAGGGTCGTCCACTGCAAGAAGCGTAATAGATGTCCCCCGGTCTGGCACGATGATTTGGGCCGGCCCCTGGAGAGGAAGAAGGATTCCGGCAGGTTGAATGACCGCCACCATGCGCAAATCATCGCCCGCTTCGAGCTCACCAAGCGCATCCCACGCTATGGCCACTTCGAAGGTATCAGCGCCTTTCGCCGCCTGAACGGAAGCAGATTTACTCTCCCAACCTGTTTTGCCGGCCTGATAAACCTGCAATTCTTGAGTATCCTCCCACTCCAGCAAGTGAGTAGCGGCCATGCCAAGCAACAAGGGGTGTGTATCGCTTGAATTATGGGCAAACGGCATCACGTTGGCAGGGCGCGGAGCAGCAAGGTAAATCCCAATCGTAGCACCTGGCGGCAGAGAGCGGCTATTGCCCAGGCGAACATACAGGTTTTGGGAATCGAAAGTATAAGAGAGATCGGCACCGGCGCTCTGTGCGCCACCCGCAAAACGGGCCGCATTGAGCCACTCTTCGGCTCCCGTGAGGCCATCAATGGTGGGGGTGGAAAATCCCTTTACTTCTTGCTCGGCTTTGGCCGGTTTCTTCGGAATGATCGGCACATTGACAAAAGCCGGGACCGGCTCGCCCAGAGATTCATAGACCTTGGCCAATAAAGCACGGAAGCCTTGGTCGAAATATTCGTCCTGACCCGAATCCTGGTCGCTGCCATACCACCAAAACCAATCCGATCCCTCGGCAAGGTACATATAATCCTGGGCTCGAGCAATCGCCTCAGGGCTGGTCGAGCGAGTTTTGCTCATGTCATACTTCGATAAAGCATAACGGGTCTGGACAAGGTAATTCCAGGCTTGCCTTTCTTCGGATTCGCCAATCCAGGTATCGTAATTCGCGCTGAACCAGGCGCCCGGGAAAAGGCGCTCGAGTGTCCTGTTTTCTGGAAAGAGAGTGAGATATTCCGAGGGGGTGATGGTTTTGATCGTCTTGCTTTCAGACAACAAGCGGTAGAGGGTATTCAAGAAAAGTTTGCCGTCGTTGTCGTAGTATTCCCAGGCATTCTCACCATCAAGGATGATGCTGACAACGTGGGGTCCGCTTGCATTTTCCTCTTTCAGGCGAAGGCGGATATTTTCCAGACGACGCATCAAGTCGGCAGCCGCTTTGTCGCCTGGGGTGCCAGAGTAGGTAAAACCAATTTTGTCAGAAAGTGTCCAATCTCGAAAGAAGATGGCCACCTTTTCACCATTTTTACCAACGACATAGTAAGGACGATAAAGCGCATCGGCTTCTTGAACGGTCTCTTGAATATCACGGGTAAAACCACCGATGCCCAATGATTGAGCCAGCACTGGCTCACCGCTAGCCATCCACTGATAACCCGTCTTGGCCACCAACGGCACAATCTCTTGAGCAACCGCTCCTTCGCCGGGCCACAGACCGCGCGGCTGACGGTCAAAATGTTGCCGGTAGATTTCGGCACTACGCTTTAGTTGAGCAATGGCATCGTTGGGGTAAGAGAAACGCTCGGGCATCTCAGCGTCAGGATTGCCAACCAAAGCCAAGTTGGTATCATAAATAAGCGGCAGGATGGGATGGGCATAGGGCGTGGTAATCACCTCAATTTGTCCTCGATCCTGCAATTCTTTATGGAGGGGAATCACTTGTCGGACAATGCGGGTGATTTCATCGAACAAAACGGCTTTATCTTCTTCAGAAAAATCGTGGTCCTTGGCCACAAGCAATTTGAGCGGTTCCTTCTCTAGTTCATCCGGGTCAATCCAAGCCAGGTTGAACCAAATTTGCAGATCTCGGAAGTCCTGTTCACTAAATGTTTGCAAAGAACGGGCAATATCCGAATCGTCTGCGCCGCCACGCTTCTCCAGCAAGGTTCTATACCCCGGATAACGCTCAATCACATGCTCCCAATTGGCATCGAAGAAACGGCGCAGAATGAACTCCTTTTCATCGAGAGTCAGTTGAGAGGCCGGCTTTTCGGCCAAAATCCAGTTCTTATCTTTGGCGCCATTGTGGGCAAAATCGTCTAACTGGCGAAGAAGCACAGGAGTCAGGTTGAAAGTCACATGAACATCGGGATAGCAGGCCACCGTAGCAGCCATGTCATAATAGTCTTTCGTAGCATGGACACGCACCCATGGGCGGGTATAAATACCATTCTCATCTTTATAGTAAAGGGGTTGATGCTGATGCCACATCAAGTTGAGATACAAGACATCCTCTGGAGGAGGATAAACAGTTGGCCCACTACACGCGCTAAACGAAACAAGAACGATAAGCAGAAGATGAAGAAAAAGAATCTTTTTATGCATGGACATGGCCGGCCCCAAAAAAATGAACACCTTTCATAAAGCAAGGCGGTCTCAAGAAGACCGCCCTGACAATGAATGGACTGAGTAGAGTAATTAACCTGAATTCGGGATAAGCCTTCGAACCATCCCGAAGGCTCGATTTTGCCCATACAATTGCTCTAAAAAGCCTTCGGGACGGTTACCCCGAACGGACGTTAATTAGCCTTTGACACTTCCAAGGGTCAATCCAGTAATCAGCCACTTGGAGGAATAGAGGAACAGGGCCATTACTGGAATAGCAATCAAAACCGACGCCGCCGCAAATTGCCCCCATGAGACCGTAAATTGTTGGGCAAAGGTGAAAATACCCAGCGGCCAGGTAAAGAGTTCGTTTTTCTGGAGAACCACGCGGGCTACCAGGTACTCACTCCAACCTCCCATAAAACTGAACAGAAAAGCGATGGCTAAAGCCGGGCTGGAAAGAGGCAGAATGATTTTCGTAAAGACGGTCATGCGCGAGGCCCCATCAATCAGGGCCGCTTCCTCCAAGTCAATGGGAATGGTATCGTAGTACCCCTTAAGCGTCCAGATGGTAAGCGGAACAGCAGAAACCGAATAAGCAATGATCAACCCCAATGAGGTGTTAATCATTTTGAGCCGCGCAAGCATGATAAAGATGGGCAGGAGCAACATTCCCGCCGGAATCATCTGCGTAGTAAACAAAAACACCAAACCGGCAGAGCGTCCTGGAAAGCGAAAGCGAGAAAAGGCATATGCACTTATCGCTGCCAAAATCACGCTGATAATGGAAGTGACCATGACAATTGAGAAAGAGTTCCATACCCAAAGGAAAAAGTCCGACTGGCGATGGTTGACGGGGTCGCCAAAAAGGACCTTGCGATAATTTTCCAGAGTCGCATTTTCGGGAATAATGCGCAGGCTGGTAGTAAGCAAAGTATCATTGGGACGAAGGGAGATCGTAATCACCCGCAAGACCGGATAGACCGCAATAATGCAAGCAATGATCAACACGCAGTGAATCAGCAAGCGCTTGAAAGGACTATCTCCGCGCGCGCGGAAGAAAAACCAGCGAAAAAAGCGAACAAGTGGATTCTTAGACATGGGTTCCTCCATTACTCTGTTGCAGCCTTCAAGCCCCCACTTACACGTAGATAGACAATCGTAAAGGCCAAAAGAATCAAGAAAATGACCAATGCAAACATGGCCGTAAAACCATACCTGTAAAACTGAAACGCCGCCTTGTACATCGAAGAGACCAGAATATCTGTCTTTTCTTGCGGTCCGCCCTGAGTAATAAGATAAATGACATCAAATTTGTTGAATGTCCAGATGACACCAAGTACAATGGCAGGCGTAAGCACAGGACGGAGCAGCGGCAAGGTAATGTTGCGGAACATCTGCCAGCCCGTTGCCCCGTCAATTTCGGCTGCCTCATAGTATTCATGCGAAATGCTTTGCAGGCCGCCCAAGATAATTACCGCCATAAACGGGATCCCCAGCCAAATGTTTGTAATCAATATGGACATAAAAGCCCAGAATGGGTCTTGCTTCCAGGAGACAGGTCCGATATTCTCTGCAAGCCAGGAAAAAGTGGGACCTAAAAGGGCCAGAGATGCCGTTTTGGCACTCAAAGCCTGAAACGTGTCTTGTATGTTCGTGAGCATGATGTTGAAGAAACCATATCGCAGGTCGAACTCGTTGCGCAAAGCCATGGCCGCAATGGTGGTTGGAATAGCCCAGGGGAAAACCAGCAAAGTGCGATACAAACCTCGTAATTTCATGGGACGATTGAGCAAGATGGCCAATATCATGCCCCCCGTAACATGGAAAGTTACATTGATGACCGTCCATAAAATCGTACGCCAGAAGACTTCGAAGAATTTTGCATCTTTGGCGACATTTCCAGTAAATAGGGTTTTAATGTTTTCCCAGCCGTAAGACAATCCATAAGAAGCGTTTTTCGTGGCTTGTGTGCCTAACGAGGCATTGGAAAATGCCAGTTTAATCTCGAAAAGGAACGGGTAGATAATTAGAAAGAGAACACCAATCAAAGCAGGGAGGATGAGCAGGTAGGCCAAGCCCAGGCGGCTATTGCGCGGTATGCTCCAGCGCTGTATAAGTCCAAAGAGCAGCCCTAAAACCAAAATCAAAACGAGACCCGCAACAAGGGAACTCCCCGCAGCGCTCAGCCCAATTTGAACGAAAAAGTTCTTGACAGAGGAAAACAAAGATGAGGGAAACAGGAAGAAACTTTTCGTTCCCCCTTTTGGCAAGCGAAAAAGGTCGGTAAGGTCAAAGAAGGCCACCACCATTTGCAGAACGACGAAGGCCAATATCCCCTGAACAATGCGGATGAAAATGGCAGCCTGACGATGACGAGGCTGACGGAAGAAAATTTGGTAAAAATATATTTCCACAGCCCCCATTCCTGCAAAAATGGCGCCCAGGAACAAACCAATTTCACCTACTCGCTCGGCAATCATCTTGCCGGTAATTGAAATACCACTTGCATAGGGCTGAAAAACAGCGCGCATTAGAAAATAAATGGCTGTAAGTCCTACCCCCCACAGAAGCCAGGGAAGAAACTTACGTAAATCTTTTCCGTCACTCATACTTGCCTCCGTCCTGATTGACGTATGCTCAACACATGGTAGTTATTGTAAAAAGTGAGGGGGGAGCAATCTTCTTGCTCCCCCCTACAGTAAAATTTATTGTAGCGTCGCTACGCACTCATCGGCTGCTTGCTGGGCTGCGGCCGCAGCATCAGCCGGGGTAAGCGTACCGGCCATCACGCCTTCGAGATTCGGACGCCAGGCATCCCACGCGCAGCGCATCTCGGCTGCAGCAGGCATACCACGCCCATTCGCAAGCGCCGCCATAGAACCGGCCAAAATTGGATCGCTGGTAATTGCCGGATCCTGAGCAACCTCTTCATTGGAAGGCAGACGCTTGAACTCATCCAACCAGCGCTTCTGAACATCCTTCGAGGTCATAAAGGTGATGAACTTAACCACTGCGTCCTTCTTGGCAGGATCGTCCAAGACACCCTTATAGACCATGAAGTACTTGCCGGCCGTCATTTCGGTATAGGGTTTGCCATTGATGGACGGAACGGGAGCAACTCCCATCTTGTCGCCCAGCGCCTTGCTGTAATCACCAAGCGACCAGTCGCCATTGATGATCATCGCGGCTTTGCCTTCCTTCATCAAGGTGTCAGCGCAGTTGTAATCGCATTCTTGCGGAACGAC
>DAOUCM010000105.1:0-24283 GCA_034431895.1 Anaerolineales bacterium
GGCTACGACTTGAACATCGGCTCGTTGCAAAAGAAGTATTTGACGCTTCATGCCGCCGAATTGTGGGTCGAGACGTTAGTGGCACAAAATACAATTGCCACTATCGGCGGACGGATTCTGGTTGGCCCGACGACCGTGCTGACCAGCGACCTGGCGGCAGGCGCGACGACAATCTACGTCAAGCACAACGAAATGGCGGTGGGAGACCGTGCCTATCTCGAAGCCAATGGGAAGGTGGAATTCATCAGCATCGACGCGGGCCCCTATGGCACAGGGCCGTATTCCTATACGGTCACGCGCAACCTGGATGGCAGCGGTTCAAATGATTGGTACGCGGGCGACGCGGTGTTCAACACTGGGACGACTGGCGACGGATTCATCGACTTGTACTCATTGCGTTCAGTCAAGAGTGCGACGCAATATGGCCCTGCTATTGTTGGCAACGTGCGCAACTCGGCAACGTATAACGATTGGACTGAGCACTGGGCTATCGGCAACCTGAACGGCATCTACGGCTACGGCACTAACACTTACGGTGCGGCATTCGGCAAGTATTCCACGACCACCTCATGGCTGGCTGCCGATGCCACGAACGGCATCCGTATCATGCGCGGCGAGACGCAGTTGGCACGCTGGGACATCAACGGCAACATCCTCGTCGGGCAGGTTGCGGCGGGGCAGAGCAACGTCTATATCACTGCGGGCGCGGTCGCGCTGCGCAACAACACGACTGAGCGCATCAAACTCAATTCCGACGGCAGCGGATTCCTGGCTTCCAACAACATCAATTGGGACGCAGCGGGCAACACCTACATCGCGGGCTGGACAATCACCGCGTCTGACATCCGCAATTCGGCGGGGACGGTTGTCATGCGTAGCGCAGGCAACTTGGCGTTCGGCAGCACGCCGCCGCCATCGTCGTCGAGCGGCACGGGGCTCTTTGTTGACAGCACGGGGCTGTACGGACTGAACGCGAACGCGCGGCAATTCTACATCCAGACGAGCGACGGGAAGGCATATGCAGGAGGCGGAAATGTCGTGATGGATGCAAGTGGAATAAATATCGTTCCTGCTACTGTTTTCGATGTTGCGCGAGGATATAGATTCTCGACAACGCTGTGGCATGGAATATACGGTGCCGTCAGCAGCAACCAAGAATTAAATCTGCGAAATGAATCAGCTGCGGGGTTTGGTGCTAGAACATTCATCTGTGCAAAAAGTCCAATGTCAGGCACTGGTAATGCGGGAATATTCATGCGAACAGAGGATAATGCTGGTGCATCTATCAATGTATTTGAACTGTATTCGTACAAAGCCTACCTGAGCAAAGACCTCGATGTTGCCGGGGGTCTCAACGTCGGCACGGCGAGCGGCGCGGGGACGGGCGACGTGCGTGGCAGTGGCTCGCTCAATTTCACCGGCACTGCCAGCAGCATCGCGCAACCTACGTGGAGCGCTCCGACGCTTGTGAATGGCTGGATGAACTACGGAGCTCCATATGCAACCGCAGGATATTTCAAAGATAGTCTAGGCATAGTCCACTTGAAAGGATTGATCAAGGACGGAGCCTTTGGGGTTGCAATATTCACATTGCCAGCGGGTTATCGGCCCGCGGAGCGTGAGATATTCGCGGTTGTGTCTAACAATAGTATTGGACGTGTGGATGTCGAGGCGAACGGTATTGTGTCAGCGCATGTGGGAGCATCGTGGCTAGCACTAAGCGGGATTACATTTAGAGCGGCATAAACAGGAGAAAAAATGTCCAAGCGATTCAGGAATCTATTCAAATCAAGCGACGGCACACCGCCGCCAGCGGCATGGTCGTGCGTCATCACCTACGACCCCGCCAAACCCGACGACGCATCGCTGCAGATACTGAACAACGCCTCGCCGCCAGTTGAGCAGTTGATCTTCGTGCTGGGACGGCTGCGGGACGCACTGTTGGAGCGACGCGGCGCGGCGTTGATGCAGCAGGCGATGGCGCGTCAAGCACAAGAACAGCAAGCACAAGAGAAGAAGAACTAGGAACACTATGAGCGACATTGGTTTGTTGACACAATTATCCTCGTTAGGTCTCGGCGCGGTAATCGCGATCATCGTGCTGCTGTGGAAGCGTGCAGATGATCAAGCGCATCGAGACGAACTAGCCGCCATCATCGCGCGCATGGAAGCACGCGACGAGCGGATGTTGGCCGCACTGGAGTCAACGGCTCTGGCACTGCAATCGCTGCAGGAGACCGTGGAGTCATTGTCGGCGTTGAACCGCCTGGAGGAACGGATCATTGGATTGGAAACGCGACTCGGGCGGAGATAAAATAAGAGAAAGGAGAATAAAATGAGCGAGAAGAAGACGGCAGGCGAAAAACTCCTGGACGCACTCCTGGACGGGCTGCGCTACGGCTCGCTCCTCCAGGGGCTCGTGACGTTCATTCTCATCGGGCTGTACGGATTCCTGGTGGTCACGGCGCGCGCCGTGCCACAAGAATTGAGCCAGTGGATGGGGATGGTGATCGCGTTCTGGCTGGGCAGCAAGACTGCACCAGCACTGTCGGGCGCGGTTGAACGATTGAGAGGAGGATCGAAATGAGGTGGTTGTTGAAGGCAGAAGCAGCATTGCTACTGGCGTTCCTGGCGACGGCAACGGTCGCGCTCGCACCGGCGCTAGTCGCGGAGACGACGCCACAGATGCGCGTGCGGCTGTTCGCGGAGGCACGGCAGCGTCACCCGGACGTGTGGGATGGCTGCGACCAAGCATGCGTAGACGCGCGCCTGGCCGCTGAGCCGTTCCTCGCAGGGCTGGCGCGGCAGGCAAACGTAAGCCTGGACGATCTGGCGCGCTACTCAATCGTCCGCGCCTACGAGTGGGGGCAGAACTTCGAGCGCTTGTATCAGCGGCCACCCAGCATCTACGATTGGACGAACGCCTATACCAGCAACGCGGAACAACTCCGCTACGAGTTAGCGGCGTCACCAGTCATTTTCGCGGTGGACAATTGGGCCGAGAGACGAGAATATCGGTTGAAGCAAGAGTACGGTGGCCCATACTAAGCGGCGCGAGCCGTTGAGTCGAAAGGAGGCTGCCATCAAAGTCGCAATCATCGAGATCCAGTACCGCTCGCGGCGAGATGTCTTCGACATCTATTTCCTGGGCGATGTGCATCTCGGCTCAGCGTTGTGCGACGAGGAGAAGTTGGCCGCGACAGTCGAGGAGATTCGCAGCAATCCTCGCGCGCTGGTTTTCCTCATGGGCGACCTGGCGGAATACATCCCGCCGCAGGACGTGCGCTGGGTCGAGGAGGAGCGGCGCGGCGAATCCATCGCTGAATGGGTGGATCGAACAGATGTGGGGCGTTCGCAGGCGGAACGGGTGGTCGAGACGTTAACTCCGATCCGCCGTAAAGTTCTCGGTGCATTGCAGGGGAATCACGAATTGGCCATCCGACAGGCATTCAGTCAGAACGTGCATCAGATGGTGTGCGAACATCTTGGCATTCGCGACCTCAGTTATTGCGCTTTGGTACGGCTGACATTTGTCTGGCGGCGGCGGACACATGCGGGGCATCATGCCGTTGATGTCCTGCTGCATCATGGCTGGGGCGGCGGACGGACGGACAGCGCGGACGTGGGACGTTTCAACGATCTCCTGCGCGACTACGATGCGGATTGGTACATCGCTGGGCACACGCATCGTTACTACGCTGTCAAGGCCCTGCGCCATTATCTGCACCCACAGCGCGCGGAACTGAGGAGCAAGATTATGCTTTATGGGCGCAGCGGGACGTTCCTGAAGACAGTGGCGGCCGGCAAGGCTGGTTACGCCGAGAGAACTGCCTTGCATCCGGTCCACACAGGCTGTCTGCGAGTGACGTATAATCCTGAGGCCCAGAATGTGATCGTCCACGTGTGAGGGAAGTGATGACGACGGAATATCTGGATAGGAACGCACGGCAGTTGGTATTGCTTGCCTTTGTCTGTTTCGTGGTGCTGTTGGCGTCCGCCGCGGCAGTGGGCGGCTGTGCAGGCTTCCTGCTGTCCAGTTGGATGGCGGCGCGCCGGGAAGCAAGCATTGAGTTGTCCATCGGGCCTGAGTATGCCTACGCTGGCGTGGACAATGGGAAGTTCGCGCAGGTTGTCCTGTTCGTCCCACGTGACACGGACATCGAGCAGGACGTGCGCGAGATAGTCGCAGTGCGCGACCAATTGCTGCAGCGGCCGAAGCCGACGCTGCTGATCATCTGCTCGCCGCCGCTGGAAGAATTGCTGGCGCAAAGCGTGCTGCCGCTGGCGGAGGCACGCTGTCAGCCGTTATTCTGGGTGCGGCCATTGGCAGCGCAATAAAATAATCCCCGCACGACACGCGCCAGGCGGAATCACATAGGGACGCGGCTGGTTGCAATGCCAGCCGCGTCCTCAATTTCAGGGCAGTTGGACTGATTCAAAAATTTAAGGTTGCACCCTATTGACAAAGTAGTGATTTGCGCTATAATATAGATAGAAAATAGAGGAGGGGAAAATGTTGGCAACAGTGGCACAGGCCATCGAGGTTATAAAGATGGATGCCTACGGATATAGGCGGGAGATCCCGCGCTACATCCGAGAAAACCAGATAGACGCTATCGTTGGATACCATATCACCCGCCCTACCAACGTGCCCGGGATTCTCGCCAAGGGCATCGTGGCGATGGAATGTCAGCAGGGTTATACCAGGCCCAGTGCAGTGTATTTTTTCCTCGACCCAGACGACATTCCTGCTAACGCACCAATCATATTGGGCAACACAGATTATGCAACTATCATTATTCACATCCCCGCGAAATATGCTGGGGAAATAAGAGATGATGGATTATACAATGGGACATTGTCCTGTTCCTACTCCGCCGCTCAATTCCGCGATAATATCCCGGCGGAATGGATCAAGGGAGTGATGTGAGAGTTTGGCAGGGGAATTGAACGCAGGGGCGCGGCTGCGTCAAACACGCGCAAAATCAACACAGGAGGAACCAATGGAATTCAGGCCTCTGTCTAACGACGACTCGATAATAGTCACAGGAACCCTGATACCTGAATACTATGGCTATGTCGAGTGGCAGGACGTGCCGTTGGGTCCGTATCCAAACGAGAAAGCGGTGCTGCGTGCCCAGCGGGACTACTACCTGCGCGAGGCGCGCCTAGCCAGAGCGCAGGCAAGCAGCACGCCTGAGAACGCGTGAATCAAAGTGCTAAAGGAGGCAAATGAGCAAATATCCTCGTTCCATCATTCTGTGGGCTGAAAACCTTGCACGGCTCGCGTGGTTGCGCAGCCACGAGCAACACGTGAGCGCGAACCGTATCATCAACCTCGCGTTGGCACATTATGCCAACGCAAGGCACGCAGAGATGCATCCGCAGTACGTCGCGGGCTGTATCCTCTGCGAGGAAAAACAAAAGGAGGAGACAAAATGAAATGGATTGATCCGTCTGGAATGGCCCGCGTTACGCAAGGTGATCCAGACACACGCGCGCTGTGGGGCGCGCCGCTGCCGAGGCTGCCGTTCGCCCGCGATTGGCGCGACGCCCCCGCTGCGCTGGAGGCGCAGCAAATGATTGATGACGGTGGATTGACTATTCGCTGCGCGGCCCTGGCAGCAGCAGACGGGTTCGTCCAATCTCGCGACTGGATGGCAGCAGTGGTGGCGTTTCACCTGCTGGGCATGCCGCTACATGCGCGCGCGTGCGCGCTGGCGGCGAAAGGAGCAACCCATCTGAGAGAGGCCGCGCCGTAATCTGGTTTAAGACCCCACGGCACGGGCGAATTGTGATTGACGTACTTGAACCAGATGAGTGCAAACGGCTCTTGCACGTGCTTGAGCATTTGAACTTGCTCTACGTCGCGTAGAGAAAAGAAGGAAACGGCAAACTGAAATCAAAACAGGAGGAGTGCCAAAATGGCAAAGCAACAACAACAGTATCAACCGTTTGACGCGGCGACATTCGCCGAGGCCGCGGAGAGCGCGGAGGCGGCGTTCGCGAATGTGGCGTTCGGGAAACTTGGAATCCAGATGCGCTACCTAAAATTCTCTGGCAAGGGCAATCCGCCAGAGGAGTTGACGCTGGCGCAGTACCGCACAACCGATGAACGCCAACGTGGCTGCGAAGTCATCTTCACAGTGGACGGCTCGGAATTCAACCCGCAGCAGCCGTTCGTCTACAGCCGCCGCGTCTCAATGCAAAGTCGAGATTGGCGCAAGACAGTTGCGCCGAGCATTATCGAGGTCTTCGGCGACTACTCAAAAATGGCACCGGGCACGTACGTCGAGGTCGAGGACGTGCCGCAGATCAATGACCCGCAGTACCACGTGCCGAAGTTCGTGCGTGTCTTCGCGAGCGCGGCTGAGTGTGCTGCTGCGTGGAAGGCGAGATTTAGCGGCACGCAGACGTCCAACGGCATCCCGCCAGAGGTGCTCGCGCAGGCACGGCAAGTGTGGGCTGCGGTGATGAATGAAGACATGTTCTGCCGAATCGCAGCACATGACAAGATGCTCAAACAATACGATGCAGATGTGCTGCTGGAGGCTGTCACTGGTTAAGATGCTCTCTGCGCCGCACGCGACGCCGAAGCGCGCATAGCCGACGCTAGGCGCAGAGATGCAATGCTGGCGGCGGCGCGGGGAGATAGCGGAAAAGATGACGACGATACTCGTGGACACGAAAGAGCCGCCTGAAGTGTGGGCAACAATCAAAAAAGAGTTTCCCGACGCACGGCAGGTTGCGCTCGGCGACAACTGCGGCGACTTGTTGGCACAATTGAATAATGGCGTGATGATCGTCGAGCGCAAGGAGGCGCCAGACGACTTATGCGCGTCAGTCGCGGATGGCCGCCTGTTTCGGCAGGCGGAACACATTCCGCGCTTGGCGCGTTTTCCGTTTCTGGTGTTGGACGGGCAATTGCGCTATTCCGACAATGGATTAGTAATAAGCCTGCGTCCAAGAGTAGGCTGGACGGAGACTGGCTGGCGCAAGGTCGCGGTCGAAGCCGCGTTGCTCAAGTGCGAAATGCTGGGAATGATCGTCGTGCGCGATTTCGGCAGCGACTACGCTGACACCGTGAAGCGGTTGGTTGCGCTGTGTGAGCACGCGGACGCATCACACGTCCAGCGCGGCCGAGCGCGTCCACTGAATCCGTTTGACGACGGCACGCAGGCGAAGATTGACTTCCTCGCGTCTCTGCCAGGCGTCGGCGTGGAGCGCGCGGCGAACTTAATCGAGGCGCGCAAGGAGGATACATTGATCGAATTATTGCAATGGATCGTGAACACGTCGGGTTTGGAACAAGAGCGCGTCGCGCTGTGGGGACAGACTACGCGCGAACGCGTGCGCGAATTCTTAGGTCTGCGCGCGTCGCAGCGACTGGAGATTGCGGCGCGCACAGAATGGAAGGAGGTCGTATGAAGTATCCAGAATGCGAAGATTGCGACAAGGGCAGTTACTCAATCGTCGGACTGGTCGTGGTCGCAATCTACATGCTGCTGCTCGGCATGTGCATCGGCGGCTGCATCGTCGGCAAGTTCGGCGCACAACTCGCCGCGTTGGGTTGGTAAAAGGAGGAAGTATGAACGAACACAAAACACTGCGAGAACAGAATGAGGAGTTGAAGCGCGTGCTGGCAAATACACGCGACGAACTCGCCGCCGTGCGCGCAGAGGGCACGCGGCTGCGCGCGGCAGCAGCACAAGTACGCAAAGTCCTGTTGACGCCAGAGGCAGTGCCAGAACAAGGCGATGTCTATGCTGTCCTCACCTGGCTGGCAAAGACGTGGAGCAATGCACTCGTGGCACTTGAAAGCGCGCTGGGTAACGTGCGCTGTGCTGACTGCGGTCAGCCGCTGTCGGACCACAGCGGAGACCGCTGCGCGATTGAGCGCGCAAAGGAGGAGAAGAAATGAGTAAGAAGAAAGCAATCGCGAAAACTGAAAACGGCAGCGCGCTGCTCGTCTACGATGAACTGCCGCTGCCAGTGTTGTCGCAACGGCAATTCGAGGTTCTGACGCAAAAGACTCCACCCCACGCGATCAAGGTGCGTGAGGACGGATACAAGTACGTCGCGTCAGGATGGATCAAACACGTGTTGTTCCAAGCATTCGCGCTGGATTGGGACTGGGAAATGCTGCCGATTGAAAACGGAATGTATTATGCGCTGAGGCAGCGGGAGGAGCACAGCCGGCGGTTGGGCAAGATGGTCAAGGTGGATTACGTCGCAACCATTGGCCGTCTGACTGTGCGCGTCCGCGACGCAAAAACCCTCAAGGTCATCGGTGAAATCCGCAAAACGGGCGTCGGGTCGCAGGTGTGGCGCGACAAAATGGAATTGGGTGACGCCATCAAAGGCGCGGACACCGACGCGCTGCGCAACGCCGCGTTCAAACTCGGCATCGCTGCCGATTATAAATGGGACGACGACGCCGAACGCGTGCAGTACGATCAAGCGCAAGTCATCCTAAACCATGCTGTCAATGCCGTTATGCCAGGCAAACCACTGGAACCGCATTCACTCGCCGAGTTCATCGTCGCCATTGACAATCTTCAACTCACGCTCGACGAGGCAGCGCAAAAGTGCGGTCTCGCAAGCGCGGACGCGCTCTACGAGTTGAACGAGGCGCAAATCGCAGAAGCGTGGGCAAAGATCAAGGAGGGAAAATGAGACATCACGCGCTAATCAAGAGTCTGCTCGCGGAAGTGCGCCGTCTGCGCAGAGAGAATGAAATCCTGCGCGAGGAATTGGACGCAACCAGTTGCGAATTGGAAAGCCAGATGTGTGCAGCGGAAGAGCGAGAACGTCACCTGCGCAACGCATGGCGTGATATGTACGAGCAGTATCAGCGTGAAGCAGACTACAGACTAGAGTACGCAGACGCTGTAGAAGCATTGCACCGCGCACGCCAACGTGAAGACACTTACGCAGAAGAACGGGCGCTCAAACGCCTGAAATATCTTTAAAACGATGGCAAGCATCACCGTAGGTGAGGTTGTCGAGTTTGATGACTCGTGTTGCGCGACTAAGGTTTGTGGACGCGGACAACCGCGTCCGCACCTTAACACGCGCGGCGAAACGGAGTAAAATGGATAATGTGGACAAACGGGGGAATGGAATCTCTATTTCTCTCGGCGTCTGCCGCGTCACCCGTTTGTCCACACAAACGAGCCGAAGAGTAGACGCGCAGGCGTCGAAAGAAATAGAGATTTTTATTTGCGCAGGTCATCCATGCGGAAAAAATCACAGAAGCACACAGAGCCACCAATCAATCCACTCCGCCGCCTGGTTAGACGGTTATCGCCCGACTTCGATATGGAAGCCTTCGAGGTCGCACTGGCAGTGGTAAAGGCACAAGAAGGCGATGGCCAAACCGCGTGGCTCAATATCCATGCTCCACCTTCCAGCGGCAAGACGCTAATCCTGGATTCGTTTCCTGCACAGCCGCTCCCGGACGCTGGACAGATAATCAATGGTGGAATTTTGATCATAGACTCCCTTACCCCGCGCACTCTCGCCAGCGGCCTGGCGAATATGCAGACACCAGGACTGCTGGAGAAGATCAAAGCATGTTCGTTGCTTATCAAGGACTTGTCGCCATTAGCCTCCAGCGGCGAATCCCGCGCGGTCTTCTCGCAATTGCGCCGCGTCTTTGACGGTGAGTTCTCGCAAACTTATGGCAGTGGCAAGACGGTTCGGTGGAAGGGACGTATCACGGTGTTGTGCGCGAGCGTCAATCACCTCTCAACGTTGGACGCGGAACTGGGTGCGCGCCTGCTGAGCATTTCGCTCAAACCTATTGAATTCTCGCCTCTGCTGGCAGAGCGCCACGCCGACCTGCGTCCGACGGTTGAACGTGTTTTGGCGCATACACCCCAACCGCATGTCACCCGCGAAATGTATTCTATCGCGCTGCCGTTGGCACGCGCCTTGGCCGTGGCCCGCGCGGTGATCGTACGCGATTATCGAGAACGAGCCTATCACGAATTACCGACTGAGGAATTACCACATCGTCTCACCACTGAATTTGCGGCACTGTGCGCGGGGCTGTGCGCATTGCGTCAGTGCAGCCCAGACGAGACGCGTGAGACATTGACGCGCGTGGCTGTCGAGTCCATTCCGCCTTTTCGACGCGCAGTCCTCAGTGTGTTGGCACGCAACTTGCCAGGATTGCCGCAACTTGATTTCATTGAACGGGTGGCCGATCAGCCGCGCTGGGTTATTTCCGAGCGAAGTGTGCGCTATACGATTGATGATTTAGTAGTGCTGCGCTTATTGGATGACCGCCGTATGCTGCCGACTGGTCTTGGCCCGCCAGTCGCATTTGTCGAGCCTGGCACACGTTGGCACGAGATTGCCTGCCTTACCGATTGGCTGAAGGCGCATTAGAACACGCGTTCGGTGTTGCAACAAAACGGTATACGCGACGATAAATATCCGGTTTCGTTGCAGTAATAACACACTTGTTCTAAAAGGAGACATAATGAACCTCAAGAAAACGCTCGCACGATGGAGAATGCCGCATACGTACGCGGCACGACAATGGATGCGTGCTGTGCTCCGTTTCGACGCTGCGCCTACGCCGCGCTCGCGGCTGTATTGGCGCAGGCAAATGCGTCAGGCGTACGCATTGTATCGTCGGGAAAGAGCCAACAATGAAATTTCACAAATTAACCGAAATCGTCCCCCTTTTGGACATTAGTATTAAGTCGTCTTAGGGCCACGGACAATCCACAAATGGTTTCACGACATGAGCCAACTGATTTACCAACCAAAAGGCAGAGCGTTTGAGTACGCCGCACTTGCCTGCAACGTCTATGCGGGTTGTTCTCACGGCTGCGTCTACTGCTGGGCCCCAACTGTTTTACAGCGCGACCGCTGTGAGTTCGTGAATGCCCACCCGCGCAAGGATTTCGTATCGTTGCTTTACGCGGAGGCGCGCAAGAAGAAAGCGCAGGGTCTCACAGGACAAGTCCTGCTCTCGTTTGCCTGCGACCCTTATCAGCCGCTGGATGCGGACGAGCAGCAGACGCGTGAAGCCATCAAAATCCTGCACGCCTTCGGTTTCTCCGTTTGCGTGCTAACAAAGGGTGGCACACGCGCGCTGCGCGACCTTAGTTTGTTCACGCCGCGCGACGCGTTCGCGACCACGCTGACGCTGCTCGACCCACACGAGTCGAGGAAGTGGGAACCGGGGGCAGCCGAACCAGAAGATCGCCTTGCTGCAATTCGCGCCTTCCATCAGCGCGACGTTCCGACGTGGGTATCGCTCGAACCAGTGCTAGACCCCGATGTGTCGCTGCAAATCGTCCGCGAAACACACGAATTCGTGGATGTGTTCAAGGTTGGCACGCTCAATTACCATCCGCACGCCAAGACGATTGATTGGCGGCACTTCGCGCGCGATGCCGTGACTACACTGGAGAGCCTGGGCTACCGCCGCAATTTCGACCCACACGCCTTGGCGCGCGGGGATTTCTACATCAAGCGAGACTTAGCCCAGTACCTGCGGGAGAATTGAAAATGCCTATTCGCATCCAACGCCAGCGCACGCGAGGATGGCACAAGCCTGCTGACGCGATTTATGTTGGGCGTCCGACCCGATGGGGCAATTACTGTTGGGAAACGGGTGCTTCGCGGAAGCGCCTGGTGGAATTGTTTGAGATATACGCGCGCCATCGGGCGCGCCACGAGCCTGAATGGCTTAAGCCATTGAAAGGCAAGGACTTGATGTGTTGGTGCTCTCCAGATGAGCCTTGTCACGCGGATGTGCTCTTGAAACTGGCAAACTAGATGGTTGCTTGACAGCGCACGCTTACCTGTGGTATAATTCGTCTGGGAGAACGCTAGCCGTTCCCTCATTTTGAGGGGGTCCTTTCTCCTCCTTCCCCCTCCGTGCGGGCCGCGGTGTGGTGGTTGCGCCGCGGCCCGATTGGAGTAGCAATGCCTGCGCCGATTCTAATCTGGGCTCTGTGGCTGTTGTGCCTCGCGCTTTTCGCGATGGCACTCTACCATTTCCTTCGTCACCTCTGGAGCGAGCGATGATTCCTCGTGGCCCTGTCGAATATTACCAGCCGCATGGAAAGTCTCTGCGTGAGGCGGCGCTTGACTCTGATCTTGCGCACGCGCTTGTCTGTTCCATCTGCGCCATTGTCATCATGCCGACAATTGTCTGGCTGCTCGGCATAGCGGACGCATTGACCGCATTCCGTTGGACACTGTGGGCTGTTCTTGTCCCATTTGTGTTCATCTTCTGTGGCCACGTCCTGCGGCTGTGCGCGCGTTTGCTGCATTATATGGCGATGGTCGTCGAAGCCTCCGTCGAGGTCGCAACCCAACGCGACCTGAACCGCAGCGGCGCGATCGGCGATGTGAAGTTGATCGAGCCGCCCATCGATGCCGAACCGTCTCCGCCGCGTGAGACTCCAGCAGAAACGCGGGGCAAGTTCCTGCGCCACGTCGAGGAATTCCACAGGCGGGCGCAAGTTGTCGGCCTCGCGCGGAGCGAATGGCTCAAGGCGGACGGCGCGCGCGAGAACTATCGCTTCGTGTCAGACGGGGAGACGCTGACGCGCGAGGAGTACGAGGACATCATCAAGGCGCTGGAAGTACGTGGGCGGCGGCAGGGACGCACAGGTGAATTGGCTGTGTCGCTCGAGAATCGCCTGGCGCACGCACAGCCAAGCCAACCAGGCCAGGTTGCCAACATTATGTCGAGATGAGCACGAGACTGAAACTCGACGCGCGCAAGCACAGCGCGCTGATTGAACGCTCGCTGCGTGAAGTCAGCGCAGGCAGCGGCGGGTGAAATGAAATGGCAAAGATACAACGTGGGAACAACGCCAGCAAGCGTGCGGGTGGCATCACAGGCAAGGGCTTTGTCAAAGGTGACCCGCGCATCAACCGCAAAGGACGACCGCGCAATTTCGACGAAATCCGCGAACTGGCACGGAACATTGGTGACGAACAACTACCTGGCTCGACGATGACACGCATCGAGGCGAAGTTTCGGATGTTGCTCGCGAGCAAGAATCCGAAGGACACGGAACTCTTTCTGCACTACGCCTACGGCAAAGTGAAGGATGAAGTCGCTCTGGCAGCCCAGGTGCGGACGGATGCTATTGAGTTGATAATTGACGATGAAGGTCACTTGCAGCCTGCCCATTCGGACGGAGGCAAAACTCAAGACGTTCCTTTGGCAGGCGTTCGGCGTGATACTGCCTGAGCAACAGATTTGTCCAGGCCATTCGACGCCGTTTCGCGCTTTTGCGGACGCTTACTTCGCGCGTCAACCCGTTGCGGTGTGGAAATCGTCGCGTGGCTTCGGCGGCAAGACGTTCACGCTCGCGCTCCTGTCACTCGTTGAAGCACTGACACACCACGCGAGCGTGACCTTGCTCGGCGGCAGCGGCGAACAGTCCAAACGTGCGTTGGAGCATACTGTGAAGTTTATGCAACATTCCCACGCGCCACGACATTACTTGCGCGGCGAAATTGGACGCGAGACACGTTTCGCGTGGGGCAATCGAATCGAGGCGCTCTTGGCATCGCAGGCGAGCGTGCGCGGGCCACATCCACAGAGACTTCGTTGCGATGAAGTGGACGAGATGGATTTAGCGCTGCTCGACGCCGCGCTCGGTCAACCGATGGGCGCGAACGGCATCGCGGCGCAGACCGTGCTCTGCTCGACGCACCAGAACGCCGACGGCACGATGACAGAGGTGCTAAAGCGCGCGGCGGAGCGGCACTGGATTGTCTATCAATGGTGTTGGCGCGAGACGCTCCAGCCGCACGGCTGGCTCGCGCCGAGCGAAGTGGAGCGCAAGCGGCTCGAAGTCAGCGCTGCGACGTGGAACAACGAGTACGATTTGCAAGAGCCGTCGCCGGAGACGCGCGCCATCCAGACCGATGCCGTACGACGGATGTTCAACCGTGCTCTCGGCGAATTCGCTGGCAGCGCACGCGAATACATCGAAATCGAGCCGCCGCAGCCAGGCGCGACTTACGCGACGGGTGCGGACTGGGCGCGCAAACAGGACTGGACGGTTATCGTCACGTTCCGCACGGACACGCGTCCCATGCGCTTGGTGGCGTTCGAGCGGCTCGGACGCGAGAGTTGGGACGCGATGATCGCACGCTTCGACGAGCGCATCCGACGCTTCGGTGGTAGCGCGCTGCATGACGGCACAGGTGTTGGCGACGTGGTGGCTGACCAACTGCAAACTAGCGCGCAAGCATTCTTGATGGTCGGACGCGAACGTGCGAATCTCTTGAGCGAGTACATTGCTGCAATCGAACGCGGCGAAATCGAAGCACCGTTTATCCGTTTCATGGAGTCGGAACACCGATTGGCGTCGGTGGACGACGTGTACGGCAGTGGACACTTGCCTGACTCGATCAGCGCGGGCGCGCTCGCCTACCGCGCGGCGGGCAGCGGCTTGACAATTCTGTTCGAGGCGTGATATAATGTCGGACGAGGAGTTCTGGCTAGCCATCCGCCAGGCACTGCTGCTGCTGGTGGACATCCTCGAACGCAAACTGGGCATCTCGCCGCGCACCGCCGAGTTGCGCGGCAAGTGGCTCTGGCGGTAAGATAATTCTATAGGCAGCCTCAATTGATTGAGAGCGCCGCTTCACACGACAGTTCAAAACGTCGTTAGGAGCGGCGTTTTTATTTTCCATGCGCAATATCAAGACGATTGTATCATTGCCCGAATGGGCACAGATATTCGAGGGCGGTGGCAGCGCGAACCGCGTGGCCGACGTCCAAACCGCATACGAGAGAGTGCCGCTCGTCTTCCGCGCTACGCGCATCCGTGCGAACGCGCTCCAGAAAATTCCGCTTCATTTCCGTCGCATCGGCGCGGAAGAGGACGCGCGCTATCCGTTCGACCTGTCGCTGTCTGATTTGATCTGGCGCACGGAGGTCGCTCTGTGTTTGCGCGGCGGTGCGGTCTGGCTGAAGAAGAAGACTGAATTTGAATCGCTGGGCTATGAAGTCGCGCAAGGACTCGCGTGGCTGAATCCATTCACGGTCACTATCACCTGGAACGACCGCCGCGAATTCGTGCAGTATGTCGGCGGCGCGCGCTACCCGAAGCAGGGCGTGTGGACGGACGAGGACATTGTTTTCATCCGTGAATTTGCGCCGCTGGACGATATGGGCTGGGGCGTCGCACCTGCGGCGGTGGCGCTTGGTTCGGGGCAGTTGGCATTCTATCTCAATCGCGTTGCGTCGGTGTTCTTCGAGCATGGCGCGATGCCAGTGACGCTCGCGACTATCGCGGGCCTGTCGAACAATCCAGAAGAGCCAGGCAACAAGCGCATCCGCGAATTCTTCCGCCGCGCCATGAGCGGCATCGGCAACGCCTTCCGCATCCTCGCGGTGAGCAGCGATGTGAAAATGGTCACGACACAAGCGCCACTCAAGGACATGGTGATCCCCGAACTCAAACAGCAGGCACGAAAGGACGTTGCATTAGCGTTTGAAATTCCAGTCACGCTCCTCGACGACGATGCCAACTACGCGACCGCACGCGAGCACAAGCGCGGCTTCTATGACGAGACGATTATCCCGCGCGCACGGCTATTGCAGGACGAGTTCAACCGCCAATGGCTGAATCCACTCGGCTACGAGATTCAATTTGCGCCAGAGGAAATGGACTTGTATCAGGAGGACGAGTCCGCACGCGCGAATTCGCTGATGCAACTGGTCACGGCGATCACCACCAGCCCAGAGGTCGCACGCTTCTCTATGCGTGTGCTGGGCTACGATCTGTCGGAGGAGCAGGCGCGCGAGTTGGAAGCGATGATTGCCGAGAGGCAAGCGCGACGTGTAGCGACGGCTGCACCGCCAGCGGCAAAGGCGATAGAACGGCGGCAGTTCCGCAATTTCGTCAAGGATCATCCAGAGCGAGCAAATCAGTTCAGATTCTTTCACCTCGACGCTGCGGAGCAAGCCGCACTGCAAGCGGAAGTGGAGGCGCAGCCCAGCGATACGGGCGGCCCCTTTCGCCTTGAAAGATACCGTCGGCGTCTCCGAGAGATTCAGGCTGGAGTTGGCGGCGCTGGTTGAGAGCGCTTGGCGCGAGCAGAGCGGCACAATCACGCGCGACATGCGCGCTTTGCTGCGCCGATACGTCGAGGACGCTTATTTCGAGGGCCTGCTGGCAGGCGATGCTTCGCCAGACCGATTGAGCAAAGCCGACCAGAAATTGATTGACAAACTGACCGCTGAGCAGGCCAGTTACGTGGCACAGTTCGCCAAAGATGTGCAGGATGCGGCGGAGGACGCTGCGCAGCAGAGCGCGATGCGGCAGCGTATTGAGTTGTGGGCTGAGGGCATCGCGGGAATCAGTCAGCGTGGTTGGGTCAGCGCGATGCAGAAGACGGGCAGGCGCATCCGCTGGCATACGGCGCGCGACGAATTGACTTGTCCAGTCTGCGCGCCGCTGAACGATAAGATCGTCCTGGCAGGCGAGCCGTTCGGCGATGATGCGAATGGTGCACCGATCTACAACGCGCCAGCACATCCGCGCTGCCGCTGTACGGTGACGGAGTACGTGGACTGATGGCAGATAGTTGGGCAATCACAACCAAAGGATTCGACAAACTCGAAGTGCGGCTTGCCAAACTCGGCGCGGCGAGTGAAGCATTGCGTCCAGCGATGCTGGAGTCACTCAAAGTCCTGCGCGATGAGGCATCACGATTTCCACCGCAGCCGAGCCGCACGCGTGCACCGAGCGGACGTTACAACACGTGGATGCGCGAAGTGGGCGCGCTGCCGCTCTCGGCGTTTGTGACGCTGCAAGGCAAGCCGCGCAAACGCATCGCCACGCGGACTGTCTTGCGCCCATCGGAGAAGTTGCTGCAACGCTGGCGCGATGCTGCTGCACAGATTCGCTGCGACGCGCATGGCATCACTGGGACGCTGACCAACACTGCCAGTTATGCACCGTTCGTACAGGGCGAGAAACAGGCGCGCTTCCACGCGCAGACGCCTTGGCTGACTGTGCCGCAGATTTACGCGCGGCACGCGGCGCGCATTACACATGTGTTCAACGCCGCGCTGAAACGTCTGGTCAATGATTAGGAGGCAAGATGCCATATACAATTGACAATCCACCCGAACGGATCAGGAAACTGCCGAAGCACGCACAGGAGATTTTCATCGCCGCGTACAACGCTGCCATCGAGCAATACGAGGGCGATGAAGAGCGAGCGAACAGGGTCGCGTGGGCGGCGGTGAAAGAACAATACGAGCAGGACGAGAACGGCGAATGGCATGCGAAGAAATCGCTGAAGATCGCACGCCGCGAAGATGTCAGCCGCGCGGACGTGGAACGTGCAGTCGAGGAATACGGCGATGTGGAATTCGCCGACGAGAAGAACAAGAAATATCCGATTGACACGGAAGAACATATCCGCGCCGCGTGGAACTACATCAACAAGCGGAAGAACCAAGCGCCATATTCTGCGGCCGAAGTCGCAGCGATCAAGCGCAAGATTATCGCAGCGTGGAAGAAGAAGATCGATAAGGACGGCCCACCGGGCGCGGAAGAAAAGTCGCTCGCCGATACGCTCATCGCATTCGGCAGCGCAGTTAAGACGCTGGACGATGGCAGACTCGGCGGCTATCTCGTGCGATTCTCTGAAGCCGGTGATTACGATTTGGTGGGCGATCGTTTCAGTGCGACGACTGACTTTGGCCTCGGTGAATTGGCGACTTTGCCGGTGATGTATCTGCACGGTCTAGACGTGAAACTAGGCCGGCGGCGCATCGGTACGGCGCACACACGGACTGACGACGTGGGTCTGTGGATTGAGGCGCAACTCAAGTTGCGCGACGAATACGAGAAACAGATTTACGAGCTCGCGCGGCAAGGCAAACTAGGTTGGTCGAGCGGTGCAGCGGCGCACACGGTCAAGCGCGTGCCAGAAGGCAAAGGCGCGTTGATTACGCAGTGGTTCATCGCCGAGGCGTCGCTGACACCGATCCCAGCCGAGCCGCGCAATACGGTTGTGGAATTGAAGAGTCTGCTGACTTTGCTGAACGCGGAGGACGCTGGGAAAGCGTCGCAGGAGGTGAAGTCGCAAAAGAGTGAAGATACACAAGAGGTGAAGGAAATGGACATGCAAGACATCATCAAGTTGCTGGACGAGCGCGACGCGCAAAAAGCCGCCGCGCTCAAAGCCGCGCAGGAGGCTGAGGCTGCACGCGCTGCGCAGAAAGCCGAAATGAACGAGGCGATCAAGGCAGCAGTTGCGGAGGCGCTGAAGGGCGTGGTCGTGCCAAACAGCGCGGGCGTTAAGACGGTGAACGTCAACACGAAGACCACGCGCGGCTTCGCCGACGATGCAGTGAAGGGCTTCTGCCACTGGGTTATCACGGGGCGCAAAAACGAGGCTCTCATTCCTGCTGGCGTCTCGGAAGACGATTGGAAAGACCCCGCGTTCAAGGCGGCGATGCAAGGGCAAACGGACAGCGAAGGTGGTTACGCTGTGCCTGATGATTTCTACAATCGCATCGTTGCCAAGCGTAACGAGACGAGCGTCGTGCGTCGAATGGGCATCGTGAGCATCCCGACTTCGCTCGACAGAATCCTTGTGCCTGCTGAAGGCACGTCTGCGACCAAGTTCGTGGTAGTCGCGGAGGAGGGCACGTACGACGAAAACGAGCCAACGCTCGCACAGGTCGTGATCACCGTCCATAAACTGACGAAGTTGATCAAAATTTCCGAGGAACTGGAGGCCGACGCGAAGGCGGACTTCAGCGGCTGGCTCGCCAGCGTGTGGGGCCGTGCGCAGGCACTTGCGGAAAACTACTATCTCGTCGCGAGCGGCACTGGCACAGGGCAGCCACAGGCAATGCTGGTTGGTGCGACGGCAGGCATCACTGCCGCGAGCGCGACTGCAATCACAGCAGCGGAACTGCTTGATTTGCTCTACAAGATGCCAAGTGCATACGCCGACAAGATGGCACTCGTGATGCGCCGCGCGACGCTCGGAAAGTTGCGCGCGCTCACGGGCAATCCGTTCATGTTCCAGGAGACGCCGCAAGGCACGGGCAATGTGTCGAACGATGGCACGTTGCACGGCGTCCCAGTCTACACGACGGATGAGATGCCAGCGATGACGACAGGACAGAAATCAGTGCTGGTCATCAATCCTGACTTCTACGGCGTGGCGGAACGCGAAGGGATGACGGTCGTGCGCAATCCGTATCTGTATCAGGCGACTGGACAGATCGGGTTGTTCGCGCGCTTCCGTCTTGGCGGCGCAGTGCTGCAATCCGAAGCCGCGTACTACATCACGCAAGCGTAAACCGATGGAGGATGGACGCAAGTCCATCCTCCAACTGGAGAAATGAAAATGGCGAAACAATTCTTTTCGGATATGACTATCGTTCCAGCGGTTGTGCCGACGGCGGGCGCAGTCGGCTCACTGACAGCAACTGAGGTGAACGCGACTGGTTGGGATCGCGCGTGCTTCATCATCGCGACGGGCGCGGCGGGTGTAAATGCGACGCTCGACGCTAAAGTGCAGGAATCCGCAACCAGCGGTGGCACGTTCGCCGACCACAGCCCGGCCACTGACATCCAACTCACGGCTGCGACCGGCGCGAACAAGGTTGCCGCGATTGACCTGCGCGTCAATCCAGCCAAGCCGTTCCTGAAAATCGTGGGTTCGGTTGGCACGACCACGTTCGCGAACAGCGTGATCTGTGTGCTGTACAAAGGCACCCACTGGAATCCGCCAACGCGGGCGGCTTCGTTCGTGCAAGCAGTCGAGGTTCACTAGCAGTAGTCAGGCGCGGGGCAACTCGCGCCTGGCGGAAAATAAACGATGGCGATCACAAACGGTTATTGCACGCTCGCAGAAATCAAAGCACGGCTCGCGATCACGGACACAACTGACGACGCGATCCTAGAGCAAGTGGTCGAGGCTGTGTCGCGCTGGATAGACGAGTTCTGCCGTCGGCGGTTCTGGGTAAATTCGGTTGACGAGACACGTTATTACACGCCAGAGTACACCGACTTGCTCTACACTGGCGATATCGTCTCGATCACGACACTCAAGACGGACGAGGACGGTGACCGCATCTACGAGAAAACGTGGGCAACGACGGACTACGACCTTGAGCCGCTCAACGCTGCGCTGGACGGTGAGCCATACACCGAAATTCGCACGGCGCCAGATGGCAACTATTCGTTTCCACTTGTCGCGAAAGGAGTGCAGATCGTCGGCCAATTCGGCTGGCCGGCAGTGCCGAAGCAAGTGAAAGAGGCATGTCTATTGCAGTCTGAACGCATCTTCAGACGGAAAGACGCGCCGTTCGGCGTCGCGGGCGTGGCGGCGACTGGCGAGTTGGCGTTGATCCCACACCTGGACGTGGACGTACAGGAACTGCTGAGAGGACTAGTAGTGTAATGGCGACGCTCGCAACGGTAATTGACCAAGTGCAGGCTTATATGCGTACGCTCTCTGGCATCCGCGCTGCGCCAGATGAGATGCCGGAACGTGTCAACGTGTTTCCCTTCGTCATCGCACGTCCGGGAGACGGCACGTGGGAGTTCGGCGCGGATGGGACGAAGAAGGGCCTGCACAACATCGTCGTCGAGTTGCACGTTGCGCGCAAGGATTTGCCGCGCGACATCGCGACGGCATTGCCCTACTGCGACAGCGTGCCAAACCTGTTGATGAACAAGTTGTTGAACGACAACAAGTGGAATGGCACGATAGACACGTTCCGCGACATCACGTATCGATTCACAGTCTGGGAGTGGTCGCCAGAACTCAAGACAATTGGCTTCGAGTTCACGATCCACGATGTGAAGGTTCAGAGCACGATCACATAGGAGGACAAATGGCATTGAAATATACAGGCGGTGGCTTCGGTGGATTTATGGTAGGCGTTCCAGCGCGCGATTTAACGGATGCCGAAGTCGAAATGTACGGAGGCGCGCAGAAATTACTCGCGACGGGTCTCTATGAGAGAGCCGACGCGGCGCCTGAGCCTGGCGTGCCGTCCGCGCCAGCCGTCGGCGCGATTGATTTGCGCGACGGCGTAGATGACGCGGAAGCCACGCTGGCCGGGCGGACACTACGAACTAAACAGATGCAGCAGAAAAAGGAGGCATAAATGGCAGGCATTAGAGCATTGCGCTACATCCAACTCGGCTTGGAAGCGACGAAAGGTACGGCAGTTGCAGCGACCGCAGTTTGGCGTGGACTCGGTACGATCGAGGACGCGCTGGAGGTCGTCCACGTGGACGAGACAGTCGGTTACGTCAGCGGCGTTGACCGCACCTACATCCCGAAGTTGCTGGCGAAACTTTCGATGGAGAGCGTACCGGCAACGTTTGAACAGTTACCGTACATCCTCGCGGCGGGCGTGAAGGACGTGGTGAGCGGCACGGCGGACGGGACGGGTTCGGGGAAAATCTACACCTATACGTTCCCGACGACGACTTTGAACGCGACCAAGACGTACACCATCGAGGGCGGTGACGACCAGCAGGAAGAGGAAATGGAGTACTCCTTCGTCGAGTCGTTCACGTTAGGCGGCAAGCCTGGCGAGGCGTTGATGGTAAGCGCGGAGTGGATCGGGCGGCAGGTGACTGCATCCACGAAGACCGCTGGCCTTGCGCTGCCGACGGTCGAAGACATCCTGTTCTCAAAGGGCAAACTCTACATTGATGCGGCGAGCGGTGTAATCGGAACGACCCTGAAATCCAATACACTGCTCGGCGCGGACTTGAACGTGAAGACAGGCTGGGTTCCAGTTTTCACTGGTGACGGCAACCTGTATTTCTCATTCAACAAAGCCACGCCGCCTGAAATTACTTTGAGCATCACGTTCGAGCACGATGGCACGGCGACCGCGGAGAAGGCGAATTGGCGTGGCCAAATCGCACGGCTAATCCGTTTGCAATTCGAGGGCAGCAACCTCGGAACGGCTGGCACAAACTACAGCAAGAAGACGCTCCGCATTGACCTCGCGGGCAAGTGGGAAAAGTTCGATAAACTTGCCGAACAGGATGGAAATGACATCGTGACTGGCACATTTCGCGCACGCTACAATGCAACAGCGGCAAAATTCGCCGAGATCGTGGTTGTCAACGAACGCGCGACTTTGCCATGATGGGGTGGCAATGAACATCAGGCTCAAATTAGACGCTGACCGTCTCACACTCGATGACCTGATTGCCATCGAGGACGCGGGACAGATGAAGGCACGTCAACTGCGCGACTTACTCGCGCGTTTCGTGACGAACGACGCGGGCGAATATCTTGCGCTAGAAGACGCGCGGCGCGAGGTCGGGCGACTCACGCTCGCTGAGTTGCAGGCGGCGATTGCTCAGTTGGGCGAATCCATCCGCACGCTCTCGGAGCGTGCAATCCCCCCGGAGATCGGCGCAGGCTCGTAACTGCTTTGTACCACGGTGGGCCTGCGCCGCTGTGGGCAAATGTGCTGGCCGCAGCGGAGACGTGGGGCGTGCCACCTTGGGAGATCGCAGGCGGCACGAAACTCACGTGGTTCCTGCGCTGGCTGGAGTTTCAGAATCTGCGCGCAAAGGCAATGAACCATGCCAGAGAATTTGCAGATCATCATCAGTGCAACCGATAAGGCATCGGATGTGATGCGCGGCATCGCCAAAGAAGCACAGGGCTTGAGCGGCGTGCTGGGCACCGCGCTCAAGGCGAGTTTTCTAGGCGCGGCGGCGGGTGCGACCGCACTCGGCGCAGTCCTGGCGAAGAGCGTCGGCGAGGCTTCCGCATCCGAGACCGCGCTGGCGAAACTCGACGCGGTGCTGAAGGCGACTGGCGCGGCGGCGGAAGAGCAGGCGCGGCGCTACAGTGCCGCGCTCGGCGAGACGACAGTCGTCATCGTCGAGAGCAAAGAGGAGCAGGAGAAACTCACGCGGGAATGGGAGAAGGCGAAGGAAGAGTACGCGAAACTCCCCGACGAACTCCGCCGCGCACAGGCACACTTGGCTGACCTGGAGGACGCGTGGAGGAAGCAGAAGACGCATACCCGCATGGGCGCGATTGCATTGGAGGACGCGCGCAAGCGGGTCGCCGAACTCCAGGCGCAACTCGCCAAAGGCGAGCCGCAGTTGAATTTTACGAAGAAGACAGTCCTGCTTACCGAGGCACTCGGTCTCACGCCTCCCGTCGCGCGGATGACGCGCGACGAAATCCTCAAGTTAGCCACCTCTCTCCAAAAGGTCACGCGCTTCAGCGACGAGACGATCATCGCTGCGCAGACCGTCCTCCTGCAATTCCGCTCCATCGGCAAGGATACATTCCCCAAAGCGACTGAGGCTGCCTTGAACCTGGCGACTGCGCTCGGCGTTGACGCATCCAGTGCGGCACGGATGCTTGGCAAGGCGCTGGAGACGCCTGGCGAGGGATTGCTGCGGCTGAAAGCGGCGGGCGTCGCGTTCACCGAAGCACAGGAGAAGCAGATCGAGAAAATGGTCAAAGCGGGCAACGTCGCGGGCGCGCAGAAGTTGATCCTGGACGAATTGGAGAAATCCATCGGCGGTGCTGCGCGCGCGGCAGGCACTACGTTTGCGGGCCAACTCGACATCTTGGGCAATCAGATCAGCGACGTGTTGGAAGACATCGGTAGCGCGTTCCTGCCGCTGCTGAAGGAATTAGTCAAGTGGATCAACGACAACGTTGTGCCAGCGTTCAAGGCGTGGGCGGAAGAGAACATGCCGAAGATTCAGGAGGCATTGCGCGGGCTCGGCGACTTCATCGGGAAGCAGATCGTGCCGACGTTGAAGACATTGTTTGATAAGGCCAAAGAGTACTGGCCAGCCATCCAGAAGACTATCGGAGACGCTTGGGAGAAGATCGAACCGATCCTGAAAGATTTCCGCGCCTTCGTTGAGAAGACGCTTACGACGGCGCTGAAGACGCTGTACGACAAGGCCCAGGAGCATTGGCCAACGATTCAAAAAGCCATCGAGGACGCCTGGAGTAAAATCGAAGCGGCGCTGAAGGAATTTCGGCGCTACCTGGAAAAGGAATTGCCGCCCGCGCTGGACACGCTCTACAAGAAGATGGATGAACTTGAGGCAATCCGACGCGAATGGGAGAACACATTTGGAGAGATCACTAAAATCGTCCAGCAATCGTTCAAGGATAGCAATATCTCGGTTGGGGTTGCATTGCCTAAACTGAGCGACATCGTGCGCGCTACCCTTGACAACATCATCAGCAGGACTACGACATTCCACGACGCATGGAAGTCATTGCATAAGGC
>DAOUCM010000106.1:0-13861 GCA_034431895.1 Anaerolineales bacterium
GCCCTCTCCCAGCGGGAGAGGCAGACCCCTCACCCCGACTCTCTCCCAGAGGGAGAGGGAGACCCCATCACCCCGGCCCTCTCCCAGCAGGAGAAGGAGACCCCCTCACCCCGGCCCTCTCCCAGCGGGAGAGGGAGACCCCTCACCCCCGCCTTCTCCCAGCGGGGAGCCGGGCGGAATCTTAACAAATCGTGACGGCACAAAAGTCATTTTGCTGGTATGATTGGGAAAATAGCAGGGGCCAGATTTTGGTGCAAAGGTACCACTGGATTCTTTCGACTCTGCAAGAAAGGAAAACGCATGTTCTCGAAATTTCGTGAGCCGGTCAGCGGCTTGACCCACTTAGGTGGGGCCATTGCCTCAGCAGGCGGGCTGGCGGCTCTATTGATTATCGGCTGGCAAAACGTGGAAAAAATCGTTTCGGTGTTCGTCTATGGTGTCAGCCTGATCGGATTGTTTGCAGCCAGCGCAACATATCATCTATCCAAAGTCAAGCCAAAAACTTTGACCATCTTGCGCAAAATAGACCATTCGGCCATTTACCTGTTGATTGCTGGGACGTATACGCCCTTCTGCATCAACGCCTTCAGCGGTTTCTATCGCTGGGGCTTGCTGGCTATCATTTGGAGCATTGCACTGATAGGCATTCTCATCAAGATATTCTACATCCATGCTCCGCGTTGGCTCTCGGCAGGCGTGTACGTGTTGATGGGCTGGCTGTGCGTGGCTGCCATCGGCGAAATGACGACTGCGCTGACGCCCTTTACCCTGGGCTGGCTGCTGGCAGGCGGAATTGTGTATACGCTGGGGGCGGTCGTGTATGCCACCAAAATCTTCGACTTTGCGCCCGGCAAATTTGGCTTCCACGAGGTGTGGCATATCTTTGTACTGGTAGGCGCGTTGCTGCATTTCGTGGCAGTGGTAGGAGTCATTTGGCCGGCAGGGTAAATCTATCCATTACGCAGCAGGCGCAGATTCTTTTCCCGTGCTGGAGGCCAGGTAGATGCCAGCCAGGATGAGCGCTCCGCCCAGCAGCGTTAGAGAGGAGGGGGACTCTTGCAAGATAAAGTAAGCCAGGATGGCCGAGCCAATGGGTTCTCCCAGGGTGGTGATGGAGACCAGCGCAGCCGGCAGGTAACGCAGCGCCCAATTGTAAGTGGAATGTCCGATCAACTGCGGAATCAGCGCTAACAAGGCAATCCATACGTAAGTCAAGGGGGCAAAGCCGGTCGGGCGCTGCCCGGCGACGAACATCATGCTCACCAAAACAAGCGCCGCAATGCTGTATACCAGGAAAATATACGGTACCAGGGAGGTCTTGGCGCGCAGACTGCGCCCAATCATCAAGTAACCCGCCACCGCCCAAGCGCCGGCCAATGCCAGGAAATTGCCCCAAAAAGCCTCACCCTGCACGAACTCAGACAACGGCGGGCAGGTCAATCCGCCCTGGGTGGTGCAAGAATCGCTCAAGCCAATGACCGTCCCACCGGCCAGCGCCAACAGCATCCCAAACAAGACCGGGCGCGTCAACGGTTCCCGCAGGAAGAGCGGGGAAAGCAGTGCCACCCACAACGGTCCGGTGCTGACAAGCACAACGGAACTGGCAATGCTGGTGTACTCGAGCGAGGAAATCCAAGTGGCAAAATGCACCGCCAGGAACACCCCTGCCAACAGCCCCAGCGCGAGTTCACGGCGAGTCAAGCGGCGCAATTCGGCCCGTCCGCGCGTCAATGCCAGCGGCGAGAGCATCAGGCTGGCAAACGTCAGACGCAAGGCGGCAATGACCAGCGAGGGGGCCTCGCGCTGCGCGAAGCGGATGAAAATCGAAGCGGTGGAAACGGCCAATATAGCGGTCAGCAGGCCGAGGGGGAGAAAGAAGCGCAATTGTCGTTCGGTCATAGGGAAATCCATCCTTGAAGAAGTTGGCGCAAGTATAAGCGATTTGTTAGAGTCTGCCAGCATTTCTTGACAGACAACTGACAATATAATACAATTTTGATTATAATTATCATAAAAACGTCACTTTTTCCCTTGCTCTGCATCCAAAAAGAGACCGACCCACTCAAAAAACAGGAGACACTCATGGCTTATCAACTTCCCAAACTACCCTATGCGTATGATGCGCTGGAACCGTACATAGATGCCCGCACAATGGAAATCCATCACACCAAACATCACCAGGCATACATTACCAACTTGAACGGCGCGCTCGAAAAACACCCCGAACTAGCCGACAAACCACTCGAGGCCCTGTTAGGCGACTTGAACGCCGTTCCTGAAGACATTCGCGGCGTGGTGCGCAATCACGGCGGCGGCACCTGGAACCACTCGATGTTTTGGGAAATCATGGCTCCCAAAGCCGGCGGCGCACCCCAAGGCGACCTGGCCAAAGCCATAGATGCGGCGTTTGGCTCCTTCGAGGCTTTCAAAACGGAATTCGAGAAGGCCGCCAATGGACGCTTTGGCTCCGGCTGGGCCTGGCTAGTCAAGAAAGGCAGCGGGCTAGCCGTCATTTCGACCGCTAACCAGGACAATCCGCTTTCTGAGGGCCTCACTCCTATCTTGGGGCTGGATGTATGGGAACATGCTTACTACCTGCATTATCAAAACCGCCGCGCTGAATATGTGACCAACTGGTGGAATGTGGTCAACTGGCAAGCCGTAGCAGACCGCTACAACAAATAAGAACCCTATCTTCTCGAAAAGGGGGGCAGGGAGGCATTGCGCAGCGCGCTCACATTGGTCACCTGTCCTTGGTTCGCGCTGCAGTTGCTTGCCCTCTGGACACCCGCCCAGCCTGCCCTGGCGGGTGTCCAGGAGAGAGGCTGGCACTTGCCCAGGCAACTGCGCCGCAACATCCAGGTTGGTTGCGCTTGGCGCGCTATAGGTCTCGATACGAAATAGGGACTCTGAAGTCTGATAAAGTTGACAAAATAATTCGGTAACCTTCCTTGCGGCCCCGGCTGGAAACCTACCCCAGACGCCAGCAGCCAGGCGCAAATAGCCGTATCACCAGGCTCTGCCTGGCCACACAGACCAAAGGTCGGTGGCACGAGAGGACGGCAACAATTTGTTAACTCCATCAGACTTCGGAGTCTTTTGAACTCGGAGTCTTCAAAAAAACCTTGCGCCGTGATAGAAGGAGGATATAATAGAAAACATCCGGCTCTTTTATTTTTTCAAGGAGGCTTTCCGTATGACCCACGTGATTACCAGTTTGTGCCTGCGCGACCGCGGTTGCATCGAGGTTTGTCCGGTAGAATGCATCGTACCAGGTCAGCCAGTGGCTGAATGGCCTTTGATGTACATTGACCCCGATACTTGTATTGACTGCGGCGCGTGCGTCCCAGAATGCCCGTATGCGGCCATCTTCCCCGAAGATGAAGTGCCTTCGGCTTACACCGCTAAAGGTGGAGAATACATCAACCAGGTTGGCCTGAGCGGCCACTACGAAGCCACTAACCATCACGGTAAGCAAGTTGTCCTCGAGACCACCAAACAATTGCAGGCCGGCGAAGTGATAGACCTGACGCCCGACATCGCGCTGAATGCCAAATTCTTCCAAAGCGGCCCCGGCTACGGCGCAAAAGACCAAGACGACGGTATGTAAACCGCAAAACGAAAGCCAGGCAGCCGCCTGGCTTTTTCATTTTTACCCCTGTATGAACATCAAAGCCCGATTTCTCCTACTCATCCTCCTGCTGGCAGCGTGGACATTGCCCGGCTGCGCGGCCACAGCCGACACGACGCCGCTCCCACAACCGACCGGCCTGTCGAGGGACATTCCTACCTGGACGCCGCGTCCTGCCGACTTGACGGCTGCGCCTCCGACTCCGCCTCGACCTGCCACCGTTACCCCTTCCCCTTCCGCTGCCCCCACTGCCACCCCCTCCCCCGTCCAGGTCACAGTGCAAGCCATCGGCGGCAACTTGCACCTCCGGCGCGGGCCGAGCGTAGACTACAACTCGATTGGCGTGCTGCGCGCCGGACAAACCTTGACAGCCACCGGCCGCGATGCGGTCAGCCGTTGGCTGCAAGTCCCGCTGCCTTCTGCACCCGGCAAATGGGGTTGGGTATCTATCTTGACGAGTTACTCGCGGGTGAACGGAGAGGTGGAAGATTTACCGATTGTCACCGTCTCACCCGCCTTACCGGCCTTCATTCGCAACTGTACCAAACATCGTATGCTGGTCTTGCCATCAGAAGTGGAACTGCTCGACAAATACGAAGAGCCGTACAACGAGGAACGCTTCCCGCCGGGAGAATATCAAGTCTATGACCTGGAGGCAGGCGACGAACAAGCCTATCAAACCATCATCCTGTGGGAAGGCAAGCGGGTAGATATTCAAGAAGATGGGTTGGGAGAAAAATCGAAATGCGAGTAGGCAAACAGCCGCGCTACGGATTCAAGGCGCGTTGAAACAACTCGACCGCAATGTCCCGCGCCAAAGTTGGATTTTCTTCTTCCAACAAGACCGCCAGCGCAAGCGGCGTCCCCTTCCAATCGGGCAGCGTGCCGGCCAATTGCCAGGTGAGCGGCCTTTCCGCTTTTACAACGCTCGAAAATTGCCATAACGGTTGGCCGGAATAGGCCAGTTCTTGCGCCATCGCGCGGGCAGCCTGCGCATCGAGCGCGGGCACATACTCATCCAGCGCCGGCAGGATGACCCATCCCTCCCGAGAAGTGTTCACAGCCAGGGCAATGCGCGGCGGCGGGCGCAGGCCGTCGGCGCTCAAAGCAGCGGCTGCCAGTGCCATTTGTAGCGGGCTGAGATGCAATTCGTCTGAGGGAAGGCTCGGTAAGGCCGAGGGCATCCGCAAGAGGGGCGCAGCGTAAAAACCCAGCGCCTGATACGCCTGCGCTTTTTCTTGCTCCGGAAGCCAAGCCGATTTCTCTGACCAGGCATCGAGAAAAGGCTGCGTTGCCTCTCCAGCCGGGTAACGGCCTAAACTGGCGCGATTGAGCAGCGGGGCGCTTTCGTCGAGCGCCAGAGCCGGGCCTTGCTCATCCAGGCGGGCCGGGTCGAAGGTGGGATGTGAGGCCATGGCTAGGATTTCCCCTGTTGCGGCGTTGAGCAAAACAAGCGCACCATGATGCTCCCCTAGCAAAATATCTGCCTGAGATTGCAAGGAAAGGTCCAGGCTGAGGCGCACATCCAGGCCAGGCGGCGGAGCGCCGTATAAAACATGATGCCACCACACCAAACTGGCTGGATTGCCCTGCAAACCGCGCAAATAAGCATCCAGCGAGGCTTCCAGGCCAGCCTGTCCATAGACCGGATGAGTATAGCCAACAACCGGCCCGAGAGGGGGGTAATGGTAGACGCGCGTCAGAGAACCTATTTGACCGGCGGTCGAATTGAGCAGCTGATTGTTACGGTCGAGCAAGGCGCCGCGCAAAACGTAGCGATCTGAAATAGAGCGCCGGGCATTGTCGGTGCGAGCCAGCAGGCCGGGCGCGCGCACAATGGCCCACCATCCCGCCGCCAGCCCCATGACGCCCAAGGTCAGGCATACCAGCCCGCCAACAAGAATGTAAGGGCGAGGCCGAGGCAGGGGAGCAGGTTCTTCTTCTGCCTGGTTGCTAATCGTCAACAACATGAACAGGGCTGCAAAGGCCGTCAACAAAGACGAACCACCATAGGATACGAAAGGCAAAGTCACGCCGGTTAGCGGAAGGACGCGCAAATTACCGCCCACAATCAACAAACTCTGCACGCTGAAATAGACGCCCATACCAGCAGCCAGCAAGCGCCCAAAGTGATGAGCAGAATACAGCGCAATACGCAAACTGCGCATGACCAGCATCCCTATCAAGGCGAGCAAAGCAACGACGCCTGCCAAACCGGTCTCTTCGGCAATAGCCGTAAAGATGAAGTCAGAATGAGCAATGGGAACCAGGGAGGGACTACCCAGGCCAGGGCCGCGCCCGCCGACGCCGCCATTTGCAATGGCAATCAACGACTGCACAATTTGGTAGGAACGCCCGCTAGGATCGGCCCAAGGATTCAGCCAGACATCCAGACGTATGCGAATCAGGTCTACGAAGAAATACCCGCTGCCGCCGGCCAGCGCCAGGATAGCCATGCTGACCCACAAGGCGCGCGCCTCTCCCGTTGCAAGAAAAACCAGAACGGCATACAGAAGGATGAAAATGGAAGCCGTACCCAAATCACGCTGGACGAACAACAAGAGTAAAGCCAATCCGGTAACGAACAGGGTGGGAAAGAGCAAAGACAGGAGATTGCGGCCCAACGGCAGCCTATCCGCCAGATAAGCGGCCAGATAAACCACAAACAACAACTTGAGCGGCTCGGAGGGTTGGAAGTAGAGGCCGCAGCAACCTAACCACAAACGCGCCCCACTGCCGGCTGGATTGCGGCCAAAGAAAAGCGTCAGAGCGGTCAACGCCAGACCCAGGGCCAGAAGGAAATATTTGTAACGGCGCACCAGCCCCAAGTCGGGGAGGAAGCGGGGCGCCAGGGCAAACAGGCCTAATACCATGAGCAGCCAAAGCGTCTGCCGCAGTCCAAATTCCGGCGTCAATCGCCACACGGTAAGCAAGCCCCAACCACTCAGCAAAGCAGCCAGGGGCAACAAATACGGATCGTGATCTGGCAAATAGCGCGCATATAGCCGATGTACAAAAAAGAAGGCCATCGCACAGGCCGCCAGACCAAGCCAATGCGACCAGCGATAGTCTACCTGCCAGGAACGTTCGCGAACGGCCGGCGACAAGGTCAAAATGACAGAGAATAGGATGAGAAAGACGCCTACCAGGTCAAGCAAGCGGCGTTCTAAACGTTCGTTCATTTGACTGCCAAAGAAAAATGAGTGGAGTATCATCTCAAGAAAATAGAGCGCCCCCTTCCTTTTTGAGACGATACTCAATGGAGATAGTTACGAATGAGCAGGTCAAGTTTCTTGCGCGTGGCCGGCGGAATCACGTCTGAGCGGGTGATGAGCGCAGAGGACAACGCCTGGGCGCACTCGCAATCGCGCAAGTCAGAGAGGCTGCGCATCAAATTGCGGATAGCATCTTGCGCAATGGTAGTATTCTTGTTGAGCGTTTGGATGACCATTTCAACCGTCACCGGCGATTCGCTGACATGCCAGACATCGTAGTCGGTAACATGCGCCATAACAGCGTAACACAACTCGGCCTCGCGCGCCAAGAATGCTTCAGGAGAAGTGGTCATACCAATCAACGACATACCCCAGGCGCGATAGGTATGGGACTCGGCCTTGGTGGAAAAGCGCGGGCCTTCGATGGTAATCATGGAACCGCCGCGATGGACAACAGCGCCTGTCTCTCGAACCGCCTGTTCGAGTTGCACAGACAGGCGCAGGCAAAAGGGGTCTGCTACGCTCACATGAGCCACCAGCCCCTCTCCAAAAAAGGTGCGCTGCCGCCCCTTGGTGTGATCGAAGAGTTGGTCGGGGATGACGATATGGCCGGGTTCGTAATCTTCACGCAGCGAACCACAGGCCGAAATGCTGACAACCTGCTCCACGCCCAGTTCCTTGAGGGCATAGAGATTGGCGCGATAGTTGACTTCGGAGGGGGTGATGTGATGCCCAATGCCATGCCTGGCCAGAAATGCCACGCGCCGGCCTTCGAGTTCACCTACGACGACAGGCGCGCTAGGTGCGCCAAAAGGGGTGTCTACGCGGATTTCTTGCGCTCCTTGAAGGCCGGGCATGTCATACAAGCCCGAACCACCAATGATACCCATGGTTGCCACTTTATTCATTGTTCTTCCTCCAAAGAGGGGATTTTTTGGGTGGGTGGATTAGCCGGATCGCTGCCCAAATGAATGGTCAAGCGGGCTTTGCCACACTCTATCTGGTCGTCATGGATGACGACTGTCGGTGTGCCAACAAGGTGGCCGTTCAAACGTGTACCGTTGGTCGAACCCAGGTCTTCCAGCCACCATTGAGCGTGATGATAGGAAAGACGGGCATGGCGAAGAGAGACCGTTTCGTCTGGCAAAGCAATGTCACAACGCTGATCGCGTCCAATGACGATTTCTGCTTGTGAAAAGAACTTCGCATCAGGAGGTGCATCGGCTCTTGCGCTCAGCACCGTAATACCCGGAATTTTACGCGCCGCCAACAATCCGCCCCTGGCATACAGGTCACGCCACATTGTCCATAACGCCCATCCCAAGAACACATACAACGACAGCGCCAGCATCACGCGCAGCGCAAGAACAACGGGGGCACTCATTTTTGCTCGTTGTCTTTGAATTTTCCAGTCTGGCGAGTAGTTAGAACAGCGGTAGGCCGGTCCACTGAAGCGGGGCGCAACGGAGAAGTGTCCGCAATCCCAGGGCGAGAGGGCGGGTTGTCCTGCCCAAATACCAGCGCCACGCCCGCCAGAGAAATGACATCTCCTGGATACAATACCGATTGACTGACCTTTTGCCCGTTGATATAGGTGCCGCCGGTCGAGTTCAAATCGAAAATGACATAACGGCCCTTGATGGCGCGCAACTGGGCATGGTTGCGAGAAATGCGCGGATCGTCAATCACCAATTGATTGTCCAGGCGGCGGCCAATATTGACAACCGGCTGGGTCAGCGGAAATACCTTGACACCATCCACGATGAGGAAGGCGTTTTCTGGCGCCGCTTCGCTGCTAGGGTTTGCCGCCGGCTCGTTCACGGGGGTCATCCCAATTGTATCTGCAACCGCATCTACCTGACGAGAAGCGATCACCTCCAGGGTGTTTTCTTCCTGGTTGGGGTTCTGGGTGATGGTAATCGTTGGTGGCGCATCGAAATAGACTCCCGCTTCGTCTCCCACCATTTTCAAAGAAGCAACGAGCATTTGCAACACCTCTGGACTCTGCCAAATCGAAGCCTGGTTGGGATGGACGATCAATGTAAACACATTGGGGGCCACCTCCTTCCCATCTTCATTTTGAACGAGGTTGTCTTTCATGGCCTGGATGAGTTTTCGAATCGCTTGATGGGGGGCTTTGGAGCCAGGAAGAAGGCTTGTTAATTTGACTTCGACCAGATCGCGAAGACGAGTTTCGATTTGTTCTAAGTTCAATTTCATCACCAGTTGTCCCTCAAGAAGCAGGGTAAAGTTTCAATTGTCATCATTATTATAGAGGGCAGGGGAAATTTGTGCAAGCCTACCAATTGGCTATTCCAGACCTCTGCCACAATTTGGACATTGACTCTCCTGCCTGGAAACGACAAAGCCGCAATGAGGGCAAGTTTCAGGATGGGCGTCACCCAACGGCGCACCACAGGCAATACAAGTCGCTTCACCTATTGGATTAGCCGTTCCACAATACTCGCACGCAATTCGGCTAAGCCGCTCAGAAAGTTGATGAGAAGCCCCAGCGGCAGCAGCGCTGCGCGCAATGACTTGCCAAACCTTCTCGCCGAGTTGCAAACTTTCGATATCCTGCGCCAGGTCATCCAAACGTCCAAGTAAATTCAAGGGATTGCGCAGCAAGGAAAAGGCAGTTTGTCCCAAACTAGCCGCCACACCCAGCCAGGCCTGCTGGCCCATTTCTACCATAATGCCATCGGTCACTTTTTGCAGCGTAACCGTAAGCGCCGTTTGCCCACCAGAGGAAGCGCCCAAGCGAGTGCCGATTTGAACCGCCAGTTTATCGCTGTGACCCAGCGCCTGGGCGCGAAAATTGCCTCGGTTGAACTCAGCCAAGAGGGCTTCTGCAACGTCTGTGGGAGTAAGATTGCCGTGAAAAATGCGCCTGTCCATATTTTCGATTATAATCGCCTTCTCGATTTCTTAAACCCAATATACGAAAATGCAACGGATTTGGTTCAGATTTTCTCTTTGGATCATGCTGATAGCAGGCGGGGCGCTTTCCCTTTCGGTCTTGAGCGGGACCCGCGCCCTAGCCCAGCAAACGACGCCGGCCCCCTCCGACGTTTTCATTACCGTCACCTATAGCGAGCAAATCAACGTGCGCGCAGGGCCTAGCACGGTGCTATATGAAATCATTGGACATATGCAGCCAGGTGAAACGGCTGTGGCCTTGGGAGTATCGCCTGGCCGCGATTGGATCAAAATCGTCTTTCCGCCTAGCCCCAACGGCACCGGCTGGGTTCATACGTCATTGGTTTCACTTTCCTCCGGCAATCTGCAAATCCTTGAACCTCCCCCCACCTCTACGCCGCTTACAACGCCGACCCTAGATCCGACGCTCATGGCGGCTTTTGCGCTGGAACCAACCGCAACCCGCCTGCCAACCTTTACGCCTCCGCCGCCGCTGGTCATTGCCACCTATACCGAAACGCCGAGCGCCTCTCCCCTCGCCAGGTATCCGCTGGGAGCCGTTGCGCTGGCCCTGGGAATCCCAGGGCTGTTAGGGTTTATGCTTTCATCTTTCTTTCGGAGGCGCTGAAATCGAAAGCAGGCAACATGCCCTCTCAGGGTAAGGCTTCGATTGTATTTCTCATTTTGGGGATGCTGGCAATAGGCCTGATCCTGCCGCAAGCCCACCCGGCTCAGGCTCAGCAACCCACCGGTTCCATTCCCACAGTCACGGGGACGGCAGCCGGCCCCTTCGTCACCGTCTACGCAGATTTGAAACAAGTGGATGTGTACGCCGGTCCCAGTTCCTTCCTCTACCCGGCAGTAGGTATCCTGCTGGCCGGGCAAAGCGCCCCGGCGCTCGGGCAAACTGCCGACCAGGATTGGATACAAGTGCATTACCCCGGCATCCCTGGCTCAAAAGCCTGGGTCTATGCTCCCTATGTTCGGATTTCGCCTGGAGCGCGTTTGCCCCTTGTCGAAGCGCCTCCAACCCCCACCCCTTTTTCCACGCCTACAATCAATCCAACCTTAGCAGCCGCATTCATAGCGCAAGAGACCCCCACCCGGCTACCCACTTTCACGCCGCCAGCCAAACAGGAAACTCCCGTGTTCACAGAGGGGAACACAGGCCGCTTCACCCGCATCCCTGCCGGACTAATCATCTTCATCCTGGGATTCATCGGCGGGATGGGCATCCTGCTTTCATACCTCAGAGGGCGATAAAGTCCCCCCCTTGCAGTCTAAAAATCAATTACTGCAATCGCAAGAACTCCCGCAAGAGCAGTCTCCACCCTGCGCCGTTGCACGAGGGGCATCAATGGTAAAGCCGGTCCCCCGCTGTGGGTCGTCAATGAAATCAATCACGGCCCCCTGTAGATATTCCAGCGAAGCGCGATCCACCACCAAATGGATGCCATCTGCGGCAATGGTCGTATCCTCTTCAGCAATCTGATTATCCAACGCCATGCCGAATTTCAGGCCACAGCAACCACCCGCCGAAGCATAGATACGCAAAGCGTAACCGTCTAATTTCTTCTCTGTTAGAATATCGCTTACCGCTTTTACAGCCTGGGGGCTAATAGTGACAAGACTGTTTTCGATTGGCTGCGACATAGAAAATCTCCTTGCATCTGTGAATTTGGAGACATATTATCAAAATAAAAGATGATTGTCAACAGTAGTTTTAGACCTTACTTCAAAAACAAAAGGAGTTCGCTTTCATGCCACAAGCATACAACCCCTTAACAAAAGCAAAATTGGCCTTGACGAGAATAAAATTTACAGGCATACTTAGCATATCTAATGAACGCTGTTGTGTGTTTTCAGTACAAAAAGGCTATTTTGAGTCAAACGACGCATCGAAAACGATGGTTGCGCGGGTGTCGCCAAGCGGTAAGGCAGTAGCTTCCCAAGCTACCATTTCGTGGGTTCGAATCCCATCACCCGCTTACAGGCACGGTTTCAGTTCGTAGAGAAGCCGTGTCTTTGTTTTGCAAGGTTGCTGTTATGAAAACAAAAGAGACCTGCAAGTAAAATTCAAAGCGGAGACTTGGCAGATGACGAACGATACCACTATCCTTTATGTCGAAGACAACCGCGACAATCGCATGCTGGTGCGGCGTGTGCTGACAGCCGCTGGGTACAACATGATAGAGGCAGCCAACGCAGCAGAAGCGCTGAAAATCTTGGAGACCTCTAAACCAGACTTGATTCTCATGGACATCAACATGCCAGATAAAGATGGCTACACGTTGACTACTGAAATCAGGGAAATTCCTGGCTTGAGCAACATCCCCATCATTGCCATTACCGCCAATGTCATGCGCGGCGACCGCGAAAAATCCTTCGAAGCCGGATGCGACGGGTATATCCAAAAGCCGATTGACATAGATTTGCTCACCCAGCAAATCCAAGCCTTTTTGAGGAGGTAAAATGGCAGAGCCAGAATCGAAGACTTCTGATACCCTTTCCAAAAGGGCGGCTATTCCGAAGGACCTGACCGTTCTTGTGGTAGAGGACAATGTATCCAACTTCGTCCTCATTGCCCGTATACTGGGCTATATGGGCATACACTGTGAATGGAAAACGTCAGGTTATGAAGTGGTCGAATATGCCGACACCCTCCCTCGGCTCGACCTCATCCTGATGGATATTCGCTTACCCTACGAAGATGGCTATGGCGCATTGAAAAAAATCCGCGCTTCCGAACATTTGAAAGCCATACCCATTGTAGCCGTTACGGCAGAAGCAAGCGAAGAACAACTCAACAAAGCCCGCGCGGCTGGTTTCGATGGTTTTCTGGGCAAGCCGCTCGACCCAGATCGTTTCCCCGAACAAATTCGACGGATTCTGAACGGCGAATCCGTATGGGAGCTGAGTTAGTTGTGACTACACAGGTGTTGTCCGGTGCGCTGCATGAACTTTCGAAAACGCTGAACGGCTTGTGTCCTTTCTCAGCAGTATTCAGGGTCGAGGGTCGAACCCTGGAATTGATTGCATGTTCAGATACTGAAAACAAAGCCCCGAACGAAATTCCGAAGTCCCTTGAAGCCGAACCTGCCTTCCTGGAAAATCATCTCGACGGCGAGGTTAAATTTCACCGAATTCCTGACGAGACAACCGCTCTGGGGGAAATCTCGCAATTTGCTGAATTTTTCCATCTGCAAGAAATTGCCCTGCTGGCGATACCGGTCAATGACAAATTGTACGGAATTGTTCTATTAGGCAGCCGAGATGGTCAACCGCTTCCAAGAAAAAATATTGAACCCTGCCTGAGCGCCATCCATCTGACCTCGATGGCCTTGCAACAGGATGATGCACGCCAACATGCAAGTATGCCGCTCGTCCAAGGGGAAGCTCTGGCAAACATCAGCCAGGCAAGCACCTCCAACGACCTGATAGATCTGTTTCGGGAAATCCACACCCAAGTCATCCGCTCGATAGGAGATTACACCTTCACAGTTGCCCTTTACGATGAAACGACTGCTTCGATACAAATCCCTTACCATTACGAAGAGGGTAAACTCAGCGTCATCGAAACTTTCCCGCTTGGCGAAGGCCTGACGACGACCATCATTCATTCGAAAAAGCCCCTCGTGCTGAACGAAGTCGAAAAACAAGCAGAAATGCTTGGCGCCAAAAAAGTGGGAAAGGAGGCCAAATCGTGGATGGGGGTACCTTTGCTTGTGAACGACCAGGTCATCGGCACATTCATCGTACAAGACCTGGAAAAAGAGGGCGCTTTTCGCCCAGAAGATTTGCAGACGCTGACGGCACTTGCACAACAAGTTGCGGGAATCCTATACAACCGAATGCGCCTGGAACGCAGCCGCCGTCAGATTTTCCAAATTCAAACCGCTGCACAGATCGCCCGCGATATAAGCAGCGCTTTGAACCTGGATGAACTGCTCTTGAAAGCAGTCAATCTCATTCGAGAACGCTTCGATTATTACCATGCAGCCGTTTTCCTGGTAGACAATACGGGAAAAAACGCCGTCATACGAGAAGCCACCGGCGAGGCCGGCGCCCAGATGAAGCGCATGGGACACAAACTTGC
>DAOUCM010000107.1:0-4168 GCA_034431895.1 Anaerolineales bacterium
CCCCTGGATTCACAACACGAAGAACACCGACATGGTGGTGGCGATTGACGACAACGCCGTGGTCAGTTTGGCACGGCTGTTCAACGAACCCGCCGGGCGGCGTTACCTGGTCTCGCAGGGTGTGCCGGAGGCGCTGGTGTCCAATCTGGACCTGCTGGGATTTTCGGGCATTTCGAACGTCCTGTCGGCCATCAAAGCCGCCAAATACTACGAGATGGGCGAGGACGACATCCTGGTCACGGTGCTGACCGACTCGATGGAACTGTACCAGTCCCGCCTGAAGGAAATGCGCGCCGAGTACGGCGAGTACACCGAGCGGGACGCCGCCGCCGATTACGCCCGCTGGATTTTGCAGCAATCCACCGACAACCTGCTCGAACTGCGCTACGCCGACCGCCGCCGCGTCCACAACCTGAAGTATTTCACCTGGGTCGAGCAGCAGGGCAAGACCTACGAGGAAATCCTGCGCATGTGGAACGACCGCGACTACTGGCCCGCCGTGCAAACCCAGGCCGACGAGATTGACGCTCTCATCGAGGAGTTCAATGCGGAAGTGGGGTTAGTCTGATAGCCTCAGTATATCACAGATTTGGTATTGAAAGGGTGAACCTGGTGTGGCATACTTCCATCTCATCCAGGAGGAAGAGCCATGACCAAATTCACCCTACCACAGTCAGCCAAATTGACCGACCGCAGCACCTTGGATTTTACCATTGCAGTCTTGGAGCAACATTTTGATCTTTCAGCGAATGGCTATCTTTGCCAAACCCGTGACCTTTGGCAAGTACTGGTAGCTGTAGCGGCACGCCAGAGCAGTATTGAAACGGTATGCAACGATTTGACGGGTGCACCCGACAGCAATACGGTGCGTGGCTACATCAATGAGCAACTGACGCCTCAGAAAATACGGGCTCTGCAGCGAGACTGCAACCGAGCATTAGCCAGCCAATTGCCCGTATGGTTACGGGATCATCCGCAAGAAATTGCCTGTGACCTGCACGACGAGTCTTACTACGGCCAATATGAGCGGGATGATCCTGACAATTGGGTGTGTCGCGGCGAAGCCCGTGACGGAACGACCTATTTTTATCGCTGCGCCACCGCCTACATTCTCCGTAATGGGGTACGGATGACCTTGGCCGTGGAGTTTGTGAAGCCTGGAGATGACTTGAAACGCATTCTGAAGCGTTTACTGCGGCGAGTCCGGGCCTTGGGCATCCGATTCAAGCGCCTGTACCTGGATAAAGGCTTTTGTTCTATTCCAATTATGCGCGATTTGCTTGCACAAACGGATTTGCCGGTCATCATGGCCGTCCCAATCCGCGGGGGAAAGGGCGGCACACGGGCTCTGTGCCAAGGTCGAGGCAGCTACCGTACAGAACATACCTTCCGCAGCCAAGAACACGGCGAACTGACTGTACCACTCGGTGTAGTGCGTACCTTCAGCAAACGACGCAATGGCGTTTGGAAAGCACAATGGTTGGTCTATGCGTTGTTGAATGTGCCAGAGGTACCACTCCGAAAAGTGCGAAAACTGTACCGCCGACGATTTGGAATCGAAAGCGGCTATCGAATGATGGAAAAAGTCCGCGCTCGCACAACTTCACACAATGTGGCGTTACGCTTTCTGTTTATGGGTCTGGCCTTGCTCATTCTCAACATCTGGATTGCCTTGCACTGGACTTATCTCAGGATCAAAGGGCGAGGCCCCAGACGCGTCGCCCGACAACATTTCAGGCTGGATCGTATGACACGGTTCTTATCGCGATCTGTCGAAGCCATTTACTCCACTGTTTCTCTGGTAGACCCACCAGCGGTCAAACCTGTGACTTACTGAGTCTGGGACTTTGGAGCCCTATCGTGGATTTCAGCGCACGCGCCGGTCTTTCCTGCGTGGGAAGTGTCCAGCAGATGTCGAGCGGATGAACGGATGGGAGCGTCTCATCCGCATATCCGTTTCCTGTCCGCTGGTCGCTTTCGACTTTGCACTTGACATGACTGGCGCGTTCGGCAAATATGCAATCCAATTGCAGATTTGTCTAATCCGTGCTATAATGATCTCACGCTGCCAAGGTGCCCAACGGAGTAAAATTCATGATCGAGAGAATCCTCCAGCCCAAGATCATCGCCCTGTCGCAAAAATTCCAGGTCATTACCCTGACCGGCCCGCGCCAAGCAGGCAAGACCACCCTCGTCCGCGCCGCTTTCCCGTCCCTACCCTACGTCTCATTGGAAGAACCGGATATCCGCCAGATTGCGCTTGCCGATCCACGCGGCTTCCTGTCCAACTACCCTGCCGGCGTCATCCTGGATGAAATCCAACATACGCCCGACCTGTTCTCTTACATCCAAAGCATCGTTGACAGCAACCGCCAGGCGCAATTCATCCTGACCGGCTCGTCGAACTTCCTCCTGATGGAAAAGATCAGCCAGACGCTGGCGGGGCGCACCGCCGTTTTGCACCTGCTCCCCTTTTCCATTGCGGAACTACTCCCTAATGTTAATCTCCCCTCGTTTGAGCGGTACGAAAGCCTGATCTTCAAAGGGGGATATCCACGCCTGTATGACCGCGACATCGCCCCGACCGATTTTTATCCCAGCTACATCCAGACCTACGTCGAACGGGATGTGCGCCTGGTAAAGAACATTGGCGATATCAATGCCTTCATCCAATTCACGCAATTATGCGCCGGGCGTATCGGGCAATTGCTCAATTACGCTGCGCTAGCCAACGATGCCGGCATCAGCCCCAATACGGCTAAAGCCTGGCTTTCCGTTTTGGAAAGTTCCTACATCCTTTATCGCCTGCCACCCTTCCATCGCAATTTCAACAAGCGGCTGGTCAAGTCGCCCAAACTGTATTTCTACGATACCGGCCTGGCCTGCTCCCTGCTTGGCATCCGCGAGGAAAGCCAGGTCAACCTGCACTACCTGAAAGGTGCCCTGTTCGAGAATCTGATCATCACGGAATTCGTCAAGCGGACCTTCCATCGCGGCGAACATCGCCTGCCATTCTTCTGGCAGGATCGGTATGGCAAAGAAATTGATTGCCTGCTGGTGGAAGGGGAAAATATCCTCCCCCTCGAAATCAAATCGGGCAGAACCATGAGCGACAGTTATTTCGACAACCTGAGATACTGGCGCCAACTCACCAACAAGGCCGGTCATCCAGGCTATGTCGTCTACGGCGGTGACCAGTCCATGCAGACCGGCGCCGGCGCGCTGCTCAGTTGGCGGCATTTGGAGAGGATCGAGGCTTGATCCGCCGCCTATACGACAAGGTCACCATGCCAGCCGCCTTCGACCTTCTTGCCGGTTGGCTTGAACTGCGCGCCGCTGGGCAACCGCACGATACGCCCGGACTTGAGCACTTCCAAACTTAGATGAGAACCTGCTCATCCTCCGCTTGCGCGCCTTTCTTCCCAATGGTAAGATGACGGCATGTATCTCAAAGGCAGCAAATGGAGTATGAACCGCCGCCGCAAGCGGCCCAACTGGTTTCGCATCGCTATCTTGGTGGTCTTGATCGCGGCGGGACTGTACCTCGACCGCGTCATCCTGCCGACCGTGCCGCAGCCCTTCGTGCCGACCGCCACCCCTACGCGCGACCCCGAGTCGTATGCCGTAGATGCCGAAGCGCTCTTTGCTGAAGGCAAACTCTTGCAGGCTATAGACACGTACAACGAGGCCATCCGACTGCGGCCAAACGACGCCACCTTGTTCGTTGCGCTGGCGCGGGTGCAAATCTATGCCGGGCGCTACGAAGACGCTCAAACCAGCGCCGAGAACGCCCTGTTGCTCCAACCCAACAACTCCATGGCGCACGTCATGCGCGCTTGGGCATTGGACTTTCAAGGCGATTACCTGGCAGCCGAATCGGCGATTGAGCGCGCCCTCGAACTCGACCCCAACAACGCCATGGCGCACGCTGTCTACGTCGAAATCCTCATCGACTCCTATCTGGATGGGACCGGCACCTTCGAAGGCCTCGAGAAAGCCGCCGAACAATCACGCGTGGCGCTTGACCTGGCCCCCAACACACTCGAAAGCCACCGCGCGCGCGGCTACATCCTCGAAGCCACCGCCAACTACGAAGAAGCCATCCGCGAGTACGAGGCCGCCATCGCCATCAATCCCAACATTGCTGACCTGCACCTGGCGCTCGGAC
>DAOUCM010000108.1:0-2015 GCA_034431895.1 Anaerolineales bacterium
GTCAATTGCACAAGGGCGGCCCCAATAACGGTTTGTTCCTGCTCATCACGGCCGAGCCGCAGCAAGATATCGAAATTCCTCCCCGGCCAGAAGGGAAGAAGGGGCAAAAGGAAGTTGCGCAAAAGGGTAAAGAAGCCCTTCACCGCATGACCTTTGGCGCCCTGCAGCGCGCTCAAGCGCTAGGCGATTACGAGGCGCTGCAAGCCGCTGGCCGCCGGGTCTTGCGGCTGCATCTGCCCAGTCCCGACCCGTCTGCTCTCTCCCTTATCCTCCCAAAGAAGTGACAACTCGAACCATCCAGGCAATGGGGTGCGTTGGAGGCGCTACGCGCGCCCAACGCACCCTGCTTTCCCCTTTTATTTTGGCGTCAGCCTGAGATGACCTTCTGCATCTTGTGTGACGGAGGCTTGCTCCCACCACATCGGAACGTAACCGACCTCTGCCCACATTTGCGCCATGTCGTCGTAATGCGGATGGAAGGCGTGACCCGATTGCCCGGTGGTGTGACCGGCCAGCGAGTTGTTCAGGTTCCCCAGGTCCACGATTTCGCGCTCGGAGGGCAGCCAATCCACCTCGAAGGATTCGCCCAGTTTCCAGCCGGTGGCGTTGACGATTCTCTTGCCGCCGCCGGTCTCGAAGGGTCCGCGGTTGAAGAGCACCTCGATGGGGGCGATGCCCGATTTGCCCAGCGTCTGGTTGCGGAAAGTGGCGGTGTGCAGTTTGCCCCAGGCCGGCCATTGGGCGGGGTCTTTGCCGTATTCTTTTTGAATCTGTGTCACGGTCTCGTCGAAGGCGCGGGCGAAGATATCGTCGCGGGTCTCGACGGCCTCCGTCTCTTTGTCGTCCCACCACGGGCTGTTTGGCTGTTCGACCAGATTGCGCATGATCACGTACCAGCGCGAGCCGCCTTCGGGCCAGTAGTCTTTGGGCAGGTCGTCTTTGAAAGTGTCCATTGCCAGGTTCCACCAGAACCACTCGAAGACGGCGGCAGACTGCGAATCGGCGCGCTCCTGGTAATCCCACGAGGCGAGGAACTGATCTCGGACGGCGGCCAGGCTCGGGTCCAGGTTGACCGAGAGCAGGATCGGCACGAGGGCCTCGGCGTTCAGGCTCTTCGAGTCGCCGTGCATGGATTGGATGTAGGCGATGTCGATCTTTCCGGGCGCGTTCTCGAGCATTTCCACGATACGGGCGGCGCGCTGACCGTAGTCCCAGTCTTTGGTGATGAGGTAGGGATACTCGCGCGGGTGCGCCTGATTGTTGGCGGTGACAATGTAGCCGCTTTGCGGGTTGAAGGCGTAGGGCAGTTCATCGAAGGGGATGAAACCCGTCCACTCGTATTCGCTGTTCCAGCCGGGGACGGGCAGGGTGCCGTCGCCGGCTTTGCGGATGGGGATGACGCCCGGCGTTTGGTAGCCGATGTTCCCGTCCACGTCGGCGTAGAGCAGGTTTTGCGCGGGGACGCTCCACAAGCGGGCCGCGGCGCGGAACTCTTCCCAGTTTCGAGCCTGGTTGAAGCCCCAGATGGCTTCGAAAGGTGAGTTGGGCGTGAGCGCCGTCCACGAGAGGGCGATGGCGTAGTGTTCGGGCAATTCCACCCCGCTCTTGTCTTTGAAGGGTTGGGCTTCCTTGTCCTTCGGGTCCACTTCGTCTTTGAGCGGGCCGTAGGTTTCGGAGATGATGGGACCATGGCGGCTGATGCGCACGGTGATTTCCACCGCCTCGCCGCCGCCGACCTTGATGACCTCTTTGCGCGTTTCGAAGTCCACCCATTGACCGTCCACTTCGTACTGGTTGGGGTTCTCGGGGTTGATTTTTTCGATGAAGAGGTCTTGCACGTCCGGGCCGAGATTGGTGAACGCCCAGGCGATGCGGTCGTTGTGACCGGCGATGATGCCCGGCACGCCGGCGAAGGTGAAACCGGTCACATCGAAGGGGCAGGCCTCGCCCTTGGGCTGGCAGTGCATGGACATCTGATACCAGATGGACGGCATTTGAATCCCCAGGTGCATGTC
>DAOUCM010000109.1:0-2294 GCA_034431895.1 Anaerolineales bacterium
GGCGGCGGTTGCGGTCGTCGAACTTCCACTTCGGGTCGAAGAGACGCCGCAAGCCCTTGAAATAGGCCGCCGTAGCCGCCCCTTCCACGCCCAAGAGTGAAGAAACCGCCGTTTTGCGCTCCACCTCGTCCAAGGCCTGCGCCAGGCTGGCAATGCTGGCTTCGATTTCAGCGTCGCCGCGCTCGCGGTTGTGCCGCTGGAGCAGGGCGCGCTGATGCTGGAGTTTGGCGCGCACGAAGCATTTGGCCATCTGCAAGGCAAAAGCCGGCTCGCCGCTGCGGGCATATTGCGCCCGGCGCAGGGGGACGTGCGGCGTCATCGAACCCACCAGACGCCCGCGATACTCGCCGCGCTGACTGAGGAACACCACCTCGGTATTTTGGGTCAGAAAAGCGTCTATGGCGGGCGTGGTCAGCCCCACGTTGCCGAAAATCACCACCTGCTCCACCTGGGCAAGAGGCGCACTGAGCAGGATTTCCGATTGGCGATTTTCGATTGGCGGTTGGCAATTTTCGATTTGAGGCTGGGCGTCGGGCGAAAGGTCGCGCTCCACCTGCACGCGGCGGTTGCGAATGCGGATTTTGGTCTGTTGTTCTACGAGATATAAGGCTGGCATCGACTCCCTCCTGCAGCGTTGTTAAGGTTCTACTCTCTACTCTCTACTCTCTGCCCTCTACTCTGCCCCAGCCCGTAACTCGTCCCGCTGCCCAGGCCGCTAAAGAGCGCAAACGCCGCCAGGGTGTGAATTTGCCCCAGCCAGAAGCGGTCGAAATTCGTGGCAGTAAAAGTCACCTCGCCCACCGCGCCAATGCGCAGCGCGCCTTCCTTGAGGGGCACCGGGCGGCTTTCCAGGTCGAAGCGGCTGACCGCCAGGCACTCCTCGGCATAGCGGCGCAACTCGGGCGCAAAGGCCAGCGGCGCAAAGGCATTCCACTTCTCGATGAGACTGTTGAAGACCAGCGAAGCCGTCGGCAAGGGATGAGACAACTGGCCGCTTTTGAAGACGACCGGACTGGTGAACTGAAACGACACCCGGCGCGGGATCTCGATTCCGGGCAAGAATCGGCTCCCCAGCGCGGCATACGATTCGTTCCCCGCCCAGGCCTGCTCGCCGTTAAAGAGGGCCGCCTCCACCCGAAAGGGCAGGTGGTCCAGTTCCAGCGTGGCGCCGGGCGCGGAGTGAGCGAAATCCAGCAACAGGGTGGTCAGTTCCGCCGAGAGCGAGGTCCAGCGCAGGGTATAGGTCTGATCGGGCAGCGGCGCGCCGCTCTGGCGGTCGAATCGTCCCATCAAGGTCGAAGCGGTATACGGGCGCAGCGTCGACTCATCGTGCAAGCAGGCGGCCAGAGCCGCGTCGTGGACGTTGACCACCTCCAGCAGCGCGGCCTGCGAGGCGCGTCCCCACCAGCGTGGAAACTCGGCGCGGGAAGGTGGAATTTCGAGAGGGGAGAGGGTAAGAACGAGGGAAAGTAAGTCCATTGTAGATTGTAGATTGTAGATTGTAGATTGCAGATTGTAGATTGCAGATTGTAGATTGCAGATTAGGTTTTGTTGCGCAGGTTGCGGGTGACGGTTTTGCGGGAGGAGACAAAAATGGCGGTCAACTCATCCGCCTCTTTGCGCAAGTCGGTCAGGCGTTCTTTGGGCAGCAAACCGCTCTCTTCGATGAGTTCGAGCCAAAACGCGCTTTCGTCTGTCTCTTCGATGACGATTTGCAATTTGGCGGAAAACTCCGCCTGCGAGCGCGCCCGGCACGCGGCGCGATAGTTTGCCCCGACCGAAGTCGCCGAGCGCAGCAGCTGTTTCCCAACCGCATCGCCCATATAGTTTTTGGGCAGCGCCTGACACAAGCGCAACACCCGCAGCGCAAAATCCTTCGTCCGCTTTTTCAACGCCTCAGCGTCCATTTCAGCCTCCTTGCATCATCAATCATCAATCATCAATCATCAATCTAAAATCTAAAATCTAAAATGCCTCGCATCATCGCGCACCGCCTGCAAGTTGATGACCTCGGCCACCTCGAAGCGCGGCGGGATGGCGTCCTCTACCGGTTTGAGACGGAGAATCGGCGGAAAATAGCCCATGCGGCCATGCAGTTCCGCCAGCGTGAGGGCGGCGATGTAGTTGTAAGAGGGCAAATTGACGATAATCGGCGCCGTCTGCCACTCTTCGGGGGTAAAGGTGACCGTCTTGAGAATCTCGCGCAACTGCGGCAAGAAGGGCTGACTCTGGTCGAAATGAATGGGCAGGGCGATGATGCGCTCCAGCGGGTGTTTGGTGAGCGCCTCGATTTG
>DAOUCM010000110.1:0-11816 GCA_034431895.1 Anaerolineales bacterium
CCTTTTGGGTGATTTTGGTCGTCACGTCGCCAGCCTTAACTTTGCTCATCGAGGATTCGAGCGCGTTGGGTCTGGAATTATCTGCCATCCAAACCGCTTTGATGATCATCAGCCAGCCAGCGCGCAGCATCACTTCCATATCAATCACCTCGCGCTCGATGTTGGTCAATCTGTTGCGCGGCAAGCCATAGCGAATTTCCACGCCATTCTCGGCCAGTTTCTCCTTGACGAATTCCAGCGCCGCGCGCGCCACGCCAATGCCGGTAGCCGCTACCAGTGGACGGGTAGCATCGAAGGTGGCCATGGCCTTCTTGAAGCCCTTCTCGGTCTGCTTTTCGACGGTAGGGCTGCCCAATACATGATCGAATGGCACGCGTACGTCTACCAGCGAGATAGCCGCCGTGTCGCTGGCGCGGATACCCATCTTGTGTTCCAATTTCGTCACCGTGACGCCCGGCGTGCCTTGTTCGATGACAAAGCCGCGCATACCGGCGCGCCCGGCCGAGGGGTCAATCGAGGCCCACACCACAATAAAGCCCTTGCCAAACTGTTCGTTTGGCACCATGGACTTATGACCGGCGGTGACGAAGATCTTCTCACCGTTGATGACCCACTCGTTGGTCTTTTCGTCCAAGACAGCCGTGGTCTTGATGGCCGAGGTGTCGGAACCTGCCCCCGGCTCGGTCATGCACATGGCGGCAAAGGTAGGTTTCTCGCCGGCAAAGCGCGCCAGGAATTTTTGTTTTTGCTCCGGCGTGGCCGCTGCCTGTACTGCCGCAGCGCCCAATCCACCGCCCGGCGTGACCAGATACATCCCTACATCACCCCAGGCAAGCATTTCCATCATATGCGCCAGCATTTGATAACCGATGGGCGGGCGCTTCGGTTTGTTGGCATCCTCTTCCTTCTTTTCCTCCTTGGGCGCTAACGAGCCGGCGCCCGTGGCCTTCATAGCAGCGTGCATGAACTCGATGTATCCATAAGGGATGGCATGCTCGTTCTCGTCCATTTCACGCGAAACCGAGCGCATCATATTTTCGGCAACAGTCTTCAATACGTATTGTTGCTGCGCAATCGGTTTAGGGGTTTCGAATTCAATCGTCATCTCTCACCTCCGCCTATACAATGGCCAACCCAGTAAAGGTGGCAAAGCCTCTTCCATTGCGCATCCACATTTCGACCGGGTACTCGCGAATATAGCCATAGCCGCCTAAAATCTGCACGGCGCGGTCTGTCACCATCATCGCCATATCTACCGCGCCCATGTATGCCAGGTAAGCCGCCTTGTAGCCGTCTTCTGCGCCGGTGTCCAGTTTCCAGGCCGCCTCCCAGGTGAGCATGCGGATGGCCTCGATTTCGGTTGCCATCTCGGCCAGGAAGAAAGCAATCGCCTGTTTTTGCGCCACCTTCACGCCGAAAACCTCGCGCTCTTTGGCATAATCACGGCTATACTCGAAGGCTGCGCGCGCTACACCCACCGCCAGCGCCGCCAGCGCCACCCAACTGGCCGCCAAAATGGGTTTGACATCATGCCCGGCCTCGCCGCCCAGCCGATTGGCTTTGGGAATGCGGACATTCTCCAACTTGACGCGGTAGGTGGGCAGCGCCTTCAGGCTCATCCACTTCTCCGCTTCTTCACCGACCGAGAGGCCGGCTACCGTTTTCGGGACGATGAATCCCTGCGTTTGGCCATCCAGGTTAGCGTACACGATCATGGCCGGCGCATCTTTGGCATACGGCACGAAGGTCTTTTCGCCGTTCAACACATAGTCGCCGCCATCGGCTACGGCCGTGGTCCTCAATTCGAGGGCGTTGAAATCGAAGGCATACTCGATGAGGGCGGCAGTATAGGGCTGCCAATCGGCTTCAATGACCGGCGGAATGTACTGCTTCTTTTGCTCTTCTGTGCCGGCCAGCAAGATGGGCAACACGAACAAAGAGGGCGTCATCACGGCCAGCGTCCCTGCCAAATCGCCATAGGCCATCTCCTCGGCTGCCAGCACACCGGTTACGGCAGAATGCTCCCCAAAACCGCCATAGGCTTCGGGAATGGAGGCTTGTAGAACGCCCATCTCCCAGCCTTTGCTGATGATCTTTGGCGGAAGTTTGCCCTCCTCCTCGGCGTCGTGCGCCACCGGCCGCAAGTCATTGACTGCAAAGCGGCTGACGGCATCAATCAGCATTTGTTGTTCTTCATTGGGTTCGAATGAATACATACACTCTCTCCTTTGGTAAGATGATGGACACAAAGTATCCTCTCAAGCGATTGAGATACGGGGTGCTTCGAGCGTGTTGCGCGCGCCTACCCTCTCGCCCTCTTCTTTTCGAGAAGATACATACGAACTCCTTATCGGCAAAACCGACCGGTCAGCAGATTCCGACAAACGAAAGTAGCGGAGAACCGTCGCGGGCTGACCATCTTCCCATTTGCCATGGCTGGCGCCCCCGCCGGGTTCTGTTGCCAGCAAGCCGCGTTGGTAGAGATACTCCACATACGCGCCTACTTTCTCGATGACCAGTAAAGCCTTATAGCCCTCCACCTTGCCATACACGAGTTCGGCGGCTTCGGCTATGGTGCGCGGCGTTTCGAGCGCCTGGAGGGTTTGCTGAAGACGGCGCTGAAGGCGCTGACGAATGGCCTCGGCCTGCGCCGGCAGATCGGTCATCGGCTCGTTATGCCCGTTCAACACCAGGCTGGCCTGCCGCGTCCATGCCTCGAGAGCAGACAAAGACGTCAGATAGTGCCAGACTCCCATGAACGGAAGCAGGTCCTCGGGAGATTGATGCGGGGTAACGTCCTCCAAGACCAGGTCGCCGCAAAAGACCACGTCGTCCACTTTGAGGGCCACATGGCCGGGGCAATGTCCGGGCAGGTGAATCATCTCGAACGGACCCATCCGCATCCCCTCGGCTTCATACGTGAAGTCCACCGGCGTGGAACAATAGAAGGCTCTGGTAAAGCGATGCATTTGGAGCAGTTCGGCGCGCTGCTGGTCGGCAATGCCCGCCCGGCAGAGAAAGGCTTCCAATTGGCGGCCCACCAGAGCCAGCCGTTCTTCATGACGGGCAATGATGGGCAAATCGAGTTCGTGAACGCCGATGACAGCGGAGGTATGCGCCCGCAGGAAAGGCAGGCCGCCATAGTGATCTATGTGGCCGTGCGTGAGCAAGATGTGGGTCAGGTCTGTAAAGCGACGCCCGGCAGACTCGAAGCCGGCTTGCAGGCTTTCATTGGAAGACGAACTGCCCGAGCCGCTATCGAGCAGCGCCAGCATCTCGCCTGCCTCCACCAAATAGGCATTGCCCCACATGTTCGGAAATACAGCGAGCGGCAAACGATGGATGCGCACGCCAGAACGAGTTTGGAAGAGGGCATAGGACGGGGTGTTCACTTTCGCAGCCCATCCAAGAACAAGTCGGCGTATTGACCGGCAATCTGTTCGATGGAGTCGGCGCCGTCGGGACGATACCAGGTCAGCGTCCAGTTCAACGCGCCCATCAAAGCACGGACGGCCATGGCAGGAGAAGGGCAAGCGAACAAGCCTTCTCGAACGCCCTGTTCTATCGCCTGTCGCCACAAGGCTTCGAAGCGGTCGCGCTGCGGGACATGACGTTGACGCTGTTTGGGTTCGAGGGAACGATGCTCGAAAAGCAATACCGAGGACAAATCGGAATGTTCGGCCAGGCTGACCAGGTAGGTGCGAATCATCTGGCGTAGTTTTTCATCAGCCGGCAGGGATTGATTGGCAACGGCGCCAATTCGCTCGATGAGCATGTCTAGCGCCCGGTCGAGCAGCGCCAGCAAGATTTCCTGTTTGCTGGACACATGATGATACAAACTGGCCTTTTGCAGTTGAACTGCCTCGGCAATATCGGCCATGGAGGCGCCGTGAAAGCCTTTTTGGCGAAATACCTGCGCAGCAGCATCGAGGATGTCATCTCTGGTCATGGGGTCTCCCTACCGAACGGTCGGTAGTTTAAGCATATCAAATTTCAAGGCGCAGGTCAAGAGGCAATAATCATTTCACCGCCACGATGACCGAGTCCATCGCCAGCAATGAACCATCGGCCGGGCTGAGGTCCTGAACCACGATGCGAACGGTCGTATTGGCGAGGATACGGCCCAGGTCAATGGCCGTTTCGAATACCCCCGGCGCGCCAGGCTCGGGTGCTATCACTTCCAACGGGCCGGCCGAGAGTTCCACGCCGCCCATGTCGAGGAGGCGGTAGACCAGGCTATTCTCGAAAGGCGCCACGCTGACACTGCCTTTGAGTCGCAGCCTGCCAGAGACCTGCGCCCCTTCCAGCGGCGCTTCGATAGCAATAGAACGCATCTGACCGCCGGGCGTTTGGGTGGCGTAGTACGTCAAAACCAGGTTGGGAGCATTCAGCCCATAATGACGCATCCCCCGCACAGACGGGCAACAGGTGGGGTCGTCGGCCGTATGAACAGACGCCTCGAGGTAGATTTCGCCTTGCTGGATAGACAAGGCGTGAACGAGGGGACGATCATCCAAATAGGCAGAGGCGGTGTATACGGCCTGGCCGGCCCCCTGCCGGTAGACCACCAGAAAATAATACGCAAGCGCGCCGCCATACTGCTCTGCCACTAGCACAGCGGCCTCGTCTTGGCCGTCCGCGTCCAGGTCGCCCAGGGCTAGAAAGTCGGTCATGGTCACGGTCAGGGTATTGGCGCCGGAACTGCCCTCGGCATAGCGCCCATTGACCAGGCGCACCGTGCGCGGTGCATCTACCGCGCCCAGCGGATAGTCAGCGTTGCGCACTTGCTCCAGAAAAGGGGGAAGGGGAGAGGGGGAAACAGCCTCCTCTGGGGAGGAGGAAGCCGTCCGCGGCGGAGAAGGAAGCGCAGCAGGCGTCCCCCCCGCAGAACAGGCTTGCAAGAGCAGGAAAATCGTCAGCAGCCAACGTTTGGCCGGTCTCATTTCAAGGGCCGCCACGTCCGCCCGCCGTCGCCAGTTCTATACAGACCGTATCGGCCGCTCAGGTCATACGTCCATACCCAACCGCTGTGCGCGTCCACGAAGTCCATGCCGGCAAAGGCCTCGCCAAAGAGGACATCCGGCGTGACAGAAGTCCACGAAGCGCCGCCATCGGCCGTAAAGAAGAACTGCTCGCCGGTCCAGAAGAAACCTTCCAGTGGAGAGACGAAATCCACGCTGCCCGCGCCAGGCAGGGAGGCCAGGAATTGCCAAGATTGGCCGCCATCGGCGGTGACGTAGAAAGCGGTCTTGTAACTCTCGCCGCTAAAGCGCACCGCCAAAATGCCCTGCTGCGCTGAAAAGAAAATTGGTCCGCTATCTATGGAAATCTCTGCGCCTTGGGTGCCCGGCGGCAGCGGCAGGGGCTGTTCGACCCAGGTATGGCCGCCATCATCGGTCTTGAAGAAATAGAACGTTTCAGGCGCGTAGATCACGCCGCTAATCCAGGCGGTGCGCGCGTCCAGCGGCGTCAAGTCATTCTTGAGGCCACTCAGCGGCAAGCCTTTGGCCGCGTTTGGCAGATTGGGATCGTTGGTGTAGACCTGTTCCCAAGTCGCGCCGCCGTCGGCAGTGCGGTACACCGCTACCCCCATGCTGCCTGCGCCCACGCCCAAGCCAACCATGGCCCAGCCGTTTTGCTCATCGAGAAAGGTCAGGTCGGCGCTGCCCAAAGGGACTTGGGAGGAGGACCACGTCTTGCCGCCATCTTGACTACGATACAGACTTCCGCCCCCCAGCGGATCTGCCGCGTCGGTTATCAGGACCCAGGCCTGCGCGGCGCTCAAGAAGGCGCTTCCTCCCCTGTAGCCGAATCCCGCTTCCCCCTCGGCCGCCGGTGGGGAGAGATTACGCCAGGTGACGCCGCCATCGTTGGTGCGCAGCACGGCGTCGGCGGTCAGCCCCCAGCCATTCCACTCGTCCAGCATGTGCAGGGCAAGCAGAGCAGGCTGCTCGACCACGGGGCCGCTGATATCCAACGGCGCAGCAGGCGTGGCAAAGGCCTGCCCCTCGGCTACGGCCTCCGTCTCTGCCGAGGCCGGCCTGCCAGGAGAGAGAGCCTCCTCGGGCGGCGTTTGGGCAGGGGCCGAGCAAGCAGCGACCCACGAGGCAACCAACAGAACACAAAAAAACGTCTCGAAACGCATACGCAAATTCGCGATCAGCCGCGCGCTGGCTGCCCCTTTCCTCAAGAGTCTATCCATTCGACAATGGTAGCCTCGCCCTGCCCCACGCCCACACACAGAGTCGCCAGGCCATAATACGGGCGTTTCTCGCTGGCAGCGCGGCGCTTCATTTCATATAAGAGTGTCGTCAGGATGCGCGCCCCCGAGCAGCCCAGCGGATGCCCGAGCGCCACCGCTCCGCCGTTGACATTGACAATTTCGGGGTCCAGCCCCAGTTCTTCGATGACCGCCAGCGACTGCACGGCAAAGGCCTCGTTGAGTTCTACCAGGCGGATGTCTTCCAGTTTCAAGCCGGCGCGCTGGAGGGCCTTGCGGGTCGCGCCCACCGGTCCCAGCCCCATGATGCGCGGCGGTACGCCGGCCGCCGCCGAAGCCAGAATGCGCGCCATAGGCCGATAGCCGAGTTCACGGGCCTTGTCCTCGCTCATCAAGAGCAACGCAGCCGCCCCGTCGTTCAGGCCAGAGGAATTGCCGGCCGTCACCGTGCCGCCCTCGCGGAAGGCCGGGCGCAGTTTCGCCAGCGATTCCAGGGTCGTATCGCGGCGCGGACGCTCGTCTGTGTCCACCACCAGCGGCTCGCCCTTGCGCTGTGGAATCACCACCGGCACGATTTCTTCGGCGAACTTGCCCGCCTCGATAGCGGCAATCGCGCGCTGGTGTGACCGCAAAGCAAAGGCATCCTGCTTTTCGCGCGTAAGGTGCGGCTTCATCTCGGCAATGTTTTCAGCCGTCTCGCCCATCTGCTCGGTGCCATACAACTCTTTCATTTTGGGATTGGGATAACGCCAACCGAGGGCAGTATCCCAGGCGGTCAAATTGCCAAACGGGTAGCCTGTTTCGGCTTTGGGGAGCGAATACGGCGCCCGCGACATAGACTCCACCCCGCCAGCAATGAACACCTCCCCCTCGCCGGCCTTGATGGCACGCGCCGCCTGATTGACCGCGTTCAACCCCGAAGCGCACAGGCGGTTGAACGTCACACCGCCCACTTCGACCGGCAGACCGGCCAGCAGGGCGGCCATGCGCGCCACATTGCGGTTATCTTCTCCGGCCTGATTGGCGCAGCCGAGGTACACCTCCTCGACCAGGGCAGGATCCAATTTGTTGCGTTCGACCAGGCTTTTGATTACGAGAGCAGCCAGGTCATCGGGGCGCACGCGCGCCAGGACGCCTCCCAACGCGCCAATGGGGGTGCGGACAGCATCGAGAATGACCGCTGTTGGCATGCTTCCTCCAAAATTCAAGAACCCATCTTCTTCTTCATCGAAAACCGCAGCACTGCCTTATACACTTGCTGCAATTTTTCGCCCACCGCCTGTGCCTCGGCATTGCCCGGACCGGCCTGTTCGACCTGCGCCATCAGACCAGTCAAGGTGCTCAGCAAGTCATCATTGACCATGGCCTCGTTTTCGTTCAGCAGTTTTTCCATGGCAGCGGTATCGGGCGCTTCGAGCAAACGTTCGATGAAGTCCACTTCAGGCGGCGGGGCGCTGGCCTCTTGCAACACCTCCATCACCTTTTGCAATTTGCCCATGCGGACGTAATCGTTCTTCTCCGAAGCCTGCCGCAGCATTTGGCCCACCAGTTCGACCGTCTCCTGGGTAAAGTTTTCCAGGTTATCGCGGGCGGCCTTGGCTACGTCTTCCTGTTCCAACAATTTCTCGACGAAAGCCTGCGCTTGCTTGTAGCGCGCTTCGATCTGGCGGTCCACTTCGTTGACGTAATCGAGCAATGTCTCGCGCAGGGCCTCCAGTTTCCTTTTCTCCTCCCCTTTGGCCTGGTCTATCTTATCGGTCAAATTCTGGAAGAAGATATAGTCCATGCCGGCGCGCGCCAGGCTGACATAAGCACGGATGCGGGCGTCGTTGGGCGCCGACAGCACTAGATCGAGCAATTTCTCGCGCGTCAGCCCCTGCCCCGCCTCTTGCAGGGACTTGGAGGCTGCTTCCAATTCCCCAAAGGTTTCTTTCAGACCGCGGCCGAATTCCGTCTCTTCGAGCAATTGCTTCTGCAATTCGGCCATCTGCCGCGCAATGGCCTCTTGCCCGCTGGCAGCGGCGCCTTGCAATAAGCGGCCAAACAGGGCAAAGAATTGCTCATCCAAGAGTTTTTCGTTTTGCTTGATGATTTCGCGGCGCACATCGGCGCTGGCGGTTTGAATCAGGCGCTCGACCAGCATGACGCGCTCTTGCTGAGCCTTGAGCATTTCAGGCGTGATGCCGTCCTTGCCCAAAATGGTTTCGATCATCGATTCATACGTCAAGTTAGCCACCGGTTTGAGCAGGTAGCCTTTGCGTTTTTCAGGCGGCAGGCGGTCCATCACTTGCTTGATGAGCGGGCCGATGATTTTTTCCTGCTCATTGAGCGGCACACCCAGTTCGGGCGGGAAATAGGTCAGCAGCAATTCTTTGTCGTTGTCGTGATAGACAATCGGGGTGGCCAGACGCCCATGGTAACCGCACGTTGGGCAGTGGGCGACATTGGAAACGCCGGCGAGAAGACGCTGCTTGGCGCCAGGGTCGTGAGTCACATCGAAGAGTTGTTCGACTTGGGCCGTCACAGGCTGACGGCACTGAGGGCAAGAAATTTGGGTTTGAGGCATGGAGATTTTCCGATTTGCGATTTTGGATTTTGGATTTGCGATTTATCCCTTGCAGGGATTTTTTCAGGGCTTATTGTAACCGCTTTCGGGCAAGTTGGCTAATACAGTATAATCAAGCCATATCGCCAACCATGCGCAAAATCGGGACCTCCTCGTTTCTTCTTCAGCGGCAAAAGAAACGAGCCACATCATGTCCACGTAGAAACTGCCAAAAATTCAGCCAAGTCATTTTATAAAGGTCATTTTATGCCCGAACTCACCGTTGAAAGTTTACGCAAAGAAGCGGCAATTTTTTCAGCCGCCGAGTCACGCCATGCAGAAAAATCCCTGTTTGGTGTAACGGACGGGAAAGCGGTTGGCACTTACCTCGAACACAAATTCAAAGTCTATTTACAAGAAAGGTACGAGTTTGTGCCGGGCAACGCCGCCAGCGGAATAGACTTTCCGAATTTGCTGGTTGATATGAAAGTTACAAGTATCCATCAACCACAATCGTCTTGCCCGTTCAAATCTGCACGGCAGAAAATCTACGGCTTGGGCTACTCGCTTCTAGTGTTTGTTTATGAGAAAACAGACAATGCCAGTAAACGAACCGCTTCTTTGAAAATTTTGCATACAATCTTTGTAAACGCCGATAGAACAGCCGATTTTCAAATGACCAAAGGCATTCTCCAAATTTTGGCGAATGCAGGCAATCGAGATGATATTATCGCTTTTCTGCTTGATAGAAACTTGCCCGTAGATGAAATCGAGATCAACAAAATTGCCGATGAAATTATCAGCAATCCGCCCAAGCAAGGTTATTTGACGATTTCCAATGCTTTACAATGGCGGCTGCAATATGGCAGAGTCATTGAACAAGCGGATCAAATTGAAGGAATTTACCGGGTGAATCCATGAGCGAAGCGTCAAGACAGGCGCAAATCGAATACGGAGATTTTCAGACTCCTTTTGAGTTAGCCAAAAGGGTTTGTGAAAAACTGCGTGAATTAGGAGTTGCGCCGGAAGTTATTATCGAACCGACTTGCGGAGTTGGCGCATTTGTAGAAGCGTCTGCATTAAGTTTCCCTGACGCTAAAAAAATTTTTGGCGTTGAAGTCAATCGAACTTATCTCGATGAGTTAGAAAGTCGGACAGAACGATTTTCTGCAAATGGGCGTGTTCGTTTATTACAGGGTGATTTTTTTACTTTTGACTGGAAAAATATTCTCACCTTCGAAGGTTCTCTATTAGTCATTGGAAATTTCCCCTGGGTGACAAACTCCCAGCAAGGCGCAATCGGAGGAGTCAATCTTCCATCGAAGACCAATTTTCAAAATCGCAATGGCTTCGATGCCATAACAGGAAAAAGCAATTTTGATATTTCTGAATGGATGTTAATTCAGGTCTCGAACTGGTTTCGAAATCGTCACGGCTATCTTGCAATGCTTGTGAAAACTTCAGTAGCCAGAAAATTCTTGAATCACCTTTATCATCAAAAAACACCTTTATTACGCTCCTCGATTTACAAGATTGACGCCAAAAAACACTTCGACGTTGCTGTAGAAGCATGTCTTTTGTTCTGCGAATTCGATGGCCAGTCTCACAATTACGATTATGATGTTTATGAAAACCTGGACAGTTCGAATGGCTGCCGCGTCGGACATCGAAACGGCGTCACCATACGAGATGTAGATACTTTCGAGCGATTAAGCAAATACTATGGAAGCAGTAAGAGAAAATGGCGGTCAGGTATCAAGCATGATTGTTCAGATGTCATGGAACTTCAAAAAATTGGCGATTGTTTCGTCAATGGGCTTGGTGAAGTAGTAGATATTGAAATGACATATGTTTATCCATTGCTAAAAGGTTCCGACGTTGCAAACAATCGCGTTGACAAAACGAACCGGTATGTTTTGGTAACGCAAAAAGCCGTTGGAGAACCAACCAACCTTATCAAGAAAATTGCGCCAAAAACGTGGGCTTATTTGGAGGCTCACGCAAAGTGTTTCGATGAGCGCAAAAGCAGGATTTATCGAGATCATCCCCGTTTTTCCATATTTGGGGTTGGCGATTACACCTTTGCGCCATACAAAATAGCCATTTGCGGTCTTTATAAAAAATTAGATTTTCGGCTGGTAGGACAAATCGAAGGAAAGCCTGTCGTATTCGACGATACGGTTTACTTTTTAAGTTTCACTTCAGAGCAAGAAGCGGCCAGGATTTTCAACATTTTATCTTCGCCATTAGCGAGAGACTTTTATTCCGCCTTAATTTTTTGGGATGAAAAACGTCCGATAAAAAGCAGTGTGTTGAACAGCCTTAACTTACAACAGTTCGAAAATACGCAAGTCTTACGATTGTTTTAGTCATTACAAGCGGAAGACGACCCAGCATGAACTTGGGAGGGGGTATTGCCTATGGCTTTCTCAAGAAAATGTACATATCACAAATGTTTTCAAAATGTCGCTGCGAGCCGCTCTCTGGCGAAGCAGTCTCCCGTTCGACGGACAAAACTGACCTTGAGGAGATTGCTTCAGCGACACAAACCGCCGCTTCGCAACGACATGGCTATTTTGTCAAGCATTCTGGAGAAAACCATGTGCGCGAGCAACGATCAACGGATGTGGAAGCGGATAAACGGATGGAAGCGCCTTACCTGCTTATCTGCTTCCTATCCGCTGGTCGCTTCCTAAACCTGTGAGCCGTCCCGAAGGCTCGATTTTGCCCATACAATTGCTCTAAAAAGCCTTCGGGACGGTGATCCCGAACTGGCGTTACATTAACTTCATTTCTCTGTGGTAAAAATGTCATAGCGAAACGTATCGAGACCCTGCTCGACCTGCACACGCAATGACGTGGCGAAGAGAATGTACGGTACAAAAACTTCGTGAGAGTTTGCCCTCCGCTCGGTAAATGAGTCTCCCAAGATTAGCGTTTGATTAGAATTTCACAATTTACTTGACTTTGCCCCTGCGATTGCTGTATAGTATTCAGGGTAAGAACCATCCGGCACTGCGCCCTCGGGTTGCTGTGCCTTTTGTTTGTCAA
>DAOUCM010000111.1:0-5974 GCA_034431895.1 Anaerolineales bacterium
TCGAACTTGAGAGGCCGGTTATCCAGCGCAGAGGGCATACGGAAGCCGTATTCTACCAGCGTCTCTTTGCGCGAACGGTCGCCGTTGTACATGCCGCGAATCTGCGGCACAGTCATATGACTCTCATCAATGATCAACAGATAATCGCTGGGCAAAAAATCAATCATCGTCCAGGGTGGCGTGCCGGCCGCGCGCCCGTCCAGGTGACGCGAATAATTCTCGATGCCGGAGCAATAACCCACCTCCTTGAGCATTTCCAGGTCATAGCGCGTGCGCTGCTCCAGGCGCTGCGCCTCGAGCAACTTGCCCTCCTGCTTGAAAAACGCCAGGCGTTCCTCGAGTTCCTTTTCGATATTGCTCAGCGCCTCTTTGAACTTCTCGCTTTCGGTCATGTAATGCTTGGCCGGGAAAATCGAGACCTGCTGCGGCTCGTCCAGCACCTCACCGGTCAGCGGAACGAACTGCATGATGCGCTCCACTTCGTCGCCAAAGAAAGTGATGCGGTAGCCGCGTTTGTCTTCGTAAGCAGGGACAATTTCCAACGTGTCGCCTCTTACGCGAAACGCGCCAGGCTTCAGGTCCAAGTCGTTGCGCACATACTGAGATTCGATCAATCTGCGGATGAGCGCATTCCGGCGATAGATTTCGCCCACGCGCAAAGTCACCGTAGCCTTGAGAAACTCATCGGGGCTGCCCAAACCGTAGATGCACGAAACCGAGGCCACAATGATGACATCCTTGCGTGAGATGAGCGCAGTGGTCGCCGCCAACCGCAAGCGTTCGATTTCCTCATTGATTTCGGTCTCTTTTTCGATGTACAGATCATGGCGCGGCACATAGGCCTCCGGCTGGTAATAATCGTAATACGAGACGAAATACTCCACTGCATTCTCTGGAAAGAAATCCTTGAACTCGGCATACAATTGCGCCGCCAAAGTCTTATTATGCGCCATGACGAGGGCCGGTTTCTGCAATTGCTGGATGACGGAAGCGATGGTGAAGGTCTTGCCGGTGCCGGTAGCGCCGAGCAATACCTGATGGCGATACCCCTTTTGCACGCCTTCGACCAGGCTGCGGATGGCTTCCGGCTGGTCGCCGGTCGGCTGGAAGGGAGCATGGAGTTTGAATTCCATAAGAGGTCTCTTTTCGGAATAACAGGAACGGTCGTTCTGTTGTTCGGGATAGCCGTCCCGAGGCTTTTTAGAGCAATTGTATGGGCAAAATCGAACCTTCAGGGCGGTTCAAAAAAGGAACAGTCGTTCTATTATAGTACAATTACTTTCGCGCTTTTCGCCTAATTTGCGTTCGGTTAACGCCTGGCGGACTTTGCTCGGAAGCGCAAGGCCTCAGGAGACGTATGTCCACGCACTTCACCAACAGACTCAAAGGTCGTCGAACCATCCGCAGATCCCCAAAGGGGACGCTGTGACGCAGATTCTCGCAGATTTTCCCACCTAATCTGTGGAAATCTGCAAATTTTCTTCCTCGCTGCCGACATATGGACACGCCCCCCCAACTTTGCGCTGTACTCCGAACATCCAGTATAATAATCACTGGAGGAACTCATCTTCATGGAAATTACCTGGTATGGACATTCCTGCTTCCGTCTCACCGAGCGCGGTATGGCGACGGTGGTGACAGATCCTTTCGACGACAGCATCGGATACGAACCGCTCAAACTCAAGGCCGACATCGTCACCATCAGCCACGACGCTGCCGGGCACAACTACATCGAAGCCGTCAAAGGAACTTCTCACATCATCCGCGGGCCAGGCGAATACGAAATCGGCGGCGTGTTCATCACCGGCATCCAAACCGACGGACACGGGAAAAAAGTCAACGGCCAGCGTGGAACGTCTGCTGTCACACGCAACACCCTGTACGTTTTCGATTACGACGGCCTCACCGTCGTCCACCTGGGCGACTTGAAACAAGTGCCTACCCAAACCGAAGTGGAAGCGCTCGGCGCCGTGAACGTGGCCCTGGTGCCGGTCGGCGGAGGAGGCAGCCTCAACGCCGCCAAAGCCGCCGAAGTGGTCAGTTTGCTGGAGCCCAACATCGTCGTTCCCATGCACTACGCCACGCCGGCTACCAAACTCAAACTCGACTCGCTGGACAAATTCTTGAAAGAAATGGGACTCAACACAGCCGAAAAAGCGCCGTCTCTCAAAGTGACTCGTTCCAGCCTGCCCGACGAAACGCGCGTCATCGCCTTAGACTATCAGCGCAGTTAGGAGCAAACTGTGGCAGTCAAAATCCTCATGACCTGGGATATTTCCCCCGACCACGACCAAGAATATTTCGAGTTCGTGGTAGGAGAGTTCGTGCCGGGCGTTCAACGCCTGGGCCTGCAACCCGTCGAAGCCTGGGCCACCGTCTACGGCAAATATCCGCAAATCCAGGTGGGGTTGCTGGCTGAAACCGCCCAAGGTGCTCGTCTTGCCATGAATTCGCGTGAATGGATGCAATTACAGCAGCAACTCTTTGGCTATGTCAAGAACTTCTCCTTCAAAGTCGTACCGGCGAGGTCAGGTTTCCAATTCTAGAACATGACTCTCCAAAAAGGCGGTACACCCCCCGCTCGTTGGCCGCTGTACTTCTCTCTCGTTTTCCTGGAAGCAGCGGCCGCTTTTGTTGCCCTGGCGCGCATCCCGGCCGAGGGGACGCGGCTCATTCTGGGTTTTTCAGCCGCGCGCTGGGCGATGCTGCTGCCGCTCATGGTTGCCATGGCGGGCAGCCTGGCGCTGGCGCGCGTCACCCGCCGCCAACCCGCCTTCATCACCCGCTGGCTGGATGCCGCTGCGCGCCCCAGGTTGTTCGAAGTCCTGACAGCCGCCTCTGCCCTCCTGGCAGCGGGAACAAGCCTCGGGGCGTTTTGGATGCGCTGGTACGACCCCGCCCGCCTGCTGCCCTTTTTCGAGCGCGCCTGGCCGCTGCTGGCCTTCCTCATCGTCTTCGGCGCTCAAACCACCCTGTGGCTGCTCATCCTGCGCTTTGGCGTCCGCAAAGTGGATTTCGGCGCCCGCCGTCCTGCCCTCACGGCGTTCCTGCTGCTCTTGCTGACTTTTGGATTCGTGGCCCTCACCCGCCTGGGACTCACGCCAGACAAAGCCTATTGGAGCGAACCGGGCGTGCCGATTCAGACCTGGCAACTGGGGCTGACGCTGTTGGGCGGCGGACTTCTGCTGACCCTGCGCCTCGCTTCAGGACACCCCCCCGCCCTGCTCCCGTTCTTCGAGCGCCATCCACGCCTGACGGATTTCCTGCTCCCCCTGCTCATCTGGGCGCTGGCGGTCGGACTGTGGTCGAGCGTACCCAACGCCGTCCTGAAGAACAGTTTTTACTCGCCCATTGACCCACCCCCCAATACCCCCTTCCCCTACTCCGACGCCGGCTACTACGACTACATGGCGCACAGCCTGTTGATTGGCACAGACTACACGGGCGAAATTCCCACCCGCCCCCTCTACATCGTCTTCCTGGCATTCTTGCACCTGCTCTTCGGCGAACGTTACGACCTGATCATCCTCGGGCAAACGCTGACGCTGGCGTTCATTCCGGTACTCTTCTACGTGCTGGGCAAGGCCATCCACAGCCGCCCTGCCGGTTTGCTCATCGCCCTGCTGGCCATCTTCCGCGAATGGACCACGCTGCTGGTTTCGTCACAAACGCGCGTCTCGAACACCAAGACCCTGCTGGTAGACCTGCCCACCCTGTTGCTCATCTTGCTGGCCTGCCGGCTGGCTTTTCGCTGGCTGGAACGCAAGCAGCGCCTGGATGCTTTGCTGGCCGGCGGTGCGTTTGGTATCTTGATTCTGCTGCGCACCCAATCCATGTTGATTGTGCCGTTTTTGCTCGCCATTGCCCTGCTCAGCCTGTGGCCGGAAAAACGTTCTTCCCCAAAGGGGATTCTATCCCCAAAGGGGATGTCATGGCTCATACCGCTGCTGGTCTTCCTGGCCGGTATGGCATGCAGCATCACGCCCTGGTTGACGCACAATTACTTGCATAGCGGGCATTTCAGTTTTGACACCTCCTTCGAGTATCAGGTCATTGCCAGTCAATACACCTACGACGGCCTGCTGAATTACAGTAATACGAATGTGCAGGGCAAGAGCCTGTTGGGCATCGTGTTGTCGTTTTTTCTGCGTGACCCTGCCTTCGTCATCGGCTTCATCCTCAATCATTTCCTGGCCACCGAGATCGGCGCCTTGCTGGCACTGCCGTTGATTGCGCCCTTCGATGGTCTGCGCGCGCCTATCTACATCTATTGGACTTCCTTCGAGAGCATCCTGGGATGGCAAAACATCCTGCTCCTCGTCGGCTATTTGGCGGTCATCGCCATTGGCCTGGGCGCAGCCTGGAAGCGCTGGCGTTGGGCGGGGTGGTTACCCTTAGCCTTCAACGTAGGATACGCCCTGGCCAACGGCTTGGGGCGCTTTTCTGGCTGGCGCTATGACCTGCCCGCCGACTGGGTGGCTTATTTCTACTTTGGAGTGGGGATAGCCGAAGTCCTGCTTTGGGTCAGTCAGGTATTCGGCGCGCCTCTTCCCCCCCCTGCCCGGCCGCTTGTCGCCCACCCCGTCCATTTCACTGTCTATGTTTCATCCATGGTGGGATTCGCGCTTCTTGGCGCCCTGCCCTGGCTGGTCGAAGCCATCACGACGCCGCGTTACCCCGACCTTACGCCGGCCGCCATCCAGGAACAACTGGCAGGGCTGCCAGAAGTCCAAGCGTTGGGAATAACTGCTGAAGACATCCAAACGTTCGCAGAGCAAGCCGAGACCGTCACATTGATCGGACGTCCGCTGTACCCGCGCGCGTTCTCGCGCGGGGCCGGCCTGTCTTCGTCCAATCCCTGGCAATCGTATGCCATCCGCGATTACCCCCGCCTGGGTTTCCTGCTCCTGAACGAAAGCGTGCGGGAGGTCGTCTTACCCATCAAAACCACACACGTTGCCAATATCCATGCCCTAGATGCCCTCATCCTAGGCTGCGAGCGCGGGACGTATGTGGAGGCGCGTTTGGTGGCTTTTCCGAAGGATGACCTGGCTTACCTTTCGGAGCGAGGCCTGCAAGGATGCTCTGAAAGGTAGATAAAGGACGATCGTGAACTCATTTCTGATTGATTCTGACATCGGCGCTCATGCCCCAACGGAGGGCAGACGGCTGTTCCTGCAAGCGAATCGTGACCCGAAAGACGACATCGCCGCCGATGGTCTCAGAAATGGGTGCAATGGCGGTCACCTGACCGGGGAGTTCCTTGTCGAGCGCTTCCACATAGACCAGGGCAGGCTGACCGATCGCTACGGCGGCAACGTTGAGTTCACTCAGGTCAGTGGTCTCGATTTGCAAGTTCGTCAGGTCGGCCAGTACGATGGCCGCCTGACCAGGCCGCACATACTCTCCCGGCTTGATGTCAATCGAGACCACCGTACCGTCGAAGGGGGCAATCAGCGTGCCTTGCGCCAGCGAGGCTTGGGCGGTTTCGAGCGCGGCTGCCCTTGCGGCTACCCTGGCATCGGCGCGCAGGATTTGTTCGCGCGGCCCGCTCAGGTAGACGATTCTACCGGCCTCGTTGGTATATTTGCGGCGGTAACGCTGGAGGGTAGCGTCCAGTTCTGCGGCGCGCAGGTCGGCTTCGGCGGCAGCGACGGCAAATTGCAGTTCGGCGGTATCGAGCGTCGCCAACGCCTGCCCGGCTTGGACCTGTTGCCCTTCCTTGACGAGGACTTCCTTGACCAGGCCAGAGATGACAAAGCCCAGTTGCGCCTCTTGAGCCGGGACCACCTCTGCCGAGGCTTTGACCGTTTTCACGGCAGGATTTTCTGCGGCAGCATTCGCATCCAGGCTAAGGGTAGGCAGGGGAGTAACGGCTGTCTTCGAGCCGCAGGCAGAGATCAAGAGCGTCAGCGCCAGGGACATCGTCCACAAGTAACGCATCATCTTACTGCTCCGTTTGGATTTCGACCTC
>DAOUCM010000112.1:0-1518 GCA_034431895.1 Anaerolineales bacterium
TGAGTACGCTCATGGTCATTTGCGCCAGTTGCGCCAGTGTACAATCGGGCTGCGCGCGGAATACGGCAATGACCGCCTGTACGCCTACCTCGCTTGCCAGGCTTTGTTTGAGCGGCGTCAGCGGCACTTGCACCGTCTCGGCCCTGCCGTTGATGTAGTCGAACAACGAGGACAGCGTCTCGTCTCCCATCTTTTGCAGCGTTTCGGGCGGCAGCAGGTCGCGGATGAATTTCTCCCATTGCTGGCTGCTCAGTCCTTGCATGGCAGGCGGAAGGTTCACCCAGTCAGTAGAGCCGCTCAGTTCTTGGGCCAGGAGGCCGGGGAGTTGGTCGTAGAATTGCTGTTGGGCAAATGTTTTCTGATAGGCTTCTGCGTCGAAGGCGATGCGTTCCAGGTTGAAAGCCAACAGGGCCGCCAGCGCCGAAAAGACGAACAAGACGGCCAACGTGATAGATAATCCTTTTTTGAATGCGTCCATGCTTTTTCTTTCTGTTCACAGTCGGGTCATGTCTTGAACCGCTTGCTCGACCTAACTGACAATAATCTCGACATAGTCTTGCGCCAGTGTTGGGGCGCCTCCTGCGCCTAGCACCTGAATCAACTCGTGCGCCAGTTTAGCCTTCCTTTCGGCGTCTTTGCGGCTCCACGTGCGGCTCTTGATTTCCAGGAAGTATCCCAGGTCCGGCTTTTCCATTGTATCCAGATTGACGAAAAATTCGGTCTCCTTGTATTCGATGTGCCAGCGCAGGCGGTCCTTTTGAATGACGACTTCCCCGGCCGGTTTGAAATATTCGCGGTAGAAGCGCAAGGTGTGGGCGGCCGGTGCCAGGAAGCGGCTGCGCGACAGCAAGACATCGTGCGCAAACTTGTCTTTGCGCGGCCCCAGCAGCGTGAGTCGGGAGCGCACGTTGATGATGTTGCCTTTGGCGTCCAGCAACTCGTCCTCGCGGAAACGCAGGCGGCCTTGCGTCGGGTCATCGAAGGAGAAGTAATTGTCGTACTGGCGGTAATGTTTGTGGGCAGTGATGCGGATGCCGGCTTGCTCGATATTGGAGAGGACCATGGACGGCTGCTCCAATTTGACCTTGACCTGCACCTCATAGGATTCCTGCTCCATCGAGCCACCCAGCGCGATCAACTTCGACAGAACGGACTGCTCCCGTTGGATGAGGAAGGCATCTATGCGACGGGCCGTGTCCCGCGCCCCCGCCAGCAGTTCGGCTTCGTTCAAGGTCAGCAGCGCACGCTCGCGCATCAGCCACTTGCCATTGACCATGACATCCGTCACGTCGGTGGATTTGGCCGCGTAGATGAGTTGGGCGTAAGCATTGTTCGGATCGCGGAGGAAGCGCGGCGAATTGTGCAGCGGACTGGTATCTACCAGGATCAGGTCGGCGCGCTTGCCGGGTTCGAGGGAGCCGGTCACGCTTCCAAGATGGAGCGCCTGCGCCCCGATGCGCGTTGCCATGGCCAGCGCCAGCGGGGCCGGCAAAGCGGTGGGGTCGTTGCTAACGGCTT
>DAOUCM010000113.1:0-1607 GCA_034431895.1 Anaerolineales bacterium
GTCAATATAGTTATCACAATGCTATGCACGGACAGCACGTCTCTTGGCAGACAGAATTCAGCCGCAGTCACCCAGAGTATGCCCTGATTGACCGCACAGGAACGCAGCGGCAATGGGGCGTACTTTGCCTGGCATACCCGGAAGTCCGTAAACATTTTCGCCAACGTTTCTTGGATCTTCTTGCGGGACGCGGCTTCGATGGGCTGTTTGTTTGCCTGCGTTCTCAATCACGGCCGGCAGATTTTGCCGACCAATATGGCTTCAACGAGCCTGTTCGTCAGGAGTATCAATCGCGGTACGGGCGAGACATTTGCGCTCAGGATTTCGACTTACAATCCTGGCGCGACTTGCGCGGTTCTTATCTGACCCTCTTTCTGCGCGAACTTCGAGCAGATTTGCAACCTTTGGGGCTTCACCTGGCAGTTGGAGCGGCGCGCGGCGACGTGCTTGGTCCTCCTCTAGGCAATATGACTCTGGACTGGCGCACTTGGGTTCGACAAGGCCTTATAGACGGATTGGTCATCAACCAGAATTCCAGCCAATGTCCATCCATGTGGCATCCCCTGTGGCCCATGCAGCGCGGCTATGGCTATAAGCAAAATTATCTCGATGGTCACGGTTTGCCATCTTTGCTGGAACACATTCGGCAAGATTACGCCCCAGTATTCCGAGAACGAGGGTGCCGTCTCTATATTGCGCGCCAGTGGGATGAACGCTCGCCCGAGTTGGAGGAGAAATTGCTGGTAGAATCATCGGTGTCGGGTCTGGTCTTTAGTTCATTTCGGCATGATAATTCAGCCGCCGTTGCGCGCGGTGACTGGCGAATATGAAATTGCGAAAAGGTAAAAAAAGATGATTCCAGAAAAAATCCCCAATTGGCTGCATGGCAAAGAACAACCGGCCATAGCAGAAGAATGGTTTGATAAATTCGATCCGCATAGCGGACAGATTCAATCCCAGGCTGCTCGTTCTCGTTCTGACGATATTGCTGCTGCCGTTAAATCGGCCCTATCCGCCCAACCGGCTTGGTCCGCCACCCCTGCTGTCCAGCGCGGTTTCTTGCTTCACAAGTTGGTCGTGGGGATGCAGAATCGCCAGGAAGAAATTGCTCGTATTGTAGCCGCCGAGACCGGCAAATCCTACAAAGATGCTTATGGCGAAACAAGCGGTGCCATCCAGTGCGGCCTGTTCTATGCCAGCGAGGGTCAGCGGCTGTATGGACGCACGACCACCAGTGGCATCCCCAACAAATATGCCATGACCGTTCGCCAGCCAATTGGAGTGGCAGGACTGATCATCGCCGCCAACACGCCTATTGCCAACGTAGCCTGGAAAATCTTCCCGGCCTTGATCTGTGGCAACACGGCAGTTTTGAAAGCCGCCGAAGATACCCCTGCCACCGCTTGGATCGTCGGGAAGATTGCTGCGGAAGTTGGCTTCCCGCCCGGCGTATTGAACATCATCCAAGGCTATGGAGAGGAAGCCGGCGCGCCGTTGGTAGAGCATCCTGACGTGGGCGTGATTTCCTTCACTGGTTCGACGGAGGTGGGTCGTTATATCAACCGCGCGGCAGGGGAACGCTTTGCCCGCATCTCGCTCGAACTGGG
>DAOUCM010000114.1:0-23822 GCA_034431895.1 Anaerolineales bacterium
CGGCGGGGGGATCAATCCCCCGCCTCAGCGCATGAAAGTTGGCCGGAGGCCGGCTCCAGGCGCACACAGCGTACCCCCAGGCTCTGTACCACCAGGCTCTGCCTGGTCGCACCGACCAAAGGTCGGTGGTACGTAACACCAGGCTCTGCCTGGTCGCACCGACCAAAGGTCGGTGGTACGTAACACCAGGCTCTGCCTGGTCGCACCGACCAAAGGTCGGTGGTACGTAACACCAGGCTCTGCCTGGCCGCACCGGCCAAAGGTCGGTGGTACGTAACACCAGGCTCTGCCTGGCCGCACCGGCCAAAGGTCGGTGGTACGACGGCATGAATTTGTAAACTTCATCCACTGCGGCAGGAACGTCGTAGCAGAGTGATGAGGGTATACGCTTGTCCTGCTTGCGTGTATAAAGAAAACGCCAGTATGCGCTTCAAGGCTGATGCAAGTTTGTTTCTTGTTGCCCTGATTTGGGGCAGCGCTTTTACCGTTCAACGTGTGGCCGGACAGCAAAATGTCGTCTATTGGTTCAATGGGGTGCGTTTCTTGTTGGGCGCGTTGGCTTTACTGCCGCTGTCAGTTCGCTCTCGTGGCCTCTTGGCGGTTTCGCGCAGCCAATGGTTGTGGATGGGGATGGCTGGAGCAGTATTGTTCGCTGCGGCGGCTTTGCAGCAGGCCGGCTTGCAATCCACGACGGCGGGAAATGCCAGTTTCATTACCAGTTTATATGTCGTCTTTGTGCCGCTCGTGTTGTTCGTTGGCTGGGGCGAGCGCCTGCGCTGGCATGAACTCGCGGCGGTGGGATTGGCCGCGGGCGGTGCTTACCTCATTTCGGCGGGAAGCAGGCTCGAGGTCCAGAAAGGTGATGCGCTCGAGTTGCTGGGAGCGGTTTTCTGGGCGCTGCATTTCGTCATCCTGGGAAAGTTCGTTTCCCGTTACGATGCGGTGACGTTTTCCATGGGGCATTTTGCCGTATGCGCTGTCTTGAATATTCTAGCCGGCTTCTTTTGGGAGCAACCACCCCATTCTGTGCCTGGGGCTTGGGTGGCAGCCATTTTGTACGTGGGTATTTTCTCGGTGGGAATGGGTTACACCTTACAGGTGTGGGCGCAAAAGTACTCTCCTCCTACCGATGCGGCGCTCATCTTGAGCCTGGAAGCCGTCTTTGGAGCATTGTTTGGCTTTCTTTTATTGGGTGAGAGGTTGAGATGGACTCAAGCGATGGGTTGTTTGCTCGTGTCGGCCGGGGTGCTGTTGATCCAGTTGCGAAAAAGTAAATCGGAGTACAATAGTCCTGCTTGAGTGCATTGGAGGTGCTATGGTTGCCAAAGTGATTTTGAATCCCTATTCCAACCGCTGGAATTCCCAGAAACGCTGGCCTCAGGCCGAGGCTGCTCTCAAGGCGGCTGGCGTGGAGTTCGATGTGTCTGTTTCGCAGCGTAAGGGTCAAGTGGTAGACTTGGCCGAAGAAGCAGCGCGGGCAGGCTTTTCGCCTCTCATTGCCGCTGGCGGGGATGGCACCATCGGCGAAACGGTCAATGGCATGATGCGGGCTGCAAAATCTGACCAAGACCTGTTAGGCCCGTTGGGCCTCATTCCGCTAGGGTCGGCCAATGACCTGGCGGTCAATTTGGGGTTGCCGCTCGATTTGTCTGCGGCGGCGCAAGTGATCGCAGCGGGGAAAACGCGCCTATTGGACGTGGGAAAACTGAATGAGCGCTATTTTGTCAACAATTCTGCCGCCGGCTTGGAGCCTTATGTCACCACCAAACATGAGCGCATTCAGTGGATCAAGGGCATCGTGCGTTACCTGATAGCCGCGATTTGGGCGATCCTCGACAAACCCGAATGGCAGGGAGAAGTTTATTGGGACGACGGCGAATATCATGGGCCGCTTTCCCTGGTCTCGATTGGCAATGCCCCGCGCACGGGTGGCTTTTATATGACCCCTCATGCCAATCCTTTCGACGGCAAACTGACTTTTGCCTATGGCTATCGCGCCACGCGATTGGGTTTGCTCCAGGCGCTACCGCGCGCGATGAAACCGGGCAAGGGGAATTATTTGGAATTGCCCGGTATGTACGAAGTGCATACCACCCATTTGACCATCCATCTGAACAAGCCCTCTCCCGCGCATACCGACGGCGAACTTTTCCCAGATTACAAGCAGGATTTCGAGTATAGCATCTTACCGGCGCGTTTACAGATTTTGATGCCATGACAGACTTTTCGCCTCTTGTGTTTCGTCTGCTGACCTCTCGCCTGTTGGCCGATTTCTGCCTCTTTGGATAGGGCATGTCCTTCCAGGAATTCCAAAAAGCCTCCCATCCATTGACTCCACAGGAGTGGCGTTTCCTGTTCCTGGTCGTCGTGGCGCTGGCTGTAATTCTGGGCTTGCTTGGGTATGCCAATCTCTTCCTGGCGCGCTCTTTGCCTGGAGGCGGCGAGTTTTATATGCTTTACATCGCTGGGCGGGCTTTTCTGTTCGACCGCATCGAACCCTATAGCGTCGGCGTCCCCTCGGCAGTGCAAGAGCGGGTTTATGGACGCCTGGCGCAGCCAGGGGAAGAATTGTATATCCTCGATATCCCTTTTCATCTCATGCCTTTCTTCTTCCCATTGGCATTGTTTCCCGATGCGCAGGCCGCGCGCGCCGTTTGGATGACATTGATAGAAGCGGCGGCGCTGGTCTTCCTTGCTCTTACTTTTCGCTTGCTCGAAAGGCAACCCGCGCGTTATTTTACCGTGTTGGTGTTCTTGTTTTGCTTATCTTCTTACTACGTCTGGCAGACTTTTCTGGAAGGTTCCGCGGCTATCCTGTTGGGAGTAGCCTATGTTGGCATTCTCTTGACCCTGCGCGCCCAATGGGACGAACTGGCGGGCGCGTTGCTGGTGGCGACAGCCTTCCAATGGGAGATGGGCGCCCCGTTTTGGCTGTTCATCTTTTTATCCGTTTTCTGGGCGCGGCGTTGGCGGGTGTTGGCCGGAGCGGGGATGCTGTTGTTTGTGCTTCTCGTTGTCTCCTTTCTCTCCTATCCGGGCTGGTTGCTGCCATTCTTGCGCGCCGCGTGGAACAACCTGCGCGCCGATTTTGGCTATTCGACTCCCCACATCTTGGGCCGCCTTTGGCCCGCTCATGGCAATCTGCTGGCTTGGACCCTGAGCGCTGCGCTGTGGATGGCGCTGATCTATGAATGGGGGCGCAGCCGCGGAGCAGACTTTCGGCGTTTTGTTTGGACAGCCGCCTTCACGCTGACTGCCACTCCCTTGCTGGGCTTTCGCTCGGAACTGGATAACCTGGTTGTGTTATTTTTCCCTGTCGTTCTTTTCCTTGTCACGGTGCGTGAACGGTGGAAGCGCATCGGAGAGGGGATAGCCATTGTATTGCTGGCGGCGCTCTTTGCGGTGGCCTGGTTGTTTTCCTTTGGCTATCTGGCATTGCCCTTTCTGGCGGCGCCAGAAGCCTTGTATCTGTTGCTGCCGCTGGCCGCCTTGTTAGGACTGTACTGGATGCGTTGGTGGATCATTCGCCCGCCCCGTACCTGGTTGGATCACCTATCTACTCTAGAGTCTCGATGACCTGGCGTTTCTATCTCTTGCTTTTTCTGCTTGGCTTGGCGGTGGCTTCGACGATTGCCTCCTTCCAAGATTACCCCGGCTACATGGACTCAGACTACTACTTTGCTGGCGGCCTGCAACTGATACAGGGCAAGGGCTTTACCGAGCCGTATTTGTGGAATTACCTGGATGACCCGGCCGGCCTGCCGCATCCTTCGCATACCTATTGGTTGCCGCTTTCGTCCATCCTGGCGGCGCTCAGTATGTTGCTGACCGGCCAACAAACCTACGCCGCCGCTCGTTTGATTTTCATCTTGATTGCCGCCTGCGTTCCGCCTTTGACTGCCCGGCTGGCGCTGGATTTCACCAATCGCCGCGCTCTTGCCTTGACCTCGGGCCTGTTGGCCGTTTTCTCCATCTTTCACGCCCCCTTCTTGCCTGTCACCGACAACTTTGCCCCCTTCATGTTCCTGGGAGGGCTGGTTTTCTTGCTGGCAAAGGATGAGCGCCGCTGGGCTTTTGGGTTGCTGGGCGTCTTGGCGGGCCTGATGAACCTGGCGCGTAGCGACGGCCTGCTTTGGCTGGGGCTGCTCGGCTTGCTTTCTCTCTGGCGGGCGCAAGAGTACGCATTGAGTACGCAAGTACGCACGGATACAGGTACACAGGTCCACAAGTACACATCACCTGTTACGCATTACGTCTTACGTTTTACGCATTACGTCTTACGAACCTTTTCCTTTACCCTGCTTGGCTACCTGCTTGTCATGGGTCCCTGGTATGCTCGCAACCTTTCTGTGTTTGGCTCGCTCATGGCGCCAGGCGGGGACCGTATTCTGTGGTTGACGAATTACAACGACACGTTTGCCTTCCCCGCCGAGCAGGTCAATTTGCAATCCTGGCTGGCGGCTGGCTGGCAGGCGGCACTGAAGGTGCGCTTGTGGGCTTTGAGCATGAATGCCCAGAATGTCCTTGCGGCTCAGGGCGGCATCCTTTTGTTTCCTTTTATCTTGGTGGGTGTGTGGCAGGCGCGCCGTGACGTGCGTGTCAGATTGGCGGCCGTGGGCTGGCTGTTGTTGCTGGCTGTAATGACCTTGATTTTCCCTCTAGCGGGCGCGCGCGGCGGATTCTTCCATGCTGGCGTGGCCTTCCAGCCCTTGTGGTGGGCGTTGGCGCCGTTGGGATTGGAACAGACCGTAGTGGCCATTCGCCGCAGGGGATTTTTGGATGAACGCGCTTATGTTTTTTTTCGCGTTGCGCTGGTGGGCCTGTGTGCCTTGTTGACCGTTGTGGTCTTGCAAAAGCGCATCTTTCAACTCGGTTGGCAATGGGAAGAGGAATTGTATGTAAAAGTCGAGCAATTCCTGGTGGAACAGGGCGCGCAGCCGAATGAAATGGTGATTGTCCTCAATCCGCCGGGGTATTACCTGGTCAGTGGGCGTTCGGCTATCGTGGCGCCACCGGGTGGGCCGCAGACTCTCCTGGCAGTGGCGGCGCGCTATGGCGCCTCGTATTACATTCTCGAAAAGGAAGGCGCTTTGCCAGAGTATCGCGGTTTGTACAATCAGACGGAGCAATATGCGGGAATCGAATACCTTGGGACGGTGGAGGATGCAAGAATTTTTGCGCTTTCCCCTGCTCGCTAGGAAAGAAACCGTATTTCTAGCCTTAGCCAGTTTGGTCAGCATGGCCCTCTATCTGGGCGCCAGCGCGCTCTTTTATCGAATTGGTTTTCCGCTCGATGATTCTTGGATTCACTTGACCTACGCCCGCAATTTGGCCGTTTACGGCGAATGGGCTTTCCAGCCTGGCAAGCCCTCTGCCGGTTCAACTTCTCCCTTGTGGACCGGCCTCCTGTCTATTGGATTCTTGCTCGAACTGGCTCCATATATTTGGACGTACCTGCTTGGCGCGCTGCTGTTGTGGGGGATGGGGATGTTGGGCGAGATGATTTTGCGCCAGATTTCTCAGACGTATCGGCCGCGCCTTCCCTGGGTGGGGCTGTTTCTGGTTACGGAGTGGCATTTGGTTTGGGCAGCGGCCTCGGGCATGGAGACTTTGCTCCACGCCTTTCTCGTCACGATGACGTTGGGGATGTTGATGACCGGTTCGCGTCGTTTCATGACCCTGGGCCTGCTTGCTGGCCTCAGTGTTTGGGTGCGCCCTGACGGGATCACGCTCCTCGGGCCGATCGTTGTCTTTGCGCTGACAGGTTCCGGGTCGGCAAAGAACCGCTGGCGCGACTTGGGCCTGTTGGCGTTGGGCTTTGCTGTCCTGTTCGTTCCTTATTTGCTGTTCAACCTGATCTTGTCTGGAACGCCCATGCCGAACACGTTCTATGCCAAACAAGCCGAGTATGTCGCCTGGCAGTCGAAGCCCTTCCTGGAGCGGTTTGGGCAATTGACGCTGCAATTTCTGGCAGGGGCCAGCCTGGCCTTGCTGCCGGGCGCAATTGGCTGGGCGGCAATGTCGCTGCGCAAGCGCGATTGGGGCACCCTGGTTGGCATGGCCTGGTTTGCCGGTTATCTGTTTTTATATGTCGAGCGCTTGCCGGTTTACCAACATGGGCGTTATGTGATGCCTGCTATGCCGGTTTTCTTCTTGTGGGGGCTGGCGGCTATGCTCATGTTTATGCGCTCGAAGCGCCTGGGGCGTTTCCGCTGGGCGCTCAGCACGGCTGCGAACTTGTTGGTCGGACTCTTGGGTGTGGCTTTCTGGCTGTTTGGCGCGTGGACGTATGCGCAGGATGTGGCCTTCATCGAGAGTGAGATGGTTGTGACAGCCAGGTGGGTCGCGGCGAATGTGCCTGATGGAGAGTTGGTGGCTGCTCATGATATTGGCGCGCTGGGTTATTTCGACCATCATGCGTTGGTAGACCTGGCAGGCTTGGTTTCACCAGAGGTCGTTCCATTCATCCGTGATGAAGCCCGCCTGGCCGCTTACCTGGATGAGGTGCAGGCCTCGTACTTGATTGCTTTTCCTGAGTTCTATCCGTATCTTAGTCAGCAAGCCAAGCCAGTCTTTACCACCGGCAGTCGGATTACCCTCTTGCTGGGTGGCCAGAACATGGTGGTCTTTCATTGGCGTTAGATTGCAGTTATTCCCCTATTTTGACACATGTGCTATACTTTCGATATCCTTACCTATAGGTTGGGGCAACTATGAGTGAAATCACTTTGTTAATTGTGGACGATCATCCGCTCTTTCGGCAGGGCGTGGCGGATGCGCTTGCTCTTGAGCCGGGCTTGCGGGTGGTAGGACAAGCGGCCGATGGCAGGCAGGCGCTGGAGCAGATACGCACGCTGCAGCCCAACATTGCTATTTTGGATGTTAACTTGCCCGATATGAACGGTCAGCAAATTACGCATCAAGTATGCTTGGAAAAATTGCCCACCCGTATTTTGCTATTGACAGGCTATGATGACATAGAACAAGCAGTTCACGCCGCCCATGCTGGCGCCGCCGCATATTGCGCAAAGGACATTTCGCCCGAGCGTCTTGTTCAAATCATTCATGAGGTGGCAAAGGGCAACTATGTCATGGATGGCAACGTGTTTACGCGCCACGAATTGGATGAGTGGCTCGAAAGCCAAATCGAGGGGGCGCGGCGCTCTTATAGTGAACCTGGCAGCCCTTTTCATCCCTTGTCCGATCGTGAGATGGAGGTCTTGGCATGTGTGGTGCGCGGCATGAGCAACAAAGAAATTGCCAATTTGCTGGGCATCAGCCATCAGACGGTCAAAAACCATGTCACTTCTATCTTGAGGAAATTTGGCGTCGAAGACCGCACGCAGGCGGTGGTATACGCTTTGAAGCGGGGATGGGTCAAATTGCAGGATGCAAATCCAAACAGGTCACAGGAGTGATGTTTTCATGACAAAGGACTTGGAAACGAGACAAGATGAAACCAACCTTGACTTGAAGGCGCAGTTGGAAGAGACGGAACGTGCGCTGCGCGAAACGAACCTGATGATCGAACAAAGCCAGGGGGAAGTATCCAAGTTGACCCAGCGCAATGCAGCCATTACCTCTCACCTCAAGCAGGTACAAAGTCAAATCAATACCACCTCTGTCGAGGAAATTCGGATGGCTTATGACTCTGCCCTAGACGCCCAGCAGAGATTATTTGTCATGCGGGGTCAATTGGAAAAGTTACAGAGCGATAAGGCCCATTTGGAAAAATATCGGGATTTGTTGCGAAGTCTCCAGGATGGCGGCGGCCATGCGACCTCGCCTGCTACGCCTTCTTCGAGCAAAGGGGCGCTGGCCAGCGTGGAGATGCTGGTCAACGCTCAGGAGGCCGAGCGTCAGAGGCTTTCCCGCCAAATGCACGATGGCCCCGCTCAGGCACTCTCGAACTTCATTTTGCAGACAGAAATCGCCATGCGTTTGTTGGATGTGGACCCTGCTCAAGCGCGCGACGAGTTGAATAGTTTGAAAGCCTCAGCCATGAGCACCTTCCAGAAAGTGCGCGGCTTCATTTTCGAGTTGCGCCCTATGATGCTGGACGACCTGGGGTTGATCCCGACCGTGCGGCGATATGCCGAAGCCTTCAAAGAACAAGCAGGAATGGAAGTCAACCTGACCATTACCGGCGCAGAAAGACGCATCGAACCCTATCTGGAAGTGATGGTGTTTCGCGCCATCCAGGAACTGATGGGGAATGCTTTTCGGCACAGCCAGGCCTCTTTATTGAAGGTCAATTTGGATTTATCGGAGGAACAAATACGAGTTATTGTGGACGATAATGGGAAAGGATTCGATCCAGACACCCTACAAGAAAGCAAAAGTCTGGGGCTAAAATTGATTCGGGAGCGCACCGAGATGCTTGGCGGTGCATTCGAGATCGAATCTTCCGCTGGAAAAGGCACACGGGTGATGTTTTTCTTACCCATTCGGAAACCATAATGTTTGACAAACCGATGATTGCGTTGTCTAGGGGGGGAGCAACGATCGGCGTCATACTTATTTACCAGCATGTTTTGGGGATTTTTCCTGTATAATCAACATGATAAAGTAAGGTAAACCGATCCTTGCACGAGAGGAGCCTCTATGCGACGGGGACGTATTTTCATCATTATAGCCGTGATATTGATCATTGGCTTGGTCGTGGTGGCGCTTTTGGCGCAGCGCTTCTTGAACCCGCCACGGCCGGCTGGAGGGGGAACCCCTCCACCGAACACAGTGAAAATATTAATTGCCGGGCAGAGCATCCCGCAAGGCGAGAAGATTACCGCCGAAGCCTTGGATACCATCGAGATTCCATTGAATGCACTCAGCGCTGTGATGTTCACCGAGGAGCAAAAAGACCAGGTCATTGGCAAGGTGGCCAAATATCCGTTGGAACAGGGGGTGGTCATTACCTCCTCCATGATTTCCGAAGGCGCGCTGGCTATCAGTGGCCCTGCTTGGGCGGCTCGCATTCCTCCTGGCTCGGTGGCGGTTTCGATTCCGATTTCTCGCCTGGCCTCTGTTGCCTATGGCGCTACCGACGGCGCTCATGTCAACTTGACGGCCTGTCTGCTGTTTGTGGATGCCGATCCCTCCTTCCAGTCCAAGACCCCGAATACGGTGGTCACTTTGCGCGGGCCGGCTGGCGTGCCACCCGATGAAATGCCCGGCATTACGTTGGGAGCCGGCACCGTAGACCAGCCATTGGTTCAAGGCCGCACGGAAGTGGAACCCTCTTTCCAGCAAGGCGTATATGTGGTCCCGGGGGAGCAGCAGCGTCCCCGCTTGGTTTGCCAGACCATTTTGCAGGATATCGTCGTGTTGAAATTGGGCACCTTTACGGCTGCCGATGCTGGGGAAGCGCCGGAGCAGCCTCCTGAGGGGCAGCCACAGCCCGCCCAGAGCCCCCCGGATGTCATCACCTTGGTGGTTTCTCCCCAAGACGTGAATACCCTCGAGTGGTTGATTTACATGGACGCTAAGTTGTCCCTCAGCCTGCGCTATGCTGGCGATCAGTCTCGCATGGCGACCGAGGCGGCTACGCTTCAATTTTTGCTGAGCCAGTATAATATCCCTATCCCGGTAAAGTTGCCGTATGTGGTCGAACCTCGAGTGGATAAATTGGTGGAACCGGTCCTTAAAAATGACGTTCCACCCCCTCAATAAAGTGAAATAAAAAGAAAAAATGGGAATGAATAGATATGGCGACGGATAAAAAAATTCGGGTTTTGATCGTAGATGATATTGCAGAGACGCGGGAGAACGTCCGCAAGTTATTGCAATTCGAACCCGATATCGAGGCGGTTGGCGCAGCCAAGACCGGCAAGGAAGGGGTGCAACTGGCAAGAGAACTGGACCCAGACGTGGTGTTGATGGATATCAACATGCCCGATTTGGATGGTATTGCTGCGACAGAACAAATCCTTGCCAAACAGCCCCATGTGCAAGTTGTCATTCTCTCTGTGCAGGGGGAGCAGAATTATATGCGGCGCGCCATGCTGGCGGGCGCGCGCGATTTTTTGACCAAGCCTCCCATGGCAGATGATTTGATTTCTGCCATTCGCCGGGCAGGCGAGATGTCGTTCCAAGAACGCTCCAAAATGGAGCAGGCTCGTGTCGTTGCCATGATGCCGGGCGGAGGCAAGGGCCTCATGCCTTCTTTGACGCATGGAAAGATTATTACGGTCTACAGCCCTAAAGGGGGGACGGGTTGTACCACCATTGCTGTCAATCTGGCTTTGTTGTTGCATAATAGTGAGACGCGGGTTGTTTTGGTGGATGGCAACTTGCAATATGGAGACGTGGCTATTTTTGTCAACGAGCAAGGCAAAAACACTTTGATTGATTTGGCTTCTCGCATTGATGAATTGGACTATGAGGTTGTCGAAAGCGTCATGGTCACTCATGCTTCGGGGGTGCATATCCTGGCTGCACCTTCACGGCCCGAATATGCTGAGAAGGTGTCTGGCGACCAGTTTGTGAGATTGATAGAGTACTTGAAGCAACATTATGCGTATGTGGTGATTGATACCACTCCCTTCTTGACAGATGTTACTCTAGGCGCTATAGATAAGAGTGACGTGATCGTTTTGGTCACCACGCAGGACATCCCCGCTATCAAGAATGCTCGTCTCTTTCTGGATCTTTTGCAAACGCTGGGCATTTCTCGTGAACGCATTGTGTTTGTCATGAATCGCTTCGATAAACGGATTGGCATCACGCCAGAGCGAGTTGGAGATAACCTCAAACAACCTGTTGCCGCTGTCATTCCTTTAGATGAGCGCATTGTCATCCCGGCCGTCAATCGAGGTGTTCCATTCATCCTCGAGCATAAAATGCAGCCTGTTGGGAGGGGAATCCTCTCCGTAGCAGAAAGCATTCGAGCCTCTTTGAAGGCCCAGGAACTGGCAGAAGAGGCCGAAACGATGAAGCGTTAGTGGTCAGAGCAGGAGTAGTTTATGTCATTGCTTAAGCGTATTGAGCAAGGTCAGGGCGCAACGCCCCAAGCCAAACCGTTGACCCCTGGAGCGCCCCCGGCCGCAGATTCGTCACGGTTATCTTCTTTGCAAACCCGCCGCACCAGCGCGCCCATCACTGCGCCGCAAGCCGGAACTTACTTCGACTTGAAGACACGTGTTCAGAACAAGTTGCTGGGTGAACTTGATCCTTCCATGGATATTTCCAAAACCGACGAGGTCAAGCGCACCATTCAGGAATTGTTCGAGCAAATCCTCTCGGAGGAGAACATCGTCCTCTCCCGGCCGGAACGCGCGCGTTTGTTCGAGCAAATTGCAGCCGAAATCCTGGGGTTGGGTCCCTTGCAACCCTTGTTGGAGGATGAAACCATTACGGAAGTGATGGTCAACGGCGCCAAGAATATTTATATCGAACGTAAGGGTAAATTGCATCGGGTGCCTGTCACGTTCGAAAACAACGAACACGTCATGCGTATCATTGACCGTATCGTTGCTCCCTTGGGACGGCGTATTGACGAGGCGAGTCCCTATGTGGACGCCCGTTTGCCGGATGGTTCGCGCGTCAATGCTGTCATTCCTCCCATCTCGCTGGTAGGGCCGGTTCTGACCATTCGTAAATTTGCCAAGAACCCCATTACGTTGGAGCAACTCATCCAATTTGGCACCATCACACCCGAAGCACTGCAATTCTTGAAGGCTTGTGTCGAAGCCCGTTTGAATATCGTGATTTCTGGCGGCACAGGCTCTGGTAAGACCACCCTATTGAACATTCTTTCGAGTTTCATTCCTGCCGATGAGCGCATCGTCACAGTCGAAAATGCGGCCGAGTTGCAATTACGGCAAGAGCATGTTGTGACCCTCGAATCGCGCCCGCCCAATATCGAAGGGCGTGGAGAAGTGACCATTCGTCAACTGGTGATCAACTGTTTGCGTATGCGCCCCGACCGTATCATTGTGGGTGAGATTCGTGACGAGGCCGCCCTGGACATGCTCCAGGCGATGAACACAGGCCATGACGGCTCCATGACCACGTTACACTCCAACAGCCCGCGCGATACCCTGGCGCGTCTCGAAACGATGGTGATGATGGCCGGCATGGAGTTGCCTGTGCGCGCCATTCGTGAGCAAGTGGCCTCTGCCATTGACCTGGTTGTGCATCAAGAACGTTTGCGTGACGGCACAAGAAAAGTGGTCTACATTACGGAAATCAGCGGTATGGAAGGCGACGTGATTACCATGACCGATCTTTTCTCCTTCGAGCAAACAGGCATCGAGGATGGAAGGATTGTCGGCCGGTTGCGAGCCACTGGCCTGCGGCCGAAATTCATGGATAAAATCGAAGCAGCAGGCATTCATCTTCCGCCTTCGATCTTTGGAATTGGTGATCGGCGGCGCTACTAACCTCTATTTGCTTTATCGTTTTCAGGATATATGCCAGAGTTGTTGAACACGATCTTGATTGTTGGCGGGGTCTTGGTTGTGATTCTCCTGGTTGTGGGGATAGTCATTTCCATTAGCAGCGAACGTTCCATGGTGGAGCAGCGCCTCAAGACCTACCTCGACGAGGGGAAACAAGTCGTCGAAAAGCCAGAAGATCGCGCTGTAATCACTGAATGGTTCAACAAAAGGGTAGAACGTTCCTCTTTAGGCGATCGCATTAGCAGAGAGTTAGCGCGCGCCGATTTGAAACTCAAAGTTGCCGAATATTTTGCATTGTATGTCATTACTGTTTTGGGCGGCGCTTTTCTCCTGGCTTTATTGAGCGGTTTCAACGACTACGTCTCTCCTTTGATTGGCGCAACGCTGGGTTTTTTTGTCCCTCGCTTCTATGTCAAACGGCAGCAGGGAGTCCGCTTGCGGCGTTTCAACGAGCAATTGTCCGATATGTTGAACTTGATGGTCAACGGTTTACGCGCAGGCTATTCGACCATGCAGGCAATGGAAGCCGTGAGCAAGGAAATGCCTCCTCCCATGAACGAGGAATTTCGGCGTGTGGTCCAAGAGATGCAACTCGGCATTCCTATGGAAACCGCGCTTAACAACTTGCTGCGCCGCATCCCTAGCGACGATCTCGATTTTGTCGTTACAGCCATCAACGTTCAACGCGAAGTTGGCGGCAACCTATCCGAAATTCTGGACATCATTTCTTTTACCATCCGTGAGCGCGTGCGCATCAAAGGGGAAATCCGCGTCATGACCGCCCAAGTGCGCGCTTCGGGCACCCTTTTGGCCTTGATCCCTGCCGGTCTGGCGCTCATGCTATGGTTGATCAACAAGGAGTACCTGCTGTCGTTCTTCGACAATGGCCCGATTTGCGGATGGAGCGCAATTGGAGTGATTATAATCATGATCGTTTCTGGCTACTTCGCGATGATGAAGATTGCTGATATCGAGGTGTGATATGAATATATTGACTCTGATATGGATCATTGTTGGGGTAGTCATTGTTGTGGGCGCCATTGCTCTCGTGATTGTGGGCGCCAGAACCGCCTCGAACAGGCGCGAGGAAGATCCCTTGATGGCGCGCCTTTCTGAGTTTGCCGAGCGGGGAGATGTGGTTTCCCTCGAAGAACTGGAACTCTCTCAGCCGTTCACAGAGCGTGTCATCATTCCTTTACTGCAAAATATTGGTGAATTTTCAGCGCGTTTTACCCCTCAGAAAGCATTGGAAGAGACCAACCGGAAATTGGAATTGGCAGGCAACCCTATTCGGGTAGACGCTTCCGTCTTCCTGGCTTCGCGTTTTGTCATTGCGGCTTTGTTTGGAGGCGTGCTTGGCTTTGTGTTCATCGTTTCTCCTCCTACCTGGAGTCTGATGGTCAGGGTTTTGGTGGTTTTGGTATTCACGGTATTGGGCTTTGTCTTTCCGCAAATGTGGCTGCAAAGCAAGATTGATAGACGGCAAAAGGAGATTCGCAAAGCCATGCCAGACGCCATGGACCTGCTGACCATTTGCGTAGAGGCTGGCTTGGGGTTCGATGCGGCCATGTCCAAAGTGGCCGAAAAATGGGAAAATCAACTTTCCCTCGCCTTTTCGCGCGTTATTCGAGAAGTGCAACTTGGCAAGACGCGCCGCGAAGCGCTGCGTGATATGGCCGATCGAATTGGCATCAACGAAATAACCAGTTTCGTGGCGGCAGTCATCCAGAGTGAGATGCTGGGTGTGAGCCTGGCCAGGGTGCTGCGCATTCAATCCGATCAGATGCGCATGAAGCGCAGGCAACGCGCAGAGGAAGAAGCCCATAAGGCCCCTATCAAGATGTTGCTTCCCATGGCGTTGTTGATCTTCCCCTCTATCATGATCATTCTTTTGGTGCCGGCCGCGTTTCGCATCTTGAAGACATTTACAGGCGGTGGTCGTATCGGCGGGTGAAAAAAGAGGCTTGGAAGGCTCAGTTTCTCAGCGGTTTCCTCGCTGCGTTGGACCTCTTGTTTCCGCCCGTATGTGGGGGGTGTGGCCGTCCAGGCGCGCGATGGTGTGCCGATTGCCAGGGCAAGGTTCAGCCCGTCAGGTTGCCTGTGTGCGATATCTGCGGCTTGCCGTTGACGCAGGGCGGTTTGTGCCAGCGGTGTTTGCAGGCGCGGCCAGTCTATAAGGTTCTGCGTTCTTGGGCTGTGTTCGAAGACCCTGTGCGAGCGGCCTTGCACCGCATGAAATATCGTCGCGACGTAGGATTGGGAGAGGCTCTGGCTGCTCAGATGGCGCCTTTTGTTTCGAGTTTGCAGTGGCCGTTCGAGGCCATCGTGCCGCTGCCTTTGGGAAGGAAACGCCTCAAGGAACGGGGGTATAATCAAGTTGCCATGCTGGCCTTACCGCTTGCAAGATTTTTGAATGTGGATTACTTCCCAGAGGCGCTGATTCGCGTGCGAGATACTCGCTCTCAGGTAGGCTTGACGGCTTCTGAACGCCAGGAGAACGTGCGCAATGCTTTCAGTGCTTCCTCCAAAGCGCGCGGGCGTGTTTTGTTGTTGATAGATGATGTATCCACAACAGGCGCTACGCTCTCCTCGGCGGCAGAGGCATTGTATGCGGGGGGAGCGGTTGATGTGTATGCGGTCACTGTTGCGCGCGCCTTGCCTCATCACAGTTTGTCTATCGTTTGAGCATTTCGATTGTCAGAAAGGTATCTCTCCATCCCTGAGGAGGTTCTATGTCACCCAAATTAGAAATCCAGTCTCGCAACATGGAAGTGACCAAACGTATCAACGATTATGTTACCAAGAAAGCCAACAAGTTGGATCGCTTTTTACCGGCTATCGAAGAGACGCGGGTCGAATTGACCTTCGAGAAGTCGGCTCGCAGCGCGGCAGATCGCCATGTGGCGCAGATCACGGTGCGCGGCAAAAACTTGCTTTTGCGCTCCGAAGAGCGCGCCGAAGATATCTTTGCTGCCTTCGATACTGCGCTGGATAAACTCCAGCGTCAGATAGACCGTTTCAAGGGCAAACGCTATCGTGGGCGCGGCGATGGCCGCTCGGCGGCTGAAGTGGCGCCTGCGCCGGAAGAAGAGGAAGTCGAAGAAGAACCGGTCATCGTTCGCCGCAAGAAATTTGCCCTTTTGCCGATGAACGAGGCCGAGGCCATCGAGCAGATGCGCTTGCTCGGCCATGACAACTTCTTCATCTTCTTCGATGTGGAAGCCAACAAAATCAAAGTGCTATACCGCCGCCGAAACGGCACTTATGGCCTCATCGAGCCAGAAGTCGGTTGAGACGGCGTTCTCGTGCCTACAGTCTACTGGCCCGGCACGCTCCATGCTGGGCCAGTTTTTATGGAGATGGAATGGAAGAATGGATTGATTTCGACGACGCCCTGATTTCCGATGAATATGAGGACAAGAAAATTGCCGGGCAGGCTCTCGAAGAGGCTATCTTGCAATTGTTACAGGCCATCGGCGAGGATCCTGAGCGTGAAGGGCTTAAATTTACTCCCCGCCGCGTGGCTCGTATGTATTCGGAGTTGTTGGCTGGTTATCGTGAAGATCCCCAAGCCATGATCAATGGCGCTCTCTTCGAGATAACGTATGATGAAATGGTGCTGGTGCGCGACATCGAGTTTTATAGTTTGTGTGAACATCACCTCTTGCCTATTGTTGGGCGGGCGCATGTGGCCTACATTCCCAATGGCAAGGTGATTGGCCTTTCCAAGATTCCCCGCATCGTAGATATGTATGCCCGCCGCTTGCAAGTGCAAGAACGGATGACTCGCCAGATTGCCGATTTCATCCGCGACTTGCTCAAACCCCAGGGTGTAGCGGTGGTCGTAGAGGGGCTGCACTTATGTTCGATGATGCGGGGTGTCAAAAAGCATGACGCGCGCATGACCACCTCGGCCATGCACGGCGCTTTTCGGGCTAACCTGGCTACCCGTCAGGAATTTCTGGACAACATCTCGCGCGGCGCAAAGCCCTTACAAATCTAAGGTCAGCGGTTCGACGCTCCGCCTCTTTCCGGACCCGTTACCTGTTCCCGTTCAATCGAGCGTTACTTGCCCGAGGCGGCGTTGTGGGTTTCTGCTGGCGCGTGATTTCTACCCCTACCGAGGCGGTCTCTGGCAGGGCCTCGGGCTTTTCCACTCTGACGCGCACTTTTCTCACCCTTTTTTCTTGTAGACACAACCTGGCAATATCTTCGGCCAGCGCTTCTACAGTGAAACGGGCAGCGCTTTCGGCGTGCGCTTTGACCCGTTTGGCAAGCGCCTCGTAATCCACGCAGTCGGCGATGTCATCCGTTCGAGCGGCGCGGGAGGCAATGGTGTAAGCGGTGATGTTGATGAGAATTTCTTGTGGCGTCTGGCGTTCTTGCGGATAGATGCCCAAGATGCCATGCGCACGCAAATCCTTGAGAATGATTTTATCCATCGGTTTTCGTGTAGTCATATTTCTGTGCGCCCATATTTGAATTTCGCGTAGCCGTGCAGTCGCTTGTGCGCGGCTTGGTATTTGGAGCGGTTGTTTGCATCCTCGTCCCACCGACCTTTGGTCGGTTTGACCAGGCAGAGCCTGGTGATCCGTCCCACCGACCTTACGTACCACCGACCTTTGGTCGGTTTTACCAAGTAGAGCCTGGTGATCCGTCCCGCCGACCTTACGTACCACCGACCTTTGGTCGGTTTGACCAGGCAGAGCCTGGTGTTACGTACCACCGACCTTTGGTCGGCTTGACCAGGCAGAGCCTGGTGATACGCTGTTTGCATCCTTCGTCGGACTGGAAAGGCCGCCTTACTCAATGGAGCGTGCCGGCGACATTTTATCCAGCAGGTACAGCGCGGCCGCCAAGGCTATCCAGGCAAGGACCTGCGTCAGCCGCAGCCCACCCGGCAGGAGGATGCTGTCGCCGCGAAAGGCTTGCAGGAAGAGCGTCCATCCACTGGAGAGCGCCGCGAAGGTCAGGAAGAGCCGCCCGGGCCGAGAATCCGCTTTGGGGAACAGAAGCAGGCCGAGGGTCAGGAGCGAAGCGAGCAGTTCGTAGAGTTGGGAGGGATGACGGCGCGTCCCCCACAGGTCTATTCCCCAAGGCAGGTCGGTTTCTTTCCCAAAGGCGCTGCCCGAGGCCAGATGTGATAGCGCAATTCCTATCCAAAGAACGGCCAAAAGCGGCGTGAGAGCGTCCAGCGTGGGCCACAGCGACAGGTTGCGCCGTTGTCCATAGACCAGGGCAATCAACAGCGCGGCTATCCCTCCGCCCAGCGGATCGAACAGGTCGAGGTTGAGCGAAAACAGGCTGAGAGGAGCAGCGGCAAACGCCGGCAGGTTTTCGAGCGCGAACAAGAGACGCCCGCCCAGGATGTAGCCCAGCAAGGGGTAGAAGGTCAGGTTGTTCACGTCGTTGGCGGTCAGGCCGTGCCGGGCAGCGCGTTTTTCGGCCAGCCAAGAGCCAAGCCACACGGCAGCCATGACCAGAATCAGGTCGCGCGGCGGGGCGAAGAGCGAGCGAAAAAGGGTGAGCATAGCCGGTCTCCTTATGGCTGCAAGATAGTTTCGATGCGCGTGCGCAGGAGGGCCTCGGACATCGGGCCGCCGATGACCACTTCTCGGATGACGCCCTGGCGGTCTATGAAGAAAGAAGTGGGCAGGGAACGCAGTTCGTACTGACGGGCAGTCGCGCCGCTGGGCTCGAGCAAGACCGGGAAGGTGAGGCGATATTCCTCAACGAAGGGCTGGACGGCAGCCGCATCGTCTTGAAAGGTCATGTCTATCGCCAGTACGGTGAAGCCTTGCCCTTTGTACTCCTCGTACATCTTTTGGATGACGGGCATCTCGGCGCGGCAGGGCGGGCACCAGGTGGCCCACAAATTGACCAACACGGCTTGGCCGCGCAGGTCGGAGAGACGCACGCTTTCGCCTGTCAGGGTTTGCAAGGTGAAGTCGGGCGCCAGGAAGTCCTGGCGCGGCGCAGGGATTCGTCCGGCGGTGGAGGCCCCGCTGCGGTCGGCGCTGACCCAGATCCAAACCAGGCCGGCTGCCAGCAGGAGGGCGTATATCAGGCGTCTATGAAACGGTTGCATAACTTTTCTTTTTCGGCTACACTTTCTGGTAGAGGCAGTCTTTCGTTCAGACCGTTTTTCGAGAGCATATCTTACTATGTTTTTCAGCGACTCTGTGTACGTGGGCGTCGAACCGGCTTCGGGTCACAAGGATTTCACCTACGCCGCGCTCGACGCGGACTTGAATTTGCTGGCGCTTGCGGATGCCGATATGGAGGACCTGGCGGCTTTCTTGGGCGGCCAGCAGGCGGCTACGGTAGCCGTCAATGCCCCCTCGCATGTCAATCTTGGCTTGCTGCGCCAGAAACTGACCAGCCAGAGCCTGACGCCCGGCCATGCTGTGCGCGGGGCAGATATGCGCCTGGCAGAGTATGACTTGCGGGTGCGCGGCATCTCGGTCAGCGGCACGCCGGGGCGCGAGGAGTCCTGCCCGGCCTGGATGCAGGCGGGTTTTGCGCTGTATCGCAAGTTGGCAAAGATGGGCTTCCAGCCCTACCTAACGCAGACGGGCAAACATCTATGGCTGGAGACTCATCCACATGCCTGTTTTTGTGTCCTCTTGGAGCAGGCGCCGTTCCCCCCACCGACGCTGGAGGGACGCTTGCAGCGGCAATTGGTTCTGTACGAGCGGGGGCTGCGAATTAGGGACCCGATGGATTTCTTCGAGGAACTGACGCGCTTCAAGTTGAAGAAAGGTCTTTTGCCGCTGCATCTGGTGTATGAGCCAGAGCGCCTGGATGCGCTGGCGGCGGCTTATACGGCCTGGCTGGCGGCGCTCAAGCCGCAGGAGACGCTGGCGCTGGGAGATGAACGTGAGGGCCTGCTGATTTTACCGGTCAGGGAGTTGAAGGAGAAATATTGAACAGGTATTTGCGCGGGTTGTGATAGGCGATTTGGGCGAACAATTCCTCGCCCAGGCGGCTGCGCAGGAGGATGGAGGCTTCTTTCTCGCTCATTTCTTCTCGCTCTACCATGTAATAATCGCTGCCGAATAGAACGTGGGTGCGGAGTTTTTCGTTGGAGAGCATGACTTTCAGATAATCAATCAGGTCAATGTATAGCCCTTCGACGCGCGGGACGAAGACCGTGTAGGCAATGTCCGTGTAGAGGTTGGGATACTCGCCCGAGGTAATCATATCGGCAATCCAGCGCACCCACGTGCGGTATGGACCGCTCGACCGGCGGCGGCTCTTCAGGTGCAGCGCCCATTCCTGCGCGCCGCCAAAATGCCCCAGGCAGACGCGCAGGTCGGGAAATTCTTTCAAGATGGGAATGTAGTTTTTGGGGTGGGCTACTCTTCGCCGCTCTTTTTCTGTCATGCCGCGCGCCCATACCCCGCCTGGCGAGCAGTGGGCCAAGACCGGGCAGTTGCGTTCCTGGCAGAGGGCGTAGATTTTCATGAGGACCGCGTGGTCGGGACGGTAGCCCAGGTTGGGGTAGATTTTGACGCCGCGGAATTTCCCTTCACCCAGATTCTGGTCTACCATCTCGAGGATGCCGTCGCGGCGGGGGTCTACGGCCATGAAGGGAAGGATGCGCCCCTTGCATTCGGAGCGATAGGCCAGGTCGAGCAAATCTTGGTGTTGTTTCTCGAGGGCTTCTTCTGGCTCGCCGGCGCCGATGAATTTCATGTCCATCGGCAATACTACGAAGGTGGTGTCGCGGGGGTATTGTTTTTCAATTTGTTGGAAGACGGCTTTTTGGGTGGCCAGGTTGCTGGTTTTCAGGAAGCGCCCCTGCCGCTCCAAAGCGTCGTTCAGGCGTGGATCGAAACGCTCGGCAAAGCGGACGAGCAGGCGGGCAAGCCAGTTCCAGCGCAACAGTGCGCTGACGATGCGCCCCAAGAAGAGGCCCAACTGGATGCTGACGAAATAACGGGGGACGTGTTTGGCGGTGAAGGTGTGGATGTGACAGTTGTAGATGGGAAGTTCGCTCATGTTTTCACCTTTCTGCTCTCAATATATCACGAATTAGGACGTGATATTCATTTATTCGTTCAGAAATTCGTTGGCGGTGTGTTTTGGGGAATGACCGTTGGCTGGCCTTGCCGGGCAGGGTCTGGCGGGATGAAAAATAACCTGCTCTTGCAGTTCATGTCTGAACTGCTGGAAAAGGGCTATATTCAAGACGGGATTTGTTGTACAATACAAGCAAGTCACTTCGCCGCGCCTGACTTCCGCCGCAGGGAGGTTCCGCCATGAAATTCGATGTCTTCCTCAGCCACAATGGAAAAGACAAACCCGCCGTCGAAACCCTGGCACACAAGTTGGAGGAGCGGGGCTTCGAAGTCTGGCTCGATAGGTGGAATTTGATTCCCGGCGAACCGTGGCAGGAAGCAATCGAAGAGGCGCTCGACGAATGCCAGACCTACGCCGTCTTTGTGGGACCTTCGGGCATCGGACCGTGGGAAAACGAGGAGATGCGCGCCGCCATCGAGGAGCGTGTGAAAGATAAAAAGCGCCGCGTGATTCCTGTGCTGCTGCCCGGCGCGCCCGATAACACGACCCTGAAACTTCCCCGTTTTCTACAAAGAACCACCTGGGTGGATTTTCGCGCCGGTCTGGACGATGAAGACGCCCTCTATCGCCTGGCGTGCGGAATCAAAGGCGTCGCGCCGGGAAAATCTTTCGTCAGTCCAGTTCAAACAAGCATGAACGAAGCGCCGCAAACATCTGCGAGACCTGTCAGCGTCACGATCGGAGGCAATGTCAGCCACGCCAACATCATCATTGGGGATGACAATCAAGCCACGTTCCAACCCGCCGCGCCGACCGAAGCGCTGCCCCTGCCCACTTACACGCCCTCCGAAACGCTGCCTCCCCCCGGCGACCTGCCGCTCGGCTCGTCCCTGCCCTTCCCGCCCAATTCGCTCTTTACCGGGCGCGAGGCGCAATTGCGCGCCCTGGCGGAGACCCTCACCCCCGCCCTCACCCCCGACCCCTTCGCGAAGCACCCCAGCGGGGCTCCCGAGGGGAGAGGGGGGAGAGGGGGGAGAGAGACGTCTGTGGTCATCAACCAGGCGGTTGCCGGCATGGGCGGGGTGGGGAAGACGCAACTGGCGGTGGAGTTCGCCTATCGCTTCGGGCGCTACTTCCGCGGCGTGCACTGGCTGAACCTGGCTGACCCCTCGCAGCTCGACGCGGAGATCGCCCGCTGTGGGCGCGCCATGAGCCTGCCAAACTTCCCCGATGACCAGCCCTCGCAGGTGACGTTCACCCTGCACGCCTGGAAGAGCGACGGTCCGCGGCTGGTGATTCTCGATAACTTCGAAGAGCCGGCCGCGCTTCTCGCCGCGCTCAGCCTGCTGGGGCATTCCAGCCTGCGCCTGCTCATCACCTCCCGCCGCACCGACTGGCCCCCCAGCAGCGGACTGCATCTCCTGCCGCTGGAGGTCTTCAGCCCGGCGGAGAGCCTGGATTTCCTGCGCCGCGCCCTGCCCAAACGCCGCGACCGAGACGAAGACCTGGCGCGCCTGGCGGAACAACTGGGCCACCTGCCGCTGGCGCTGGAACTGGCGGCGCGCTACCTGAACGGTCACCCGCGCCTGGGGCTGGAGGCGTATCTGGAGCAGTGCCGCGCCGCGCTGGAGCACCCCTCGATGCGCGCCTGGCGCGCCGACCTGCCCGCCCCGACCGGTCACGACCTCGACCTGCAAGCCACCTTCGCCCTCTCCTGGCAGCAGGTGCAGGACGAAACGGCGCGGAACATTTTCCGCATGGCGGGCTACCTGGCCCCGAACTCGCCCATCCCGCTGGAAATTTTCGAGCGGGCGCTCGACCTCTCCAGCGAAGCCTGCGACGAAGCGCTGGGGCTGCTCTACGGCCTGGGACTGCTGAAGGAAGGCGAAGACCACCTCCCTGCCATCCACCCTCTGCTGGCGGAGTACGCCCGCCTGCTGGCGCGGGAAACGGGCGGCCTGCTGGAAAAACTGGCCGACGCGCTGGGGGATTTGGCGTATGACGCCAATGAAACGGGCTTGCCGGCCCGCTTCCAGTTGCTGCGCCCGCACCTGCCGCTGCTCGCCGCCCGCGCCGAAGAAGCGAATCTGGGAGGGGCAGGCAGGCTGTGGAATAGTTTCGGCTATTACTTGCACGCTGTTGCCGATTACCCTGCCGCCCGCGCCGCCTACGAGCGCGCCCTGCGGATGGACGAAGCCGCCTTCGGTCCCGACCATCCCAAAATCGCCATTCGCGTCAACAACCTGGGCGGGGTGCTGCATGCCCTGGGCGACCTGGCGGGGGCGCGGCAGGCCTTCGAGCGCGCCCTGAAGATAGACGAAGCCGCCTTCGGTCCCGACCATCCCCAAGTCGCCACGGCTGTCAACAACCTGGGCGGTGTGCTGCAGGACATGGGCGACCTGGCGGGGGCGCGGGCGGCTTTCGAGCGCGCCCTGAAGATAGACGAAGCCGCCTTCGGTCCCGACCATCCCAACGTCGCCCGTGACGTCAACAACCTGGGCGGTGTGCTGCAGGACCTGGGTGACCTGGCGGGGGCACGGCAGGCTTACGAGCGCGCCCTGAAGATGGACGAAGCCGCCTTCGGTCCCGACCATCCCAAAGTCGCCACAGACGTCAACAACCTGGGTCTGGTGCTGAAGGACCTGGGCGACCTGGCGGGGGCGCGGGCGGCTTTCGAGCGCGCCCTGAAGATTTTCGAGAAGCAACTTGGCGAAGACCATCCCAACGTGGCTACGCTGGTCAACAACCTGGGTCTGGTGCTGCAGGACCTGGGTGACCTGGCGGGGGCACGGCAGGCTTACGAGCGCGCCCTGAAGATAGACGAAGCCGCCTTCGGTCCCGACCATCCCAACGTCGCCATTCGCGTCAACAACCTGGGCAGTGTGCTGCAGGACCTGGGCGACCTGGCGGGGGCGCGGCAGGCGTTCGAGCGCGCCCTGAAGATTTTGCAAAAATCCCTGCCGCCAGAGCATCCCAATATCAAAACCGTGCAGAGGAACCTGGATTCGCTGGAGGGGTGAGCGTCAACGAATGGGGGGGGGGCCGTCAACGAATGGGAAAACGAATAAACGAATGAGGGCGTGTGGCATTCGTTTATTCGTTCAAAAATTCGTTGACGGGATGTCTTGGAGAATAACCATCAACGAATTCAGAAATTCATTGACGGCATGCGCCATGTTTCGTGATATATTCCTGAAAAACTCCTTGCCCCTGCGGAGGTGAACATGCCCCTCGTTGTTGATGCGACCGGCAACGAACTGACTTATAAACTCACCTTACGCAAAACGTCCCGAAGGCTCACGTAAATCAGGCTTGGATTTTGCCCAAACCTTCGGGACGGTGCGTAACATCAATTTAAAATCATCGGTCTGGCGATGGAAGTACACAACGAACTTGGCT
>DAOUCM010000115.1:0-12065 GCA_034431895.1 Anaerolineales bacterium
GAAGCCCAGCGAGGCCAGGCGGTTTTGCACCGCCCGCCCGGCGCGGAACTCACGCACAATCGCCCGTTCACCGGTGTGGATTTCGACAAGAGGGAGAATTGGAGCGGTTTCCATCATGACTACCTCGCAAGAAGATATTTTCCTCAGAAAATGCCAGCCTTCCAAGCATCGGCCAGTCTGCTAAGCAGGCAAAACCCGCGTCTCAGCGCGCCTCTGCTGCTGCAAAGCCAGCACAACCCATCCAAAATAAACCAGATAGGCAAACACCTCGCTCAAAGACGGGTTGCCGTTATAGCCAAAGAGCGCCTTGAGAATGCTGCCGGCAGTCGAATTCTCGTCCAACCAGGAATTGACATCCCAAACATGCTCGACAATCGGCGGAATCCAACCGACCTCGTTGAACTCATGAACGCCATGTGCCACCAGACCAGCAGCAAACAGAACCAACAAAATACTGGTCACCTGGAAAAAACGACGCAAGTCGAGGCGCAGGGTAGCAGAGAAGACCAGCCAGCCCAGCAAAAAGGAGGCTGCCAGCCCAAGCAGGGCGCCAAGCAGTGTCCCATCACTTTTCACGGCAAAGGCTGTAGCCGTCAAGAAGAGCGCCAGTTCGATCCCTTCGCGGACGACCGCCAGGAACGCCAAACCAAAAAGCGCCTGCCGCCCCGCCCCGCCTGCCATTGCCCGACGTACATCGCTTTCCAATTCAGCCTTCAGGTAACGGCCCTGCCGGTTCATCCAAAAAATCATCCAGGTCAACACACCTGCCGCCAACAACATGGTGAAACCTTCGAAGAGTTTTTCTGCCTGACCCTCGAGTGAGACGCCCAGCACCGTCAGTAAACCGCCAGCCAGCAGACTGGTCAGCGCAGCCAGGATAACGCCCAGCCAAACAGCCGGCCTCAAGTCGAGACGGTTAATTTTCCGCAATGCCCCCAGGACAATACCGATAATCAGAGCGGCTTCGAGACCTTCACGCAAGGAAATCAAAAAAGCAGGAAGCATGACACACCTCTAATATGATTTGTCGAAGATGGCTCACAATCGAATTCAAGTTATAATTAACTTGAAAAGACGCTTTTATTATATGCTAATTTTTTATATTAGTATAGTATAATATCCTAAAAAGCACCATGACGAATGTCACCTCTCCCCCCAAAACGGACCTCTCCGGCCTGAGCGCCACCATCCAGGATTACCTGTTGCTCATCTACGTCATGGAACGCGACGGCGAACCCATCGTCGGCTTGCGCCTGGCCGAAATGTTGGGCGTCACCCCGCCGACCGTGACCAACACGCTCAAACGCATGACGCGCGACGGGCTGATTACCATGAACGCCAACGGCACCCACCTCACCCAACAAGGCTGGAATGCTGCCCGCACCGTGATGACCCGCCACATGTTGATGGAGTGGATGATGCTCAAAACCCTGCCGTGGTCGAAACTGCATGGCGAAGCGCATCACCTGGAACACGCCATCTCAGCCATGACCGAATCGGCGCTGATGGAGCAACTCGGCCACCCGCAGACCTGTCCGCACGGCAACCCGCTGCCCGGATATGACGAGTTCGTTGCACATTGGATTCCACTTACCCAAATCGAGGCCGGGCGCATGGTCACAGTTCGCCGCATCCACGAACTAGCCGAGGAAAACGCCCCGCTGCTCGAATATCTCGAAAAGAACGGCCTCATGCCCGGCGTCCTCGCCGAAGTGGTCGAGGTATTGCCGTTCAACCAGACCATCACGCTGAAAGTCGGCGAGCATTTGGTTACGCTGGGAAACGCTGTAGCAAAATATATCTTCGTCGAAAAAACGTAACCAAAACGATGTTTCAAGGTTATTTAAAGAAACCTTTCTTACTTGACAATGTCACATTAAACATTTGTTCTAAAAACGCTATGTTTTTTGTCACTGCGAGCGATAGTGAAGCAGTCTCCCGGTCTGCCAGGAGATTGCTTCGTCGCAAAGAACGCTCCTCGCAATGACAACTATGCGAAAATGTGACATTGTCAAACTTATTATCTTTCATGAGGAGATGCAACCATGCGCTTCAGCCCCCCCAAAAAGGCGACCTTCTGGGTCACCGTTGTCCTGGCTGCCTTGGGCTTCATTGGCCATTTCGTATCCATTCCATTCGTCAGCGGCTATGCCTTCTGGTTCGTCCTGGTGGCCTACGTCGTTCTGGCCATCAGCCTGTTCGTCAAAGGCCTGTAGTTTCAGTTAAGCCCAAAAATCCCCGCCGCAGGGCGGGGATTTTTCGTTGTAAAATACGGGTATGAGTTGGTTGAGCGGATCGAAATCGTCAGACGCCCAACGTTGGATAGGGCAATTGTTGGACTCATCTAAACGCGAACGCGCTGCGGCGGAACTGCTGCGGATGGGGGCCGAGGCCGCCCCGGCCTTGATCGAGGCGCTTCGTTCTCCGACCCCCGGCCTGCCCCCCTTGGCCGGAAAATTGCTCCTGCGTTTGGGCGCTGCCGCTACCCCCGCCTTGACAGACGCTCTGCTCAACCGTCATCCCGAAATCCGCGTCAAGGTTGCCGCCTTGTTGGGAGAAAGCCAGGACGCGCGCGTCATCCCGGCCCTGGTCAGGGCCTTGCGCAGCCAATATTACACCGTCCGCGAACAAGCGGCGCTGGCATTGGGCAACCTGCTCCACCCGCAGGCGCTGCCGGCCTTGCTCGAAGCCCTCAAAGATCCAGAAGCGAAAGTGCGCGCGGCTGCAGTGGCCTCCGTTGGGCGATACTGCGACCCAGAGACCTTCGACGAGATGGCCGAATTGCTGCTCGAAGACCCGAAACTCGAGGTGCGCCAGGCAGCCGCCCAAGCCCTGGGCAAGACGCGCCGCATCGAAGCGGTACCCTCCCTGATGCTGGCCCTGCATGATTCCTTCTGGTGGTATGAGCGCGAGGCAGGCGCCGACGTGTTGTTAGAGGCCCTCGAAACCATCGGACAGCCAGCCGTAGATTCGCTGCTGGAGGCATTGGAAGACCCTGAAGGCGCTGTACGCCGCTTTGCCGCCCGCCTGTTAGGGCGCATCCGCGACCCGCGCGCCATCGAGCCACTAGGCATGGCGCTGTACGACATGCACTTCGAGGTGGGTCAGGCCGCAGCCGAGTCCCTGGCCAGGTTTGGGGAAGCAGGCCTGAGGGTGCTGGGCGAAGCGTTGAAGCATCCCGAAGCCTGGCTGCGGCAGCACGCCGTCTACGGTCTGACCCTGAGCGGCGACAACCGCATCGTCCCCCTGCTTTTGAACACGCTGAATGATCCCGAGCGTGAAGTGGTCAAGCAGGTCATCCAATCGCTCGGAAAATTGAAAGACCCGCGCGCCTTGCCGGCCTTACAGGCCATCGCCCTGCGGCGCGCCGACCGCGAACTCTCCTCCCTGGCGCGGGGCGCCATCGAAACGCTAAAAGGATAGCCAACCGATCGCCAGGCAGCAAAGGCACGTGCCGTCAACGTCAGTTGGGGATAAACAAAGCAAACGTCCCGAAGGTTCGGTTCTGTAAAACCTTCGGGACGTTTTGGTTCACCGGCTTCGTATTTATTTTGACAATGTCACATTTTCGCATAGTTGTCATTGCGAGGAGCGTTCTTTGCGACGAAGCAATCTCCTGGCAGACCGGGAGACTGCTTCGCTATCGCTCGCAGTGACAAAAAACATAGCGTTTTTAGAATAAATGTTTAATGCAACATTGTCAAGGTATCTACACTATACAACATACACTGCCCGGATTCAAGGAGAAATCGGCCTTCATCTTTTCAAACACACCAGTCCCTTCAGGTAGGCTCCTTCGGGGAAATGGAGCGCTACCGGGTGGTCTGGAGCCTGGGTCAGCGTTTCCACAATCTGCGCCTGTACGCCGGCGTCGAGCGCAGCGGAGGCCACGATTTTCTGGAATAGGGCCGCGTCCACGCCGCCCGAGCAAGAGAAGGTAACCAGCAGCCCGCCCGGTCGCAATAGCAAGAAGGCCAGGCGGTTGATGTCTTTGTAGCCGCGCGCGGCTTTTTCGGCCTGCGCCGCTGTGGGCGCAAATTTGGGCGGATCGAGGACGATCAGGTCGAACGAGCGACCCTCGTCCCGGAACCTCCTCAGCGCCTGGAAGACATCCGCCTCGATCCATTCCAGACGAGCGGCCTGCTGACCGTTCAAGGAGGCGTTCTGCCGCCCCAAGGTCAGCGCCTCCGCCGAAGCGTCCACCGCTGTCACAGACGTGGCTCCGCCCGCCAGCGCGTTGAGTGCAAATCCGCCCGTGTAGCAAAAACAATCCAACACCTCGCGGCCCGCAGACAATTGCCGCACGCGCAGGCGGTTCTGGCGCTGGTCGAGGTAAAAGCCGGTCTTGTGACCGCCGGCCAGGTTGACAGAAAATTTCAACCCATGTTCCTGGATGACGAGCGGCATGGGAGGAGGCGCGCCGCGCAAGGGGTCAATCAGCGGCGGCAGGCCTTCCAATTCACGCACATCGGCGTCGGAACGCTCGTAAATGGTTTGCAGGCCGGTTTCTTCGAGCAGGAGGTCGGCCAGGGTCTCCTTCCAGGCTTCGCATCCGGCCGTCAGGGATTGCAGCACGAGCGTGTCGCCATAACGGTCCACCACCAGGCCGGGCAGGTCGTCCGATTCGGCGTGGATGAGGCGAAAAGCGTCGGTGACAGACGAGAGCCGCCAGGGAGCGCGGGAGCGGATGGCGGCCCGAATCCGCCGGCGAAAGAAAGCGGCGTCTATGGCTTCGTCCTCGAAGGTCCAGACGCGCGCACGGATTTGGGAGGTCGGGGAGTATGCAGCCCGGGCCAGGAAATCGCCGTCGAACGAGAGCAGGTCCACGGTCGCGCCCGAGGCGGGATTGCCGGTCGTATGATGAACTGCCCCGGAGAAAATCCAGGGATGACGGCGGAACAGTGACTTTTCTCGTCCACGCTTTAGAACTAGTTGAGCAGGCAGAGGCGACATGGCCGTAGTGTATCACGGACTACGGAAAGCGGGCGAGTATGGTATCATCCAGCCCTGAACAACATGGAAGACGCGCATACACAACGGGTTTACTTTCCGGCGCTGGACGGCTTGCGCTTCGTGGCTTTCCTTGCGGTATTTTACAATCATCTGCCGCACATCAAAACCATTCCGATTACGGGGATTTTGCGTGAATACGGCTGGATAGGCGTGGATTTGTTCCTGTGTCTGTCCGCCTATTTGTTCACCAAATTGCTCTTCGTGGAATTCCAGCGCCAGGGAAAAATCCATGTTCCCTTCTTTTACGTGCGGCGGCTGCTGCGAATCTGGCCGCTGTACTATTTCTATTTTCTTCTTTCCTTGTCACTACTCTTGTCTTCGGGCGCTGTCGAACCGCAAGCCTGGCAGCGGGCGCTTGGAATGGTGACGTTTACAGACAATATTTATACGGCCATCTATGGATTCAACGTTTTTTTCTCGGCGGCGCACCTGTGGACGATCTCTTACGAGGAACAGTTCTATTTGGTCATCCCATGGTTCTTGCAGAAAATGTTTACCTTGCGGCGCGATAAGCAGAGGTTGGCGCTGCTGCTCCTCTTCGTTGCGGGCAGCCTGATACGCGCCGTTTTCATTGCTTTCGACATTCATCATCCGGCCATTTATGTCTTGCCGATTACACACTTCGAGGCCATCCTGGGCGGATTGGCTGTAGGCCTGGATATTTTTCACTGGCGCTTCAATCGCTTTGGGTGTTGGATGACTCTTGCAGGAGGAGTGTCCTTACTCGCTTTGCTGCCTTTGCTGGCTGAAGTGACCTTCATCGGCTGGCATTTGATGTTGGTCTATCCGCTGGTAGGCGGCGGTATGATGCTCATCCTGCTGGCCGTTGTCAAAGGCGAACAAACCCTGTTCAGCAAAGCGCTTCGCTGGCGGGTGTTGGCCTATCTGGGAAAAATTTCTTACGGGCTATACGTCTATCAGGCCATTGGCATCCGTTATGGCTACCAAATAACCGCCTTCTTGGGCATTACGGCCAAGAGATGGGTGGTCTTTCCTGTGTCGGTATTTGGCTTTGGACTGATTACCACGATTTTGATTGCTTCGCTTTCTTACTCCATCCTCGAAAAGCCCTTCCTGAAACTGAAACATCGCTTCTCCCTGGTCTATTCCAGGCCGGTATAAAAAAGGACAATATGCCTCCCCTCGAATTCCCCTCACGAGTAGATTTGCAGCAAAAGGTTTCTGCCTGGGCGCACGATTTACGCTCACCGTTCAACCATGTCATCGGCTTTTCCAAACTGGTATTGAACGGGCAGAGCGGCCCCTTGACCGATGTGCAGAAGGAAGACCTGACCATCGTCTATCACAGCGCGCTGCGCGCCATGGCGTTGGTCAACAATCTCATCGAGATTGCCCGCTTGCAGCGCGGCGAGAAGCAGCCCAGCCGCGCGCCGCTGGACTTGTCTGCCTTGCTGGATGACATCATCGGCCAATGGCGCAAGAACAACCCGAGTATCGAGATGCCGATTGCCGTCTTCATGCCAGAGCCGCTCCCGCTGCTGGCCCTGGACAAACAACAGATGGGCTGGATTCTAGGGGGGTTTTTCTCTTATCTGGCGGCTTACGCAGATGGGACGGGATATCTAACCGTTCAAGTAGCCAGAGAACATGACTCGCTGCTGTTCGCCTTGCGCTTGTCAGGCATGACCAGGAACGGCCACGATGAAATCATGCAAGAAATGTGCGCTCTCATCGGTCGGGCGTATGTGGAGTTGCAGGGCGGCGAAATCCGGCTGGGCAAGGCCGATGAGCAGCAAGCCGTCATCCAATTTGCTCTGCCGGCAGGCGCGGCGTGAAGAAGACCCGTTTCTACGCCCCCCAGTTGGACAGCCTGCGCTTCCTGGCCTTCCTGTTGGTTCTCATCCATCATTCCCAATATTACGAAGCCATCCCGCTGTGGGTGACGATTTCCAAATACGGATGGATGGGAGTAGACCTGTTCCTGTGCCTGTCGGCCTTTCTGTTTGCGCGTTTGTTGTATGTCGAATTCCAGGAGAAAGGCGACATCCACATTGGTTACTTTTACCTGCGGCGCGGCTTGCGCATCTGGCCGTTGTATTGGTTCTTCTTTGGCTTGATGTTGACGCTTTCCATCGGGCAACACGGCTCGAACCCCTATCTCTGGAAGCGCTCGCTGGGCATGTTGACCTTTACCGATAACCTGGTTTCCATGTCCCTGGGATACAACCTGGCACTGTTATATTCCGCTCACCTGTGGACGATTTCTTATGAAGAGCAGTTTTACCTGGTCATCCCTTGGGCCTTGCGGGCGCTCTACCGCCTGAAGAAAAGCGCCGCCTTTGCCATTCTAAGCGCGCTCATGCTGGCAGGGATGGCGGTACGGGCAGCGTTCATCTACTTCGAGGTCAGTCATCCGGCCATTTGGGTCTTTCCCTTGACGCATTTCGAGTCCATTTTTGGCGGTTTGATGGTCGGACTGGGCTTGTTCGACGCACCGCTCAAGAAGATTCCGGCCTGGCTCTCGTTCCTGGCGGGCCTGCTGGCGCTATGGAGCGTGACCGAGTTGCCGAATGTCAATGCTATTCAGTGGAAATTGATGCTCACCTATCCCCTTATCGGTCTGGGCATGGCGCTCATCCTTTCGTCCGTCATGCGGGGCGGGTTGGGGCCGCTCTCGCTGCTGTTCGAGAATAAAATTCTGGGCTATTTGGGGAAGATTTCTTACGGCCTGTACGTCTATCACCTGGCCGGCCTGCAGCTGGCCTTCGAGTGGACCGAGGCCCTGGTCTCGCCGCAACGCCTGTTGGTCTATCCGCTAGTAGGGACGGTGCTAGGGCTGCTCGTCACGGTGGCCTTCTCGGTCGCTTCTTACGAATTGCTCGAAAAGCCCTTCCTGCGCCTGAAGGAACGCTTTGCCTTCATCCAGACGAGACCGGTTTGATGGAGAATCACCCGCCTAAAGCGGGCCAGGCGGTTTATCATCCATTGTTCGCGCCAGTCCGGCTTGCATCGAATGAGACGAATGAGGGGTTCGCGCCGCCGTTTCCTGGGCAAACGCCAGCCTGTCCTGGTGGGTGTCCAGGAGACAAGTAACTGCGGTGCAACTGCCACGAAATGGTACGAAGTGGTGCAGTCGGCCTGGCTAGGGCAGGCAGAGCCTGGGGATACGCTGTTTGCGCCTGCCCTGCTGACGCCTGGAGTCGGCTTCCAGCCCGCCGAATCAGGCGATACAAAGATGGGGGCAATTACCAGCAAAAATTTCCTTGCCTTGCTCGAACGAAAGTGCTATAATACAAGCAACCTCCCCGTTTGTTGACATCTCTTCATGGCTCGATTGGCGCAAGGCGATATTCCATGCGCGAGGCGAGCGTCAGCCAATTTGAGACCTGCCCATCCCATCCCAACCGATTGAGTGAATTGCCAGCCCACACACGGGGGCGCTGGTGTGTTCTGTATTCCCCTATTCATCATCCTTCCCATCGAGATAAAACATGAAAATTCTTGAACTCGAAAACGAACCCCTGCTCAAGCTCAGGGCCATGGCCAAGGAACTTGGCATCGAGAACGCCAACCGTCTGAAAAAGGAGGCCCTGGCCATCCAGATTCGCCGGGCAGAGGCCGAGAAAGAGGGCGTGGAACTGCGCGGCGGCATCCTGGAAATCATGAGCGAGGGCATCGGCTTCTTGCGTTCAGCCAATTACCGCATCAGCGACCAGGACGTGTACGTTTCGCAGGCCCAGTTGCGCAAGTATGATTTACGTGCCGGCGACCTGGTCATCGGGCATGTCCGTCCGCCGCGTGAATCGGAACGCCACTACGGGCTGTTGAAAGTGGAATCGGTCAACGGGCAAGATCCCGAAGAAGCCGCGCGCCGCCCCTCTTTCGAAAACCTGACGCCCATCTTCCCCGACAAACGCTTCGATTTGGAAGTTGACCATGACACCCTGGCCCCGCGCCTCATCAACCTGGTAGCCCCTATCGGGCGCGGTCAGCGCGGGTTGATCGTTTCCCCTCCAAAGGCGGGCAAAACCACCATCTTGAAACAAATCGCCAACTCGATTGCCAAACAATACCCCGATGTCCACTTGATGGTGGCCCTGATTGGCGAGCGCCCCGAAGAAGTGACCGATATGGACCGCTCGGTGGACGCCGAAGTGATTGCCTCCACCTTCGACGAGCCGGTCACTTCCCACGTCCGCACGGCAGAAATCGCCTTGGACCGCGCCAAGCGGCTGGTGGAAATCGGCCGCCACGTGGTCATCTTGATGGACTCCATCACCCGCCTGGCGCGCGCCTACAACCTGGTGGTCAACCCCTCTGGGCGCACGCTTTCGGGCGGCATGGATCCCTCGGCCCTGTACCCGCCCAAACGTTTCTTTGGCGCGGCGCGCAACCTGGAAGAAGGCGGCTCGCTCACCATCATCGCCACCTGCCTGGTGGATACCGGCTCGCGCCTGGACGACGTGGTGTACGAAGAGTTCAAAGGCACCGGCAACATGGAACTGCACCTCAGCCGCAAGTTGCAAGAACGCCGCATCTTCCCGGCCGTGGACATCGAACGCTCCTCCACCCGCCGCGAAGACCTGCTGCTCGGGCCCGACATCTTGCAGCGCGTCTGGTTGATGCGCCGCATGTACATCCAAATGGTCTCGCCGCCCCCGCAAGGCGCCGGCATGGACAACGCTGTGGCCACCGAGGCCATCATCAACCGCCTGCAAAAGTCCAAGAACAACCAGGAATTCCTGGAAAACCTGACCCAAGATTTATGAAAATCCTCTCCCTTCTCACCCGCAACCGCTTTCAAATCGTCAGTTGGGCCATTACCCTGCTGATTTCGGGGGGCATCCTGGCAGGCGGATTATGGTACAAAGGCGCAAGCCAGGCCGCGGCGCTCGTCCCCGAACCGACCGCCCAGCCAGACGACAAGCCGCCGGCGGCGGCCCTGCCCGTTTCGGCGCCCGAAAGCATATCGAACGGCTTCTCGGCCATCAGCCGCACCATCCAACTCAAAACCAATATGCCTCAGCGCCCGCGCTACACCGTCCAAAAATACATGGTGGCGCGCGGCGATTCGGTCTTTGGCATTGCCAAGAATTTCGGCGTCGAGCCAGAGACTGTGCTGTGGGCCAATTACGACACCTTGCAAGACAATCCGCACAACCTGAAGCCCGGCATCGAACTGCTCATCCCGCCTACCGACGGCATCTACTACCAATGGAAAGACGGCGATACGCTGGAGGCGGTGGCCGGTCAATACAAGGCCAGCGTGGACGACATTTTGAACTGGCCCGGCAACGACATAGACCTGACCAACCCGCAAATTGCGCCCGGCTCGTGGGTGATGATTCCCGGCGGCGAGCGCGAGTTCGTGCAATGGCTGGTGCCTACCGTGTCGCGCGGGGCTTCTGGCACCTCGCCCACCAGCCAAAGCGCCTGCGGAGGCGGGGCGGTGGGCAGCGGCGCTTTCGTTTGGCCGGCCGACAATCATTTCCTTTCGGGCAACGATTACTGGTCGGGGCATTTGGGCATTGATATTGCGGCCGGCGAAGGCGCCCCGGTCTACGCCGCCGATTCGGGCGTGGTGACCATGGCGCAGGGCGGCGACAACTACGGCTACGGCAACGTCATCCAAATCGACCACGGCAACGGCTACTCCACCCTGTATGCCCACCTGAGCGTGATCGGCGTGGGGCCTTGCCAGAGTGTGTACGCCGGGCAATGGATTGGCGCGGCGGGCAACACCGGCAATTCGCAGGGCGCCCACCTGCACTTCGAAGTGCGGCAAGGCGGAGGCTTCATCAATCCCTGGTATGTCTTACCCTAGCGCAGCGTATTCTCTGGCGCTGCAAACGGCGCTGGCCAACCTGCCTTTGGGCGGCCTGCGCTATTTCGACAACCTGGGCTCGACCAACGACTATGCGCTGGAATGGGCCGCGCAGGGAGCACCCGACCTGTCGCTGACGGTGGCCGACGAGCAAACGCGCGGACGCGGACGGATGAACAGACGCTGGTTCACCCCGCGCGGGACGGCGCTGGCCTTCAGCCTGATCTTGCGCCCCACGCCCGAAGAGCGCGCGCATCCCACCCTGACGAGCGGCCTGCTGGCCGTTTCATTGGCCGAATCGCTGCGAAAGCGGGGTCTCGCGCCCCTCATCAAATGGCCAAACGATGTGCTGCTGGCGGGCCGTAAGGCCGCGGGCATCCTGGTCGAAGCCGCCTGGACGGGCGAGCGGCTGGAGGCGCTGGTGTTGGGGATGGGCGTGAACGTGTCGAAAGACGCCGTGCCGCCGGCCGAGGAGTTGCTCTTCCCGGCCACCAGCATCGAGCATGAAACAGGGCAGGCGGCAGAGCGCGCCGTTCTGTTGCGCGACATTTTGAGCGCACTGCTGGAATGGCGTCTGCGCCTGGGAACGGGGGCGCTGGTCGAGGCCTGGGACGAGAATCTGGCCTTTCGCGGCCGGCAGGTCAAGGTCGAGGGGCAGAGCGGAGAAGGCATCGTCGGCCTGCTGCAAGGGTTGGCGTCCGACGGCAGTCTGATTCTGCGCGGCGAACATGGTGATTCCATCACAGTCCATTTCGGAGAGGTTCACTTGCGCCCGCTGACGTGATATACTTGGGGCATGTTCGATAATCTGCGCAGCGAGGCTTCTCTGTTCGACGACGGCCCAGAGTTCGAGCCAGAGCCGTCTCCCCAGCGGCCGGCAGCGCACCCCAAACGCCGCCGCGGGCGTTTCTTGGGGATGACGCCCGTCCAACGCTTCATCCTGGCGGTCATGCTGATGATTGCTGTGTGCATGGTGGGGACGCTGGTCATGCTGGTGACGGGGAAATTCTGGCTGGCCTGAAAGGGTTGAACGAGCCAGGTAATTTTGCGTACCCCCCCCTGCGTTGAGCGCCTTTTTTGGCCTGTTTGGGGAGGGGGGTACGCAAACCGCATTGCACCTTGACAATTGAATAGGTTCCAGGCATTTTTCGAGACGATTCGTCACTTTTTGGGGGCTCACCATGCCCCAAAAAGAATTTTTTTTGTGGTATAATGATGGGGAAAAGAAGGGTCAGAATCAAAAAATGCCCGTAAGGGCATTAAGACG
>DAOUCM010000116.1:0-12591 GCA_034431895.1 Anaerolineales bacterium
CCGCATCTGCCGCATCTCGGCTGGCAAAAAAAGCCTTCAGCGCCTCCATCCCCTCCAGGGCCAGCGTGGCCTGATCCTGAATCAACTTGATGAAAACGCTTTGGCGTTTGGAAAACAGGTTACGCATTCAAACACTCCTTGTCGCTTACTTCCAGCCGTTCGGGAAACCGAATGACTGTGCTAGAATATTGATAGATTTTACACCAATAATCGAATATGGATACTCCCTCGGACTTACGCCATGACACTTGAACGCCGTTTCCTCACCCTGCTCCTGACCCTGCTCACGCTTCTTTTCCTGACCTCTTGCCTGCCAGCCCTGCCGAGCCTGGCGCCAACGCCCACGCCTTTTCCCCTCCCCTCTTCGACCGTCACCTCCGCCCCGCCGCCGACAGACACGCCCACCCTGCTGCCCCCTCTCACGCCCACCCTCACGCCGCCCCCGCGCCCGGCGCGCGTCTTGCTGCTCAGCATAGACGGCTTCCGCCCCGAAGCCATCGAACTGGCCCCCATGCCCAACTTGCAAGCCCTGATGCAAAGCGGCGCCTACAGCCTCACGGCGCAAACCATCTTCCCTAGTTCCACCCTGCCCGCGCACTCGTCCATGCTCACCGGTCTATGTCCGTCCAAACACGGCGTTGACTGGAACGACTACCTGCCCAAACGCGGCTACGCCAACGGCAAGGATATTTTCGACCTGGCCCAAGCCGCCGGAATGCAAACCATCATGGTAGTCGGCAAGGAAAAACTACGCCAGGTCACCGAGCCAGAAAGCACCGATTTCTTCACCTACATCAACGACCGCGACAAGGTCATTGCAGGGCAAGTCGTCGAACTCATCCCCCAAGGCTTCGACCTGCTGTTCGTCCACTTTCCGTTGGCCGACGGCATGGGACATGAATATGGCTGGCTCTCGCCCGAACAACTCAGCGTCCTATACCGCGCCGACGAAGCCCTGCTGAGCCTCTTGCAGGCGCTCGAAGCGGCCGGCTTTCGCCAAACCACCCTCATCATCGTCACCGCCGACCATGGCGGCCACGGCACCACCCACGGCTCCAGCCTCCCCGAAGACATGACCATCCCCTGGATTGCCGCCGGGCCGGGCATCCAGCCAGGGCCGTTGACCACCGCCGTCCACACCACCGACACCGCCGCCACGATTGCCTGGGCGCTGAATCTACCCATCCCGCCCGAATGGGACGGCTTACCCGTCCTGGAGGCCTTTGGTCTGCCCGACCAACCACATCCTCAGCCACGCTGTCATTGATAGGCGTAACGCGAGAAACATTCCTTTGTCATGCACCTTCCCCCAATTCGCTGCGCATCTGGTCGCTCCACTTGATCCCCTCGCGCGCCAAATAATACGCGCCTAGCAGCGTAATAGGCAGCCACAATGCCACGTGCAGCACCAGCGTATAGCCGGCGGCTGTAGCCTGGTCCACGCCATAAGCCGAAAGAACGGCTATGCCCGGCGCATCGAAGGTGCCAATATATCCCGGCGCCGAAGGGATGGTGGTTGCCAGGTTGACAATGCCGTTCATCAGCATCAACGCAAAGAACGAGACGCTGAAATCAAAGGCATGCATCACGAACCAATATTTGCCTGTTTCCAGCAGCCAGATGACGATCGAGGTAAAAAACACCATCAATACATTGAAGGGCGAGCGCAGAGAAGCCAATCCATCCAGAAATCTACCCATGATGCCGATGACTTTTCCCTGCAACCTTTTAGGTATGAAATGCTCGATTGCCCATAACCCCACTTTGGCCGTCGTTTGCGGGAACATGGCCGCCAGCAAAAAGCCCCCCAGCGCGCCCAAGAATACCCCCGTACCAATTACTGCCACCTGCTGAATGTTCCCTACAAAACCTGATTCGCCGGTCAAGTGAGCCAGTTCGGGCAAGTTGACGAACACAAAAGCCAGCATCACCACGCCGTCGAAGATGCGTTCCACAATGATAGTTGCCAGAGAGGCCGATACCGGCACTTGTTCCTTGCGCTTCAGGATGACGGCCCGCAGCACCTCTCCCGCGCGCGCCGGATAAACATTGTTGCCCATATAACCAATGGTCGTAATGGGGAACATCGTGCGGGTGGGAATTTTCTTGATGGGTCCCAAAAGGTAATGCCAGCGCCAGGCGCGCACCCACACGCCCACGAAATAGACCGCTACCCCCGGCAGCAGCCACACATAATTGGCCTGCTTTACCGCACTCCAAAATTCGTCCAAGCGCAAACCGCGCAGCGCCAGCCAAATGAACACCAGACTGACCCATACCCCAAGCCAAAATTGCCATTTCTTCATGACCGTCATTGTACCTCAGAACCGCAACCACTTACCCAACGCTTGACAGTCCTTTCAGGCTGTGTATAATCCAACCATTCTGAAAGACCTGCCCGGAGACAAGTACCCGCGCAACCGTCCAGAGACCTGCCGTTTGGTGCGAGGCAGGCGGCCTAGCGGCGAAATCCCCTCCGGCTGTAGGGCAAAATAGCATTTTGCCTTACATGTTGCTCTTGCAGGGGTGGAGGACAATTTTTCGAAATGGTCCACACCGTAAGAGAGCCGGGAAGCCGCCCGTTACAGCGCAAGCCGAGGCGCCCCCCTCGTGGCCTTCTCCCATTTCTTCGAAAATGGGGAAATAAATAAGCCGGAAGGAGGCGCAAAAGCAGGTGGTACCACGATGCGCCCCGTCGTCCTGCACATGGACGGGGCGTATTCTATTCTGGCTGCCAGCCGCGCGCTGACAGCCCAACTCGGAGGTACTGCCATGCTCGACATCAATCTCATCCGCCAACAGCCCGACCTTGTCCGCCAGGCGATGCGAAATCGCCAGATGGACGCGGCGCCGGTCGATTCCATTCTGCAATTGGATGAACGCCGCCGCGCTCTCCTTGCGCAAGTGGAAACGCTCAAGGCCGAGCGGAACGCCGTCTCGAAAGAAATCGGCCAGATGAAAGACGCTGCCGCCCGCCAGTCCAAGATCGAAGCAATGCGAGCGGTTGGGGACCAAATCAGCGCCATGGACGCGGAATTGGCCGAGGTGGAGGCCGAACTGCGTTCGCTGACGTCCACCCTCCCAAACATCCCCGATGAACGCACGCCGATAGGCAAGGACGAGAACGACAACGTGGTCATCAAGACGGTTGGCGAGCCAAAGGAATTCGACTTCCAGCCGCTTCCGCACTGGGACCTGGGGCCGGCTCTCGGTATCATTGACTTCGAGCGCGGGACGAAGATTACCGGCTCGCGCTTCTACGTCCTGAGCGGCGCCGGCGCCCGCCTGCAACGCGCGTTGATTGCCTGGATGCTCGACCTGCACATCCGTCAGGGCTATACCGAGAAATATCTGCCCTTCATGGTCAAAAGCGAAACGGTCTTTGGCGCTGGGCAATTGCCCAAGTTTGCCGACAACCTGTACAAAGACCACGAGGAAGACCTGTACTTCGTCCCCACCGCCGAGGTGCCATTGACCGGTTACCATATGGACGAAATCCTGGAGGAAGCCGAACTCCCCCACCTGTATACTGGCTACACGCCCTGTTTCCGGCGCGAAAAGATGAGCGCCGGGCGTGACGTGCGCGGCATCAAGCGCGGTCATCAATTCGATAAAGTGGAAATGTACATCTACTGCAAGCCAGAAGAATCGAACGACTGGCTAGAGAAAATGCGCGAACATGCCGAGGCGACCTGTGCCGGACTGGGGTTGACCTACCGCGTGAAACAACTTTGCACCGGCGACCTTGGCTTTGGCTCGGCCATCACCTATGATGTCGAAGTATGGGCGCCGGGCTGTGGCGAGTGGCTGGAGGTTTCATCCATCTCGAATGTGACCGATTTCCAAGCCAGACGCGCCAACATCAAATACCGCCCGTCCGATGGCGGTAAGGCGCGCTTCGTCCACACCCTGAATGGTTCGGGGCTGGGGCTGCCGCGCACCCTGATTGGCGTCATGGAAAATTACCAACAAGCCGATGGTTCGATTCTCGTACCCGAGGTCCTACGCCCCTGGATGGGCGGTATAGAAGTCATCCGCGCGGTACAATAGAAACGTGGTCAATATCGGTTCTCTGGGAATCGCGGTGATTTCTTCGCCAGCAGTCCCCAAGGGAAATGGCATCCCCTTGGGGACTACCGTCAGGACAGGCTGGCAAGTGCTGAGGGAATCGTCTAGAGATAGACCACGCGATTCCCAATTGAACCATCGTAACTACTCAGCCATGTCATTGCGAGCCGCCGTTGGTCGAGTAGGACGAAGTCCGTATCGAGACCAGGCGGCGAAGCAATCTCCCATTTATCAGGCCGGCTTGACCGCTTGGGGATTGCTTCGTCCCCAAAGGGGATGCTATCGCAAAGAACGCTCCTCGCAATGACATACACAACCGTTTTGATGCAGGGCTGAATAGTTACGAACCATCAACATTTTGAAAGGATCGTCTATGTCCCCCCTCGAGCCAGCGACTTTGGATGAGAAATATCTGGCGCTTCTTCTGAAGCGAATCAAGGTATGCAAGAACTATAAGCCGAAATTTGGAAAGAGCAACAAAGATGGTCTAACTGTACAAGAATTTACCAAACTTTATCATGCAGACTCTTTCTACGCCTGGTTTGGGCTGGACAATCCTTTAATGTACGCGGCTCATAAAGCTGCTGGCGGTATTACGTCCATTTATCGGCAAATTGGCATAGGTTGTGAACAAATTTTCCGCCTCATGCTTCAAGATCATCTTGGTTTGAGTAACGCACAGGCAAAATGGTCTTACGAAACAACGAGTGCAGGGGAAAAGCATACATTTTTTCTTGATGGGCGTATTGAATTGAACGATGTAAAATCTACAAGCAAACGAAAGGTTCTTTTGCAATGGTTAGAAAAAGCCGCAACACAATTGAACATTGCGCCCGAAATTGCCAAAGTCTTGAAAGGCGCTGTTTTCGAAGTGCGTCAAGGGTATAAAAGTAAAGATTCGAAACGCCAAAATGCAGATATAGCCAATGCTGCTGCCGCTTATTCTCAAGGATATCTTCCTGTGGTCGTCGTCTTGTCTACTTTGACAATGTCACATTTTCGCATAGTTGTCATTGCGAGGAGCGTTTTTTGCGACGAAGCAATCTCCTGGCAGACCGGGAGACTGCTTCGCTTTGCTCGCAGTGACAAAATGCGTAGAGTTTATAGAACAAGAGTTTAACTTGACATTGTCAAACTACTCAAATTGATCAGGACATCGTATCACGATATGAAAACGAAAAATGGCTTATCCTTCAAGGCAATGTGAATGGATCATCCACTACCTCGACATATGTCTTTGCAAAAGAAGTCATTGGTTACGATTTGGCAAACTTCTTCCGGAAAAATTCGAGCGAATTGAAAAAAGCAATGAATGACGTTTTGCAAACATTGCTCGCAGTGGATACGCAAAATGATTGGGCAAAAAAGTGATTTGACCTTCAAACATAATTCAAGAAACGGACGTCATGGCTGGTTGAGATTGACGCCCGCTTATTCGGTTAAGTTAGTAAATGATATTCTGGATAAAAACCCCGAAATCAACCAAGTATTAGACCCATTTTCGGGTACGGGTACCACTGGTTTGGTATGCGGGGAACGCGGAATAGATTGTGATCTAATTGACATTAATCCATTTTTAGTGTGGCTTGCCGAAGTAAAAACAAGGAATTATTCACCTGCCGAATTGAGCGAGGTTTGCGCCGCAAGTGAAAAACTCGCCTCACGAGCCAAGTATGAAAGAAACGAAAACGAGCTTTGGATTCCTCCTTTGAGCCATATAGAACGCTGGTGGACAAAAGACAGACTGCTTTACCTTGCCAGACTGCGCCAAGCCATTCATCTTTCCTTTCCCAGCCGTTCTCACGCCAAAGATCTTTTAGAAGTAGCGTTCTGCAGACTCGTTATTGCGTCGTCGAATGCTGCCTTCAATCATCAATCCATGTCATTCAACGATGAAAAACAACCTTCTCTCTTTCTCCAGGACGATAGGGAAAATTTGGCAAAATTGTTTGTCCGAAATGTCGAAGAGATAGTCTACTCTGCTAAAAGCGCCATAAAGGGAACCGTCAGAGTTTTCGAAGCAGACTCGCGTCATATTCTACAAGATAAAAAATACAATGGCGTTATCACATCACCGCCATACCCTAATCGGATCAGTTATATTCGAGAATTACGTCCATATATGTATTGGCTCGAGTAATTAAAGAAGCGCGTCAGGCGGCGGAGTTGGATTGGCAAGCCATTGGAGGCACGTGGGGTATAGCAACAAGCAGGTTGGTAAAATGGAAACCTGATAACCAGGATATTTTGCACGAAGGTTTCATGAAAATCATAGAGGACATTTCTAAAACCAGCCCTTTGCTTGCAAATTATGTTCATAAATATTTCTTGGACATTTCCTTGCACTTGGACAGCCTTTACAAGGTATTAGAACCCAATGCAAAAATCTTTTATATCGTTGGAAACTCGAAATTTTATGATACGCTGGTGCCGGTAGAAAATATTTATGCCCACCTCCTTGAACATGTCGGCTTTATAGATATCCAGGTTGAAGCATTACGCAAACGAAATTCTAAAAAAGAACTGGTTGAATTTGTTGTGTCTGCGCACAAGCCTCCTCGAAAGCAAAAGAGCGCTAACGCCTTCTTGAATACCCAAGACGCTCACCCCGTTCGAGAGGCTTCCAAGCAATCGAGTTTTCCGCAGCCTTTCGCTTCTTGATGACCCACCTTATTCTGATTCCTCATTCCAGCGAGCATGGACAATGATCGAACTTGAATTTCTCTTGCGCGTGATGCTCGAAACGTTGACCTTGTTTGTCTTGCTGGTCGGGCTGCTTGGGTTGCTCATCCCTATCTTTCCTGGACTGACGGTCATGTGGCTGGCTACGCTGGTATATGCGCTGATACAGGCCAGTTACGGCAAAATGGGTTGGATAGACTGGACGCTATTTGCCTTCATCACCCTGGCAATGATGATTGGGAACGTCATTGACAACATCCTCATCGCCAAACATGTGCGCGACAAACAAGTGCCTTGGAGTTCGATTTTGCTAGGCTTTTTGGCCGGTATCGTAGCCAGCCTCTTTTTCACGCCCATCATTGGCATCCTGGCTTCACCGCTTGGGTTGTTTGGGGCCGAATATCTGCGGCTGAAAGATCGCACCGCCGCACTTGCATCTACCCACGCCTGGTTGACCGGCTGGGGATTATCCGTCCTGGCCCGTGTAGGCATTGGGGTCTTGATGATTGGTTTGTGGATGGCCTGGGCCTGGTTGTGAGCCGCAAAAGAAGGATTGCTCGAGAAGATACGTTCTATCCTTTCCTCTTTCCAGGTGTCGAGGCAAATTCTCGCGCTTCCATCAGCCCCCAGCGTCCGGCTGCCAGATACAAGATTTCCAGGATCAGGTCGTTGTAGGCAATGCCCTCCGCCTTGGCTTGCAAACACAGGTCGCTGTAATCAGGCGTCAGACCGGGCAGGGTGTTGATCTCAATGAGACGCGGATTACCCTCCTCATCCAGCCGGATGTCGGTACGCGAGACATCCAGGGCATTCAACACCTGGTGCGCACGCCAGGCAAAATGTTTGAGTTTTTTGCCCAATTCAGGCTCTACATCAGCAGGGCAGATATAGCCGGGAGCGCCTTCTTCTCCCACCTCTTTCGACTTGGCGGCCTGGCTGTAAACGCTGGGCGTCACCGAACGGCTGCTGTCGAGTTCGAGTATCGGGAAACGATGGAAACCGTCCTTTTCGTACCATTCGGGGTGGCGAGAAAAGCATTTAGCATCTGCCCGCCCCATCACGCCAACGGTGAACTCACGCCCAGAGAGAAAAGTCTCTACCAAAGCCGGTTGCTGGTAATTTTCGATGACATATTTGACGCGCTGACGCAGTTCTTTCTCGTCATGGACGATGGCTTTCAAGTCCACGCCCATACCGGTGCCTTCGCGGGCCGGCTTGACGAACAATGGAAACTTCAACTCCGGGCGCAGAGGCTCATCCCCAACAGCAAATTCTTGGAAGGGCGCCACGGGTAGGCGTCGGTCGCGCCAGAGGCGTTTGGTGAGGGTCTTGTCGAGGCTGATGGCATTGGTCAACACGCGCGAACCGGTATAGGGAATGCGCAGCATTTCCAGCAGGGCCGGCACTTGCGCCTCACGCGCATCGCCGCCCAGTCCCTCGGCAATGTTGAAGCAAATGTCTGGACGGTATTCCTTCAAAGCATAGGGCAGATTTTCGTCGGCCATCAAGAAGGCGGTTTCGTGACCGTCGCTTTCGATGGCTCTCTGAATGTGATGAACGGTTTCGATGTGATCGAAATCGGCATACGCATCTGGCGGGACGCCCAGCGGCAGGGGCTTGCTTTCATCTTTGATGTTTGCCAGAACCGCTACGCGCCAAAAACGCTTCATACGGCGACTGGGAGGCTGCCCGCCCTCAGAAGCGGACGAGGAGGACTCAGGGGACATTCGAACTCCTTGGCGAAGAGATGACTTACGCTGCACAGTATATCTCAACACCCTCGAATGGCAAGAGTGATGATTTGTAAGGACTCCAAAGTCTCATTGACGCCGGGAATCGGTCTTCGAGCAAAATTGGGAGATTTCGCGCTCCCAAAACGCTATCCAAACAACCGCCCCAGGCCTCTTCCCCCGCTCTTCTGGAGAGTCTTCAACATCTTTTGCATCTCACGGAATTGTTTGATGAGGCGGTTCACATCTTGCACCTGCATTCCAGAGCCGGCGGCAATGCGTCGTCGGCGCGAGGCGTTCAAGATGTCGGGGTTGCGGCGTTCCTGACGCGTCATGGAATTGATGATGGCCTCGTTCCCCTTGAAGGCCTGCTCGGCTTGCTTTGGGTCTAACTGGCGCGCCAGTTGCCCCATTTGGCCGGGCATCATCTCCAGAATTTGGGCAAACGAACCCATCTTCTTGATTTGCCTCATCTGCTCCAGAAAATCTTCGAGCGTAAATTCCCCTTTGAGCATCCGCTCGGCGGTCTTTTGCGCACTTTGCTGGTCGAAGGCAGCCTCGGCCTTTTCGATCAGGCCAATCACATCGCCCATACCCAAGATGCGTGACGAAAGCCGCGCCGGATCGTAAGCTTCAAGCGCATCCAATTTCTCGCCGGTGCCGATGAACTTGATCGGCACACCCGTCACAGACCGAATCGAGATGGCTGCGCCGCCGCGCGAGTCGCCGTCCATTTTGGTCAACACCAGGCCGGTGAGGGCAATGGCCTCGCGGAAACCCTGCGCAATGTTCAACGCTTCCTGACCGATCATCGAATCAACCACCAACAGGGTTTCGCCTGGCGAGACTCTGGCTACGATGGCTTTCAGTTCCTCCATCAACTGGGCATCCAATTGCGACCGACCGGCTGTGTCCACAATCAAGACGCTGTACCCGCCCTTTTGGGCTTTGTCCAGGGCGCGCGCTGCCAGGTCGGGCGGCGACATGCCGCTGGCAGACTCGACCGGCACATCCAGCCGCTGCCCCAATTGCTGCAATTGTTGGACGGCAGCCGGGCGGTAGGGGTCGCCGGCAACCAACATGACCCGTTCTCCCTTCGAACGCAGCAGACGCGCCAGTTTGCCGGCGACCGTGGTCTTGCCGGAACCTTGCAGCCCCACCAATAGCACGATTCGCGGTTTGGGGCCGCTCAAATTCAAGGGGACAGGCTCGCCCAACGCCTGAATCAACTCTTCGTGGACAATTTTGATGACCTGTTGCCCAGGGTTGAGAGCCTTAGAGACTTCAGCGCCAATCGCCCGCTCACGCACCCTTGCAATGAAAGATTTGACCACGCTGTAATGCACATCCGCTTCGAGCAAGGCCAAACGGACTTCGCGCATGGCGGCGTCTACGTCGCCTTCGGACAGTTTTCCGCGCCGACGCAGCGCATCGAAGACCTGGTTGAGTCGTCCGGTGAGTGTCTCGAACATAGATTCCTTTCAGAAAGCGGTCGGATTGTAGTGCGGAAGCAGGCTGAGGTCAAGGGAAGAGCGTCTCGTCAACGCATTTCTCTTCGCACAACGACACCACCTCGACATCCCCCAGCGCGCGCCGGAAATCCTCCCGCTTCAGGATGACGGCCACACCGTGCAGGCCGGAACCGAGCGAGACCTCCTGCTCTGCGAACACGCCCGCATCCGCCACGACCCGCAACTTGCGCGCCGTTCCGAAAGGCGATACCGCCCCGACAGGATATCCCGTCACCTGTAAGACCTCGTCTTCACTTGCCATCGTCAGCCGCGATCGCCCCAGGTAAGACCTTAGCGCTTTCCAGGAGATTGGCGCCGGTCCCGCTACCAGCGCCAGCAGGTACTCGTCCTTGCCGGTGCGAAAAAGGATGCTACGCACCACCTGCTCGGGGCGATGACCACGCTCGCGAGCGGCTTGCTCCAACGAGGTCACCGGCCCGGCATGGACGAAGACGCGGTGCGGGATGCCGCGTTCGGCCAGCGCCAGGCTGGCGGGAGGCGGGTGGTTGATTTGCATGGGTCCTCACACGGTTACATCGCTCAACGCGCCCAGCACCGACATCAAGGCCGGATAGTCGTCGCGCAGCAGGCTGATGATTTCATGGATGGCGGCTTCGACCCAGGCCTGATCTTGGGTCACATCGCGCACCTGCTGGATATGGGCGCTAAGCACTTCACTGACGGGGATGTCTTTGGCGTTCAAGATGTGCCGGAAATAGCCAAAGCGCCCGGCTTTGACAAAGCGCCCCAACTCACTTTGACTACACGAGTAGAGGACATCCAGGCTCAGCGGCGGGCGGGGCGGCAGGAGGTGGAAAATCTGGCCTCCCTGTTCGTATCCCACCGCCAGCGCCGACATCTCGACCGGCACGATGCGGCGCTCGCGGTTGTCGCGCATCACCTCGTCGCTGATGGCTTCGGCAGTGACCAGTTGCCTCACCAGGCCGTCATCTTCGATGTGAATATCATAGATGAGGCCGTAGATCTGATAGCCGTCTTCCAGCGGGGCGCGCACCAACGCGCCGAAGGCCGGCACAGTCAATTGTGATACGCGACACCCAGCCACGAAGCCAGTCGTGCCGGCGCGCAGTAAGCGTCCGATTTCAATTGGGGTCATATTGCCTCCATGAGCAAGCCAAAGGCTTGCGCTACCTGCGGGTTCTGCCTGGCAGATTTTTTGCCGATTGTTTGTACGAGCCGTGGTCCACTTCTTGTTCTTGGCGGCGTAATTCCTGAATCAACATTTGTTCTACTTGATATTTCTCTTCCAGTCCAACCACTGCCACTTCGTGAGCGCGGTGCAGCAAGTATGGATAGGGGCGACTGCCCATCATGCGGCATTGTTCTACCAGGGCAGCGTGCAACAGGTCGAGTTTTTGGGCGTCTTCGGCCACCCAGCGGGGAATCTCCACCCGCACCGGCCAGGGGTGGCCTTCTGCGCCGACGTTGAGATAGAAAAAACACAATGCCAGCCTGCCCTGGTACTCTTTTTCGGCTCGCGATTGCAAGCCAAAGACCGCCGAGCGATGGCCGGGCGGCAACAGGGGAGCGGTCTTTTCGCCGTAGAGCCAGCGGTCGCTGACGCCGCGCAAGTTCGACAAACTGTCTTGCCCCCCATCGGACGACGCAATTTCGAGCAGGCGCACTACCAGGTTGGCAGACGGCTTGTCTACATATCCAGCCGTGACCACACCCCGCGCCTGCATTCGAGATAACAGAGAGAGGTAACTCTGCAGAGCGTCTTGGTAAGCGCGTGCGTCTTCGCCATCCCTGCCGCCCCATAGTTCGATGGGGCCGTCGGTAAAAGTGACCACAGCGCCTTTCATGTCGCGGCTGAGTTCTTCGAGCAAAGAGCGTTCTTTCAAGTCGCGGCGCAGGGCCACCAGCCTTTCGGTCATCGTGCCGGTTTGCGTCTCCAGTTCCTCGCCGTAGAGCAGTTGGCTGTGGGTATGGATTTCGGGCGCAGCACCAGAACCACCCCGCAAGACGATGGCTCCCACATTGATAAGGCAAAATTGGACGGCGGCATGCCGGTCGGGGTTGATTTGCGAGCCATCGGCGGCGAGGAGAACCGCCGGGGAAAGGGAGGCAGGCGGCGGGTAGGAGGAAGCGAGCGTTTCGTTCAAGGGGCAGGCGCAGCGCAGGGTAGGGTCCGCCGCTCTGGCGGCCTCTACTTTCGCGCGCAGGAAGGCCAGTTCGTCAGCGTATCGTTCGAGCAGACGGCGAGCCGTGCTTTGTGCCTGTTCTTTTTGGAGGCGCCTTTCTTTGGCGCCCTGTCCAATGTCTTTCACCTGAACGTAGATTTGTTGGAAGTTGATTGACATAGCAGCCGTAGAACAAATGTGCAAGTATTTTACCCACAAATGAGGCATCGTTCAAGTTATTCGTTAACGCCCCGATAACTGAACGTTCCCTCGACTGGCGCGTGTGCAGTCATTTTTGGAGTAAAATTCGAAAAAAGTATCTTCTTTGACAATGTCATCTTTTCGTATAGTTGTCATTGCGAGGAGCGTTTTTTGCGACGAAGCAATCTCCTTGCAAGCCAGGAGACTGCTTCGCTTTGCTCGCAGTGACAAAATGCGTAGAGTTTATAGAACAAG
>DAOUCM010000117.1:0-3161 GCA_034431895.1 Anaerolineales bacterium
GTTCACCGTGCTACAATCGTCATGAGGGAAAGTCGCCGTTGGGAAAGCCTCGCGCTTACCCCGTCTCTCTTGCCTTTGGCAAGCCATACCTTGTGCGACTTTCCCTTTTTGGTTTCGGCTTGTCCGAGTTAGGTTTAACTCCTTCGATAGCCTCTGCCGCAGACATGGTAGCCACTATCCAATTCCCGTCGACCATCTCCCATCCAGACCAACGCAGCCTTCCCTCCTGGCTAAGTTCAATCGAATGCACCGCCGATACCAAAACAATGATCTCTTCACCTTTTTGTACCACTCTCTCCGTACTCCCATCCTCAAAAACCTTTACTCCTTCCACCTTCTGCCCGTCAGCGCCGTATATTTCGTAATAACCGTCCAGGCTTTCTACCAACTCAAATCCCCCCGGCGCAAGCCGTTCCTGAACTGCCATAAGATTTTCCGGCAACTCTTTTACCCACCCCTTCTCTCCAAACACATAGCGCCAGTTTTTCCCCGCCACCGCCACATCACGGCCGTTTTCGTCCAAAATCTCGTCCACGCCGGCGGCTTTGCCTGCCAGCAGGATGAACATCCGCTCAACTTCCTCGCCGTTGTACTGCACCTTGGCGGCATAGACCGGGCTGTGGTGGGGCGTTTCCTGCTCCAGCGCTTCCACCGCCTGCCAGTCGGTCTGGCCCTTGGCGCGCACGAACTCCGGCCGGCCGTCGGCACTCAAAAGCATCGCCAAGCCAAAGACTTCCTCGCCGTCCGCGCCCGGCTGGTACTGGCCTTCGGCTAAAAGCGGCAGCCAGGCAATCTGTTCGGCCGGGTAACTGTGGACAACGCCCTGCTCGTCGGTAAAGGCGTACTGCTTCAGCCGCGACGCGTTCAGTTTGGGATCGAACTCGCCCCAAAGCGTCTTGTCTTGGTTGGCTTTCAAATCAAAGACGTGGTCGGCAGTCAAGGCTTCGTGGCCGCGCTTCTGCCACTTACTCCCGTCGGTTTGCCAGGCCAAAGCCGGCACCTGTCCGTCCTCGCCTTTTTCCAACACGGCCGGGGCATGGCGGGTGATATTACCCTGCTTATCCACGGCAATGAAGTAGACCGTGCCCAAATCATCCAGATTGCGGCTGATTGCCAGATAGACGGGGTTGGCGTCCGGCCGCTTGACCGTTTTGGGGATGAACTGCTCGACGCCGCTTGTCTTGTTGGCATAGCGCCAGTAATCGCCTTCGGCCTGCTGATCCAGCGTCAGTGTCTCGATCTTTCCCTCTTGGTTGTACCGGGCAATCTGCTCTGGCACGGCGGTGGCAGTAAAGCCTTTGAACTCGAAGCCCAAAACCCCGTCTGCCGTGGCGAACGGGATCAGGCCATACACGCCGCGCACGATGGCGGTCGGGGCGTCTTCGGCTGGCAGGGTGGAGGCATCCTCGAAGCCCGGAATCTGGGAGAGGAGCAGGCGCCCGGTCGTTTCGGCGGGCATGGGGACGCGCGCCAGGTCGAGGGGAACGTCGGCGGGCAGGGGCGTGGCGGTGGGGCTGGGGGTTGGGGCGGGGGTGGGCGGTGAACCTGTCGGCGAGAGACAGGCCGAGAGTACGGTCAGCAGGCAGAGGGGAGGATGAGGCGGGACATGGAAGACCTCCAAGGTGGGGGGCCGCTCCCTGCCCTCCCCCAAAATCAAAAACCGATTTTGGGGGAGGGGCATTATCCAAGCGATTCGATCTCAGCAATGATGGCCGGTAAATTCGGCTGGTGGAAACTCATGTTGGAGGCAGGAATACGATGATGCTTGATGTTGGGGGGAATGTGCTTATGATGAGGATATGTGCTTTGCAAAGAAGGCTCCTCGGGATGGGGTTGGGAATCGTACCAGTATAGTTTCTCCCCTTCTCGCCATATCTCGTAGCCATACCCATCTATTACGGCAGGCAGACGATTATAGAGAATTCGTTCGCGCACAACCACTCGAACTCCGTTGTCGAAGAATAATTCTCCCGTCACCCGCGCCAACGTTGCTCCCAGGCGAATGAACACAAGGGTGGAGCGCTTTATCGAGGGGAACTGTTCTGTCAGGGAATAGAGGAACAGTTCGTAATCTTCAGCGGTCCGCAAAGGGTTCATGGAGAAACTTGAACCAAGCCTGCCAGGCTGGAGGCTTTCTTTTGAATCTGCTGAATTTCATTGCGATAATCCGCCTGACGGGCAAGCCAGGTTTTGTATACACTGGCCCATTCTCCAAAATCCAATACCCACTCCTCGTTTTCCGGTTCTTCACCGCTGATGTAGGCCGCATAGAAGGTTTCAGAGCGAATGCCATATTTGCGCTCGAAATCCAGCAGTTCTTTTTCGAGCGCGTGAATGTCGGCAAGGATTTGTTGAATGCTCATCATGTACCTCCATCCACTATTATAGCAGAGGAGTGACTGTTTCAATACTGGTAAAAGCGTTATAAAATTATGGTAGAGCAGTCAAGCAACTGCCCCGATAGCAAACGAACACGAGCGAGCTGATGATATGCGTCTCAAACTGCTTTTGCCAGAAGTCAAACCGGAGCACATTGAGCTTCCGAAACGATGTCCGAGGTCGGGTTGTAAAGGGAAACGTTTCTCTATCCGCCAGGTAGTGAAAAAGAAGATTGTGGATGCCAAATACCCCGAAGTAGAGGCTTGGCGCTGCCAATGTGCAGAATGTGGTCATACTTTCCGGGTCTATCCACAGGGAGTGAGCAAGCAACACATCTCGCAACGCGTGAGAGGATTGGCGGTGATGCTGTATGTTCTTGGGCTCAGTTATGGAGCGGTCGCCCTTGTGTTGGAGAGTCTGGGGATAGGGATTGGCAAGACCAGTGTCTATCGAGCGGTGCAGGCGGTTGCGGAAAAAGTTCCCGGTATGAAGCAAAGCCATTTGTTCGAGGGCTACCGCACAGAAGCAGTTGGAGCGGATGTGACCAGCGTGCGGTGTAAAGGAAAATGGCTTATGTTGGGCATCTGCGTGGATGCGATGAATGGTCTGACATTGAGCATTGACCAATTGCCCGGTGAAGAAGCCGAACAATTGAAAGCCTGGCTCGAACCGATTTTGAATGCAGTGGAAGCCGATGTCCTTGTCACGGATGATGCCGATGCCTTCAAGACGGTGAGTGATGAAACGGGGCGCGCTCATCAGGTGTGTAAAAAACACGTGCG
>DAOUCM010000118.1:0-1610 GCA_034431895.1 Anaerolineales bacterium
GGTACATAATGGTCAAGGCCATCAAGGTCAGGAAGACTGAGCCATAGGGCAGGCCAAAGGAAGTCGGTACGCCGATCTTGGCCAGCATCTCGCTCAAGCCGACGGCAAAGACACCGGCGTTCTTGCCTGCCGCAATCAGTTTGACGTATCCGATGAAACCCTTGGTGGCCCCCACGCCAACGACGGCGGTCAACACCGATAACGTCGCCAGGAACATTTCCAGGAACATGGCGCCGCCGCCCACATACAGGGCGTCGGTCTCTTTTTCCAACTGACGGGCGGTGCCGGAGGAGGAGACCAGGCTGTGCCAGCCGGAGATGGCGCCGCAGGCAATGGTCACGAACAGGATCGGCCACAGCGGACCGAGCGCAATCGGCGGCTTGGTCTCTCCCAGGGCAGAGCAATCCGCCGAAGCGCATAGATTCCCGCCCCAGTTCGTGAAGGCCGGGAAATCAGACGGGAAAGCCGGGTGCCAGATGAGCAAACCAATCGTCCCACCCAGGATGCCGAGGAAGACGATCCAGAAGGCAACGTAGTTGATGGGCTGCGCCCAACGCCAGATGGGTAGAATCGCGCCAAAGTAACAGATGACCAGCACGATCAGGCTCCAAATAAACTGCGGGCGTGTGACATCGCCAAAGACCTTGGCATAAGTGGTCGTCGTGCTTCCATCTGCCGCGGTGGTGACCACAGCGCCATTGATGACGTTGTCAATGAAACTCTTGACGGGCACCAGCGTACCTAACCAAATGGCAATGAAAGCCAGTACAACGGTCAAGACACTGGTCAGAATGATGTCCATCTTCCACTTGTAAGTCATCTGACCGGCCAATAAACCGACGCCAATGATGAGCAACACGCCCAACGGTACAGCCGGGTTGGTCATCAAGTCGTAGCCGACGATCTTGCCAAAGGCACCCATGATGAGCAGCAGATAGAAGTAGATGAAAGTCAGCAGGATGTTGCGCGCTCGCGGCGAGACAAAGCGATAACTCAACGCGCCAAAGGATTGGCCCTCTTCGCGCACGCCCAGGATGATGCTGGCATAATCCTGCACCCAGCCGATGAAGAACGTGCCAAAGATGATCCAAAGCAACGCTGGCAGCCAGCCCCATTGAACGGCCACGATCGGACCGGTGATGGGGCCAAGCGCAGCGATGGACTTGAACTGGTAGCCAAACAAGACGTTTTTATTTGCGGGAGTGAAATCCACGCCATCCATGTACATTTTGGCAGGGGTGGCTTTCTTTTCATCGGGCTGGATGATGTTTTTATTGATGGACTTGGCGTAGAATCCATACCCAATGACAATCCCAGCAAAGCCTAGAATAAGGGTTAATACGGCATTCATGACTATCTCCTCATCTTTTGACGAAATGATGGTATAGGCGGTTAGCAAATCATTGGACATGCACTCATGCTTTGCGTAACCATGTAGATAGTAATTTCTTTCCCTCGATAACGCACCTCCTTAGTCATGCTGGATTCTCATTGACACAACCAGTAAGAAAGGTATACTATCCGGTATCATTTCAATTGGTGAGAAAATCATGTTGACATTACCGATAATTTTATTGCTCGAAGGCTTTTCCTTTGTCGTTCTGTTTGGC
>DAOUCM010000119.1:0-1871 GCA_034431895.1 Anaerolineales bacterium
GAAGGTGCTTTTACTCCACCACCTGGAGAGTAAGACTTTCACTTACAGGGACACTCAGTTGTCAAGGTACAATGACCTTGCCGCTCATCCTTCGTACCTTGCGGTACAATTTCGAGCGAACGGGTCGCACACATCGTTTGCACCTGACCGCCTTCGGCGTGGGTATGCGGCGGCGATTTGCGTAAATTTGGTGGTTGGTGAGCGGTGGAGTCTTGCGTATCACGGCGGCAGGTGAAACCAACCGTTAGGCTCGCAGGCGATAGCGCGAAGCAGGCGCGTTCATGGGCATTCCGCTCCATGCGTCACGTCGCAGAGCCTCGCCGCCGCGACACGCTCCGCGTCGAGCGCTTCCAGACACTCTTCCGAGCCAGGCACGCGACAAGCGCGTACTGTCTCTTGCTCTGCCGCTCTCCACGCCTCCCGCGCCTGCAACACGTCAGCCCTGTCGTGTTGCGCCCCAAGCGACACGAGCGCAAGCGCAAGCGCGACAGCGACAAGTACCGCGTAGTTCGACACGCGACGTAGAGCGTCGAAGAGCGAGCGCGTGAGCATGTAAGAAATGCTCCACTGCAAGCCGAACGGCAGAGACGCTCCCACGCGCCCTAGCCAGTAAGCCAGACCTAGCGCCGCTAGAACGACGATTGCTTGCTCGATTGTCTTCTTCATTATTGAACTCCCTTCGCAGAAAAGGCTTGACAAAGCAAGTAAGAGAGAGTAATGTTTACTCTCTCTTACCTGGTAGTCTTGCGTCCTAGAACGGTATGTCACTCTCGAAGGGTGGATTCGCCATTGGCGCGATAGTGCGCATTTGCTCGTCCGTGAGCGGAACGTTCCAGCGCAAGTCAGCCATGACGCGCAATCTTGCAAGGTCATGCAGCCTAACACCGTTTGCAGCGGACAGCGGCTTCGCCGCTCCCAGTACGGGTCGCGAGCGCGTCGTGTCGCGTCTTGGGCGTGGTGTCTTGCTAGCCCCGCCGCTGCCGCTAAAACCAACCGTTGGGCGCAGATGGAATGAACTTTGAAAAAGGGAAGGTGCTGGGGCTGATGGATGGGTTGCCTGGTAGGGGGTGTTGCCTGCACAAGTGACTTTCGGGCAGTGAACGTTACGGTCAGGGTGCCTTGCCTAGCGGTATCCGCCCTTTCCTGCTCCCTGGCGGAGTGCTGACCCTGAAGGTGGTTTGCCTGGCGTAGCACGGGCAGGTCAAAACGTCTGGGCTGGCAAGGGAGGCTGGTCGGCGCAGGATGTCCGCTCCTGGGCGTGTCCCTGGCTTGGGGGCAGGCTATGTTGCAGGCGAAGGCGACTTGCCTGGTCATGGTCTTGCCTGCATAGGTGCGTGAAAGTCAGAGAGTGTTTTGGCTGTTGCACTTTGCCTGGCGTTGTGCTATAGAAATCATGGAGTGTGGCAATATCATCCGCACCTTGCCAGTCGAGAAAAAGCGCTTGCGGGCAAGGGTGTCTTGCTCCAGCAGGGGTGAGCGCCCAACACCGTTTGCAGCGGACAGCGGCTTCGCCGCTTGCGGGGATGCGCCGCGAGCCAGCGAAGGCTTTGGTAGGCGAAGGTGTCTTGCCTGCCCCGCCGCTGCCGCTAAAACCAACCGTTAGCCCTTCCCTTTCAAGCAAAGGTTTTTATGAGCAATTCAGAAGAAACTTCTAATGAACTCACTAACAAGCCGATTGATTATGTTACTTCTGCTATAAAAGGCACTCTTGGCGCAGTCCCTTTTGCTGGTTCATTGTTGGCAGAACTTGCAGGAACAGTTATACCTAATCAACGGTTAGACCGAATTGCAAAATTCGTTGTAATTCTTGAAGTCAAACTTTCAAATCTTGAGCAAGAATTTATCCACTCTCAACTTACAAACTCTACTGT